>DATLOR010000275.1:0-46445 GCA_035536135.1 Pyrinomonadaceae bacterium | reverse complement strand
CATAAGGCACAAAGCCGCCGCCTGCCGTGAAAGTTTGCGTTCCGCCGGCTTGCACCGTCGCGCTCGATGGCGTAATGGAAAGCGCCGCCGGACAATTCGCATTAAATATCCAGCTTGAGTTGTTGTTCCCGGAGTTCGTGCCGCTGAAAACGGTTTTCGTGCCCGAACCGCCCATATTCTGCACGTCCACGTCAACCAAACGGTAACGCCCGCCGCCCGACCATGCGCGCTGCGCCGCGTCCGAAGAGCGAATCAGGATCGTATCGTTTTCCGGACAGCCCGCGCCGCCGCCCTGCAGGTCGATCAAGCAGTTGTTGATCAAATTGCCGCCGAGCGTGATGATCGTCGATGATTCGTTGACGAGTTTGCCGCTTGCGCCGAGAACAAGCGCGCCGACGGTCAAATTCGAGTTTTCGTTCAGATAAAGCGTACCGCTCGTAATATTGAACGGCTGGCTGGGAGCTAAAATGAGGCTTGTCAAAGCGGTGACCGTGCCGGCGGGTTTGTTGATCGTCCAGTTTCCCGCCGCGTTTGCGCCGCCGCCATTTGTGAATGTTTGATTGCCGCTGCCCGTAAAGCTGAGATGGGTCGAAGTATTGGTTGAAAATCCGCTCGGCACCGAGACATTTCCCTGCGCCTCGAAATTAACCGAAAAAGCCTGCCCCGACAAGCTCAAATTTCCCTTGACGCGCAGCGGATCGTTATCCGAGCCGAACAAACCGCCCGAAGTCGCGACCGTCAGATTTCCGAATTCCTGAAGCGCCGTCACGCCATTGACGATGCGGACCTCGACCGTGTTGCCCGCGAAGATCACCGTGCCGTTATTATGATTGAAAGTGCCGTTCGCCCCGCGCTCGAAAACTCCGCCGTTAAAGGTCATCGTGCCGACGGGGGCGTTAAAAACTCCGCCGCTGAGCAAGAGCTGCAAACCCGCAGCCGGCGTGCTGTTAATGGTCGCGTTCTGGCAATCGACCGTGCCGCCGGTTTGCGCGAACGTCCCGAAATCGAAAGTGACGACGCCCGAGCCGCAATCTAAAACGCCGCCGGATACGCTCGAAGCCGTGCCGTTGACGTTTAATTTCAGATTGCTCGTTCCGGCGTTGAAAAAACCGTCTTTGACGAATAACTGTTTGAGCCGGATCTCGCCCGCGCCCATTAAATTGACCGTCGTATTCGGCGCGTTCAGCTCGATCGCGTTATAACTGCCCGCCAAAATCGGCAAATTGACGACGCGGTTCGTCGCGCCGGAAAAGAGAATTCTGCCTTCGCCGACATTCGCCGTCCCGTTGCCGAAAGTGTCGGCGACCGTCACGGCGCCCAAAGCTTCGACGATAATGCTGAAGATCGCGCCGTTGTTCAGATTCAGGCTGCCGCTCACGCGCAGCGTATCGTTTTCCGAACCGAACAGCCCGCCGGGCGTATTGATCGCGAGGTTGCCGAAATCCTGCGTGGCGGTCGCGCCGCTGACGATGACGACCTGCACCGAATTGCCGGCAAAAACAAACGTGCCGTTGCGATGATTGAACGCCCCGCCCGCCTCGCGCTTAAAGACTCCGCCAACAACGGTCGTCGTGCCGACGCTCGCATTAAAGGTTCCGCCCGTTTGTTCGAAACTGTTGTTAAAGACGGTCGCGCCGCTCCCGCCGTCGAAAGTTCCGCCCGCCTGGGTGAATGTCCCGTTGAGCGTGACGCTCGATACGCCTTGCGCGAGAGTTCCTGCGTAACCCGCGCGGATATTTAAGATATTTAGATTAAGATCGATGTCAACAGTCGCAGCCTTCGCGCTCGTGCCGTCGAAAATAACGGTGTCGCTCGCGGTCGGAAGAGCATCGCAAGTCCAATTTGCCGCCTCGCTCCAATTATTCGTCGCGCCGCCGCCGTCCCAGGTTTTCTGATTCGCGTCGCATCCCGCCGGATCGGTGACGGTTAACACGGAAATCTCGCCGCCGCCGCCGTTGATCCGCACGGAGTAATCGGGAGCGTTCTTCCATTCGTCTTGGTTTAAGGCTTTCGGGAAAAGTAAAAAGCCAGGCGTGTCGGTGTCCGGTCTCAATAGGAAAGCCTCAAAAACCGGCAGATTTTCCGTTGATTGAGCCGAGGCTGACGGGATGTTTATTAAACCCGAAATTCCCGCCGCGAGGAAGAAAACCAATAGAGCTTTTAATTTATTTTTCGACATTTTTCTATATTCCTGATTTTTCAAAATCACTGAACCGGGAGGCACTCGTTCGATCTTGAAAGCGTTTTATCCCTTGTTCGATCCGTAAAAATTTCAGCCGGGCGCAATCGCCGAGCCGGTGAGGTTAAGTGCGCGGTGCGCGGGAAAATTTCCCGCGCACCGATCTTGGTTGACGGCAGATCAAAATACCTCTACCCGCAGTCGCAGATGCGACCGGTAAAACGCCAGTCGACCTGACCGGTGATGAGGTTGATCGTGCCGTGGATATTGAGCGAGCCGCAGGCATTCGCATAAATTCCGGTGCCGCCGGTAATTGTTGCCTGCGTGTTCAGATTGTAAAGTCCGGGTGTCTCGGTCGGACTGAGCACCGCACGGTCGAGCGTCGTCAATGAGCTCCCGTCCGCGAAAACAAACGTATGCGAAGTGGTCGCCTTGAGCGTTCCGTCTTCGGCGGTCGTCGGCGCGCCGAGCAGGTAGGTCGTCACCGCCGCGTTTTGTGTTTGACCGTTGATTTTAACGGCGGCGGTTCCTTCGAAAACTCCCGGAGCAACGGCGGCGGTCTGTCCCGTCCCGCTGAGCTTCGAGCAGTCCGGGTTGGCTTGCGCCGCGCCGGTAAATAACAAAAGTCCGCAGAGGACAGACGTAATAGCGTATTTAAATATTTTATTCATTTTTTTTCTCCTAACAGATTTAGATTTGGCTGATTCCGGACGAAAGCCTCGTTTCAGGTCGATTTTCGTCCGCTTACTTGATTAATAAAGATTGCCGGCAAACAAACAGATGTCCGCCGCTGGTTTCCAGATAATGCAGGTCGCCGGCTTCGATCAGCCGCACGATCTCGCGCGTCGCCAAGCCGGAAAACAATACCGCATCGTCGAGCGCGGCGAATTCCTCTTCGCGCGCGCATTGTTCGCAAAAGAGCTCGAAACGCAGCCGCCGCCGCAAAACGAAAAATTCGTAACGGCGCGCGAGAGCAGAGATTTTCTGGATGTTTTTTGTCATTGAAACTAAAATCCTCGTCTCCCGGCAACCGAAGTTTTTGGAAACATGCTATTTTATAGACTTGATTGGCAGGCAAAGTCCTCTGGTTTTTCTCTTGTTTTTCTCTTTTCTTTTTAGACAGGCAACTGAAAATTTTTTTCCGGAAGAATCAAAAACACTGCGTGCGCCCCGCAAACGAGGGCGTGTTCGATAAAAAATGACAGCCGGAAAAGATAACAGTTTCGCGGGTTTTTACCTCGATACCGAACGCAAGATTTTGCGTTGCGGCGGCGAGATCGTGCGGCTCCCGCCGAAAGCGGTCGAACTGCTCATCGTTTTATTCAGGAATCGCGGCGAGGTCGTGACAAAGGACGAACTGCTCGACGAGGTCTGGGACGGAACGTTCGTCGAGGAAAGTGTTCTTTCAAACAATATCTATATTTTGCGAAAAACTCTGGCAGAGCTCGGAACGGGCAAAGATCTGATCAAAACCGTTCCGCGCCGGGGTTATTGCTTTGTCAGCGAACCGATCGAGTCAAATAATGAATCGGAGCTGGTCGCTGAGCGGCACGTTTTCCGGGAAACTTCGACGGGCGAAATCAGCGGCGAATTTTCGGATCGCCAGCCGAAGCGTAATCAAACGCCGCCGGAGTTCGAATTTTTACAAAACCTCGACCGCAAAGCCTCCGAATCGACCAACTCGATCGCGGTTTTGCCGCTCGTCAACGACAGCGGCGACGCGGAGCTGGATTATCTTTCGGACGGGATCGCCGAAAGCCTGATCGACAATCTTTCGTATTTGCCGCGTCTGCGGGTCATTGCGCGGACGACGGTTTTTCGTTACAAATCCACGGGCGGCGACCGCTACAGCCCGCAGCAGATCGGCGCGGAGCTCGATGTCGAAGCGATCGTGACGGGCAGAATCCGCCTTTTCAAGAATAATCTCTCGATCAAGATCGAGCTCGTCAGAACGCTCGACGGAGCCCAATTGTGGGGCGAGAATTACCTCCGCGAATTCGACGACATTTTCGACATCCAGGCGGAGATCGCCCGCGAGATCACCGGCAAACTGCGTTTGAAGCTGAGCACCCGCGAGACAAAATTTTTTGCGCGCGGCGAAACGACCAGCTCCGAGGCGTTTCAATACTATCTGAAAGGGCGTTATTTCTGGAACAAACGCGCCGCGGAATGGATGAAAAAAGGGATCGACTATTTTCAGCAGGCACTCGATTGCGACCCGAATTACGCGCCCGCCTACTGCGGTTTGGCGGATTCGTATATTTCGTTCGCGACGATCGGAGCTTTATCGCCCGGAGCCGCGATCCCGAAGGCGCGAGCCGCGGCGCAGAAGGCACTCGAGATCAATGATCGCTCGGCGGAAGCGCACGCCGCGCTCGGCTTTATCAAAAACAGTTACGACTGGGATTTTCAAGCCGCCGACAAACATTTCAGACGCGCCGCGGAAATAAACCCGAATTACTCGATCGCCTATCACTGGCACGGCTTCTGTCTGCTCGCACAGGGGAAATTTGCCGAATCGATCGAATTGATGAAGACGGCGCAGGCGCTCGACCCGCTCTCGCCGATCATCAATACCGTGTGCGGCTTGCCGTTTTACTATATGCGCCGCTACGACCGCGCGATCCAGATTTATGAGGAAGTTCTCGAAACAGATGCTTCGTTTTTCCCGGGATACGCGTATCTCGCGATGGCTTATGAACAAATCGGGCAAAACGAAGATGCGGTTTCAACGCTGCACCGTGCGCTTTCCTATTCGCCCGACAATACTTTTGCACTCGCCTCGCTCGGACACGTCTACGCGGTTTCCGGCAGGGAAAAAAAGGCGCGTGAAACAATCGAATATTTAAGGGTTCTCGCCGCGAAAAAATATGTCTCGCCTTACGGAATGGCAGAGATCTACACTGCTCTGGACGAAAAAGAGCAAGCCTTGGCGGAACTTGAAAAAGCCGCCGCCGAGCGCTCCTGGTGGCTGATTTTCGCGGGCGTCAACCCGCGATTCGACAAGCTCAGACCGGCACGGCGTTTTTTGAATATCTTAAAAAAAATTAACTTGGACAAATTTCAGGGCGGCACTTTATAAAATTAAATTTAATAGTTCCGCTTAACAGAAAATATGTGCAAATTTGTCCGAAATTGAGAAATCTTCTCGATCCTGAACGGGTTTTATCGGTCAAATTACTGCGGAACAAAGCTCGCCGGGACGGGCAGATCGCCGCCAATGCCGAACTGCTGAATTAAAATTCCGGCGGTCGAGCGGTTAATGAACCAGTTTGCCGTCGAAGGTCGGAACACGGCGGTGTCGAATTTACCGTCGCCGTCGTAATCGCCCGGCGCGGGAATGTCGCCCGTCTGTCCGAACGGGACGGAATAAAACGAATTATCTTCACTGCGCTGGATAAACCAGAAGCCGTTCGCGGGGCGAAAAACCGCAATATCGGCTTTGCCGTCGCCCGTGAAATCGCCCGGCACGGGTTTGTCGGTCGAAACACCGAAGGCAAAAACCCTGTACTGCAGATCGATCGAGCGCAGGTACCACCAGCTGCCGTCCGAAGGTCGGAAGATCGCGAGATCGGATTTTCCGTCACCGTCATAGTCCGCCGTCACGGGGAGATCGCTGTTTACACCGAAATTTGTAATGCTCACGCCGCCGTCGCCCGAACGCAGAACAAACCAGGTTGCCGAAGCGGGGCGAAAAACGCAGGCATCCGTGCGCCCGTCGCCGTCGAAATCGGCAGGGCAGGGAATATCGCCCGAAGTTCCGAACGGAAATGAGAAAAACGAGCCGTTTTCGCTTCGGAGGATAAACCAGAAACCAGTTGACGGTCGCCAGAAAGCGATGTCCGTGCGCCCGTCGCCCGTAAAGTCGCCGGGCGCAAGTTTATCGGTCGATTGTCCGAATTGCGCGGCGGGAACCTGCCCGTCGCTGCTGCGCTGGTACCACCATTCGGCGGGCGCGGGGCGAAAGATCGAAATGTCGGTTTTGAGATCGCCGTCGAAATCGAACGGCGCGCGGCGGAGAGTTTGATTATTTGCCGCCGCTCCCCAGAAACCGCCCGCCAGAGTAAGCCCGCCGCCCGTGCTTTGGGTTCCCGCCAAAGCCTGACCGATGGCGGCGTCCAAAGTGAAACTGCCGCCCGTCGTCCGTCCGCCTCCCGCGAAGACCGCTTTCTCGATCTGAAACGCGCCGCCCGTTTGTGAAAAAACCGGAATCAGGCATAAACCTGCGAAAATAATTGCCGCAATAGTCAAAGTTATTTTTTTCATTACTTGATCTCCGTCAGTTCGGTTTTTTGTTTGCCCGGTTCAGGTGCGCCGGATCCTGCGAATCGCTGCTGAAATCATTGCCCAGCGGTGTAAAATTCAAATTGCCGGTTTCCTGCGTGACGGTCAAAACCCGCGGCATAAATTGGTATTGCTTTGCAAACACATTGAAAGTATAGGTTTCGCCGACCGCAACTGCGTCAAAACGGTAATAGCCGAACGTATTGGCGGTCGCCGTCCGCGTTGCTCCGCTTTGAGCGGTCAAGGTAATATGCGCCCGCGCAGCTCCGGAGCCGGAAGCCGTCAAAACCCGTCCGCTGACCGAAACGGAAGCGGCGGATTGTTGTGCCGCAAAGCTGTGAAAATAACCGGCGGCGATGATCGAATTGCCCGTTCCGGCGGGGGTTACCTGGGCGGGCACGGAGCGGCATTGACAACCCGTCGTGAGAGTTGCGCCGTCGCCGAGCTGTCCGTAAAGATTCCAGCCCCAAGCCCAAACACTGCCGTCGGTTTTTCGGGCGAGCGCGTGTTCGTCGGTCGCTTTGATGTCAATGACATTGGTGATCGACGCTTGCTGCGGCGCCGGACTGCACTGGCAGCCGGTCGAATTGGTCGTTCCGTTGCCCAAATTTCCGCGGACGTTATAGCCCCACGCGAAAAGACTGCCGTCGGGTTTGAGCGCGTAGCTGTAATGCCATGCGGCGGCAATTTGCGAAACTCCGAAAAGCGTGGAATTCTGCACGGGAACGAGCTGATTGCCGCCCGCCGCGCCGTTGCCGCCTTCGCCGAAGAGGTTGCTGCCCCAAACCCAGACCGTGCCGTCGGATTTAAGCGCGACCGCGTGATTGACCCCGGCGCTGACGGCGATGATGTTGGTAAAACACGTGACATTCGCGCCGACCTGCACGGGTGTGCCGTGCGGGTTTGAGTTGGGCGTTGTGCCGTTGCCGAGCTGCCCGTCGCTGTTCGAGCCCCAAGCCCAGACCGTGCCGTCGGCTTTGAGTGCCAAAGAATAAAGCCCGCCCGAAGCGATCGCCGCGACATTTGTTAAATTGATGACCGGAACCGGCGCGGCGGAAAATTGACCGATGCCGCCGCCGCCATTGCCGAGCTGACCTTCGGCGTTGCGTCCCCAAGCCATCACGGTTCCGTCCTGCAGAAGTGCGAGCGAATGCAGCTGACTGGCGCTCGTTGCGATGACGTTCGATAAATTGATCACCGCGACCGGCGACGACCGAACGCTTTGTGTCCCGTCGCCGAGCTGTCCCAAGGTATTATCGCCCGTTGCGAGCACCGTTCCGTCCGTTTTCAGAAAGAGCGTGAAAAACTGCCCCGCGCTGATTGCCGTAATATCGCCCGAGTTAACAACCGTGACCGGATTCGGCTGCGGCGTATCAAAATTTCCGAGCCCGAGCTGTCCCGAATTGTTGCGTCCCCAGCCGCGTGTTTGCGCCGCAAGATTTGAACTTAGAAGGGAAACTGCCGTCACCAAAATTGCTGCCAGCCAGACTGTTTTGACTAAAAATTTCCGCGTTTGTTTTGATTTGATTGTTGACATACTGCTCCGTTTTTTTACCGGCAAATTGCGGCGGTTTGATTCTGCGTGCAAAGCAATTTTTTCATGGTTTCGATCTGCTGCTGCTGTAATTTTATTTGTTCTTTGAGCCGTTCGATCTGCGTCTGCTGTTCATTGACGGCGTTGACCAGCACCGCGCTGATTTGCGCATATTTGACGCCTTCGATTTCGCCCGATGCGTTGCGCGTCGCCAAACGCGGCTCGATACGCGCAACTTCTTCCGCGCCGAATCCGACATCCCCTCTGCCGCCGTCAATCCAGTTAAAAGTGATCGGGCGCAGGCGGCGGACAATGTCCAAACCGCCGTTAAATGTTTGAACATTTGTTTTGTAGCGCAGGGAAGACGAGCAGGGCGACAGCCGATTCGAAGCATTTAGACAAATTGCCGTGCTGCCCGCACTTCCAAGCGAACCGACGACCAGCGTGCCGTCGATCACGACCGCGCCGGGAATGCGCACCGCGTCGGCACCGTTCGGGCGACCCAGAAAAATGGAATTGCTGAGACTGGCGACTGCGCCCGCGCCGATGGCAGCCGCGAAATTGAGAGTGTTGCCGACACTCGCGTTCCAACCGACGGCGGTATTATTACTGCCGGTGATGTTGATCGATCCGGCGGCGAGCCCGACGAAGGTGTTGTTATCGCCGGTCGTGCTCAATTGCCCGGCTTCATTGCCGATGAATGTATTGCTCGCGCCGGTCGTGTTTTTTTCACCAGCTTTTCTGCCGAAAAAACTATTGTCAAAGCCGGTGGTGTTGTCGGCACCGGACTGGCTTCCGAAAAAGGCATTCGCGCTGCCCGTCGTATTGAAAATTCCGGTTCCGAATCCGAAGAAAGCATTCGACGAACCGGTCGTATTATCAAATCCGGTATAAGCGCCGAAAAAGGCGTTACCGGAGCCGAAAGTGTTCTTTTTACCGGAATAGGCTCCGAAGAATGAGTTTTCGCTGGCGGTGTTAAGCTGTCCCGCCTCATAGCCGAAGATCGAGATGTTTTGTCCGGTCGAGTTGTTAGTACCGGCAAAAGAGCCGAAATATGAATTTCCGTTTGCCGTCGTGTTTGAAGAACCGGCACCGGTGCCGAAAAACGAGTTTCCCTGACCCGTTGAATTGGCGTATCCGGTTTGCCAGCCGAAAAATGCATTTTGAATGCCGGTCGTGTTGCCCTGTCCGGCTAAATGACCGAAAAAGGAGTTAACGTTGCCGGTCGTGTTGTTTATTCCGGCGCCATAGCCGAAAAAAGCATTGCGTTCGCCGGTCGTGTTATTCGTCCCGGCGGAATATCCGAAGAAGGCGTTCTGCGCTCCGCTCGTGTTGGTCGCTCCCGCCAGTCTGCCGAAAAATGAATTTTCATACCCGACCGTGTTCGACTGACCGGCGCGATTGCCGAAAAACGCGTTGGAAACGCCGTTGGTGTTCGAGTTGCCCGCAAAGCTTCCAAAGAAGGAATTGAGGCTCCCGGTCGTCGTCGAGCCGCCCGCGTTGCTGCCGAAAAATGAATTCTCGAAACCGGTTTGATTTGAAATACCGGCATTGTTTCCGAAAAATGAATTGTTTACGGCGGTCGTGTTCGAGGCGCCCGCGAAATTGCCGAAGAAGGAATTTCCGCTCGCGGTGTTGACGAATCCGGCGCGGTAGCCGAAAAACGCGTTGCCCGTGCCCGCACTATTCGCCGCGCCGGCTTGCGTGCCGAAAAAAGCGTTGTTCGCGCCCGTCGTATTGACGCCGCCTGCGCCCGCGCCCGCGAAGATATTGCCCGTCCCGGCGATGCTCAGGACGCGTGTTCCGCCGATGTTATACTGCGCGGCGGCGTTAAAAACGTTCGCGGTGCCGGTTCCGCCGATATTGAAATTGCTTTCGGTTTGCGGGCTCGTCGTGTTTTGCACATAGTTCGGGCTGTTCGGCAGCGGATTGCGGTCGTCGGAAAGCCGCGTGTCGGTCGTTAAAATGAATTGATCGGCACTGACCCCGCCGAGCTGCTGGGAATCCGCCGCGAGAATCGCCGTGTCGGCAGTCACCGCGCTCAATGAACGCATCGCATAGGGCGTTGCTGAAATCATCTGGCGCGGCAGCAGCTGTTGAAACCCGCCGCCGCTCGCCGACGGTTTGACGGCGATCTCGAGCCACCGGTTCGCGCCCCCGAACTGCGCGCCGAAATCGAGCCGGACGCTGAACAAGCCGTTTGCCACCGCCACACCCGGACGCTGAATGGTCGCGATTGCCGCGCCGCCCGATTCGACCGAAAACAGCCGGAATTCGAAATCGTAATTGGCATTGGCGGGCGCGGCACCGTCGCGCAGACTGCCCTGATAAGTAAATTCGGTCGTTTGGGCGGACGAAAAATCTGCATTCAGCAAGAGAAAAATTAACGCGATTAAGATTTTGATCTTCATTTTAAAATTCCTTCCTTTCCATTTATTGTTTCCGCAAAGCTGCACATCTTAACGAGTCTTACAAAACGAAAAATTCAGAGTCCGTTAGGTTCTGCCCACGACGCGGTAGCGGATGTAAACATCTTCGACCACGTTGTACTTTGCGCTGCCCATCCAATACGCTGCGAGCAGCGGCTTATCAATACTGCCGGCATTGCCTTCGAGACATTTGATCGAGCCTTTTTCAGTCGGTTCGAGCACCATAAAATGGTGTTCGTTATGATTGATGCGGACGATATCACCGGCTGCCAGTCCTTTCTTTGCCTCGTCGCCCCGCACGATTTCGAGATCTCTGCCGCCCGAATCGTCGACGATTTCTCTCTCCCAACTGCAGGCAACACCGGCATTTTTCAGCAGGTAAACCTGAAAGATGCCGCACCAGTGAACTTTCGGGTCATAACCCGCCGCGCCGCCCGCTTTGAAATATTTGTCCAGTTCCGCTCCTGTTGGGATGCGGATCGTTCCCGGAATACTACCCTTCGGACCCCCGGTCGAAGTTTTCCCGTGATAGACTTCGTAGAGCGCCCACCACATATACAAAGCAAGTTTGTTCATCAGATACCTCCGCTCTTTTCGCTTTATATTTCTTAAAAACCACCGCTGCCGACCGCCTGTTTCAATTCGGGCGGGCATTCCGGATCAGCCGAAATATCCGGCGCGAGCTCGGGATACAAAACCCAAAAATATTTATTGAGCCACGAGATCGTGTAGCCGGTTTTCGAAACCGAAGAGGTCGAACTGCCGCCGCGTTCGGTATCGACGCAGCCGTCGGTCGCGATATTCTTTCCGCCGCGCCGCATCTCGAGCTGAAAATGTTCGATCGCGCCCTGCGTTTTCGGTCCGCAGAAACCGTCGATCTTCAGCGCGGCGGGCGAATGCGGATCGCCGACACCGGATTTGAGCGGCGGATTGCAATTTTGTCCTCTTTGATAAACCCGCTTGAGCAGGTACTGGACGAGCATCACGTCGTCGCGTTTATTTGGTTCGTAAGAAGCGGTGTAATTGGTCACGGCGGTTTTTGTCGCCGTTTGTGTTCCCATCTGACCCATTCCAGTTTTGACCGGTTGTTGGGGAGTTATCACCGTGCTTTTCCAAACCGATTTGCGCGAACCGACCGTCATTGTGACGTTATACAAAAACGGATACGTCCGTCCCTGAACTGCTTTTTTATATGCCATTGTTTTTTTTCTCCTTTAAAAACTTCTTACTCATTGGTCTGTGCCGCGAGCGAAACGCCGCAGAGCATTAAAGATCCGTCGGCATTCCGCGTCGAATGAATTTGTTTATCGTCCGCCAAACGGCTGATCTCCGGGGCTGAAAGCGGCAAAATCCGTTCAGCCTGCACAATTGAAAAATGCTTCGTGTTCGTCCGGCACGATTCGCAAAAAATCAACGGCTGGCGGCGTTGGAAGCGAATGACCGTCGTTTCGTGCGTTTCAAGCGTGATTTCCAGGCGTCGTTTGGCTGTCATAAAAAAATCCTTATCCGCGGCGGCAAATATCTGTTAAAATTTATGGCGAAACATTTGGAAAAACCGTCCGTCCCGCTTTTCAACAAATTTGCCTTCTCGGTCAAGCATCACCGAAGGGCTTAGAAAAAGTCCCAAATCAGGCGGCAAATTTTTCCAAATTTTTCCAAAGCGATGAAGAATGGCGAGTCGAAACAGACGATCTGCTTTGCCGAGTTTGAACTGAACGCGGCGCACCGGCGGCTTGTGCGCGAAGGGAAAACGGTGACGCTCAACGCCAAAGCCTTTGATCTACTGGTGTTTCTGGCGGAAAACGTCGGGCGCGTCGTAACCAAAGACGAAATTCTCGACGCGGTTTGGGAAGGTCAGTTTGTCGAGGAAGCCAATTTGACCGTCCAGGTGTCCGCCCTGCGAAAAGCTCTCGGAGAAAAGAAAGACGCGCCGCGTTTTCTGGTCACGATCCCAGGTAAAGGCTATAAATTCGTTGCCGATATCCGGAGCGATGACGATGAGATCGTGATCGAAAAACACAGCATTTCGCGTCTCGTCATTGAAGAAGAAAGGGAGAAAGAGAGAAAAAGGGAGAATAGTTTTAAGCCCCTGAAAAGCCTGACGGCTTCGCGGTTCGCGGGTTCCTTTTCGCAAAAGCTTTCGATCGGGGCGATTTCAATTTGCCTGCTGCTTGCAGTCGGCATTTATTTTTTGAGGGCGAAAAAAACAAATCCGCCGTTTGAACGAATCAAGATCACGCGGCTGACGAATAACGGAAAGGTTAAGATTGCCGCCGTCTCGCCCGACGGGAATTTTGTCGCCTACGTTCTCGGCGAAGCGGACGGCAACAGTCTCTGGGTGCGGCAGACGGGCGCGGCAAACGACACGCGGATCCTGCCGCCCGTGAAAGCCGAATTTTGGGAGTTGACCTTTACGCCCGACGGATCGCAGATCTATTACAATCTTTTTGCCGCCGACAAAGATTACAATGAGCTTTTTCATATCCCGACGCTCGGCGGTCTGGCGCAAAAAATTCCGAATCTCGTCGCCTACACGATCTCATTTTCGCCCGACGGCAAGCGGTTTGCGTATATCGCGTGCGATTCGCAAGCCGCTCAAAATTACCTGATCGTCGCCGACGCGGACGGCGCGAACCGGCAAAAGATCGCGCAGAAACCGCAGCCCGACACATTCTTTTTCGACGGCGATTTTGTCGCGTGGTCGCCCGACGGCGAAACGGTGGCGGTCGTCGTCAATCATCTCGAAGCCGAATCGAATTATCTTTCGATCGTCGGCGTCAACGTCCGCGACGGCACGGAAAAACTTTTAAGCGAGCGAAAATGGCACGACGTTCTGAGTCTCGAATGGATGCGCGACGGCAGCGGCTTGCTCGTTTCGGGCAGCGAGAAAACTTCTTCAAAATATCAGATCTGGTTCGTGCCGCAGCCTTCGGGAGAGATTCGCGCCGTGACCGACGATCTGATGACCTATAATTCAATCAACGCGAACGGCGCATCGTTCGTTGCTCTGCAAACTTCGACGGTCAACAGCCTCTCGGTCGGAGCGGCGGGCGGCGAGGAAAATTCGTTTCGGGAGATCGTTTCGGAAACGGGCTTCTTGAATCCGTTTGTCTGGACGCCGGACGGACGAATCGTTTTTCGCTCGGCGGCGGACGGGAAGGCGAATCTCTGGACGATCGACGCCGACGGCACGAATCATCGCCAACTGACTGCCGACGCGCAGGTCGACGAGCGCGGAATGTGCGTCGCGCCCGACGGGAAATTTATCGTTTTCACGTCGTGGCGCTCGGGCAAGTCGGATCTCTGGCGCGTCACGGCAGACGGAAAAAATCTGACGCAACTGACGAACGGCGAAGCCGACGCGTACCCGGTCTGCACGCGCGACGGGCAATCGGTCATCTTTCAGCGCGGCATATTTTCCCAACAGCATCTCTGGAAAATCCCGATCGGCGGCGGCGCGGCAGTTAAATTAACGGATTTTCTCGCGAAATGGGGCGCGCTCTCGACCGACGGCAATCGTTTGAGCTTTTTCCAAATGTCCGACGACAAATGGCGCATCAATCTGATCGGCGCGGACGGCGGCGCGATCATTCAGCGGTTTGATGTTCCCGATATTTTAAAGCAGGACGAGATTCGCTGGTCGCCGGACGACCGCAGCCTGTATTTTATCGGAACGACCGGGAGCGTCGGCAATGTCTGGAATTTATCGCTCGACAACGCGGCGGCAAAGCCCGTCACAAATTTTAAGTCGCATTATCTGGAAGATTTCGCGTTCTCGCCCGACGGCACGAAATTAGCCGTTTCGCGCTCTCTGCAATTGAGCGACGTGGTTTTGATCGAACGCGCCGAGTAAAAACTTATTTGACAAACAAACAGTAATTCGAATTATCCAAAGGCGTATGTGCTCCGCCGGCAGGACATTTTCCTTGTGTGGCGTGACCGCCAAAGTATAATCCCCGGCAGTTTTTGCAAAACCGCCATCCCGTCTGCAAAGACTGGTCGGAAAAATTGTTTTTTTCAATGTAATATTTGACATTGAAATCGGGATTATGTCCTCCGCCGATACTTGCTCCGGGAGCCGGACAGGTTCCGTAATTAAACATATATGGAGTGTTTGAGCCCGCCCAAACAAGCAGCAGCAAGTTAAATAAACCCTGACATTTATCACAACGGAACCAATTGTATTCGCCCTTATTTTCGGTATTGACCGAATAAAGAAAGTCTTTGGCAAACGCTTCGTCGTGTGCGCCGCCCGCCGGACAAAAGCTCAGCCATTCGGTTCCGAGATAAAAAATTCCTTCACATTTGGCACACCAGCACCAATTTGTTTGCTTTTTGGTTTCTTCTCCCATTAATAAATTTCACCTCCGAATATTGAAATAACTTGTTCCAAAGACTTTTAAGATCAGCCGCCATACCACATTGACCAAAGCAGATTTTCTCCGGTCAGGATGAGTTTTCCTTCGCCGTTGATCACATTCGGCGGTTTGACGCGGTCGAGAAAATCCTCGGGAACGTCAAACAGCTCGGCAATCGTCAGCATTTCGCGGTAATCCGGCAAAATAACGGGACTGACGGGAAGATAGGGCATTGCAAAACCGGTAATTTCTCCGACGATCGAGAGCCTGTTGCCGCCGTTCGTCCAATGACCTGTATTATGGTAAGCGACGCCGCTCAACTCGCATTTATCGAATAAATGTCCGAAAAGCCTTTTCCAATACGGTTTGGGTGCCGAAGCATCGGATTTCGCCAGATAAATATTCAGAAAAGCGAAAATGCCCGTGTCTTCCGAGGTAATCGAACAGGTCACGATTCCGTTCATTTTTTACAAGCTCCTTTTTACCAATCAATTAAGAATTTGAAATTCCAATCATTCTATCGACGAGCCGGATTGTTATTGTTCCGCTTTTTGCGATAAAAATTCTCCTTCGGTTTATTGCCAAAAGATTGCAAAAATCTCCTTCATTTGCGGAATGAGCTCAGCTTTTTTCGCCCACGAATCCTGTCCCGGCGAAAATGCGTGCTGCATCACATCCATATCAATTCGCGCCAGACCTTGCGGAATCGCGCTTCCCATCGTTCCGAATTTGAAAAGAAAAAAATTAAAACCGAATGTGGCTTTGTCCAAATATGCGTCGCCCGCGAGGTCAACGAAAAAATTAAATTTTGAATAACCCTGCCGCAAAGGTGTCGTTTTATAGGTGATTTCCTCCCAAGTTCCGCTGTAATCGCCGGCTGTTCGGGGATTGCCCGTCGCCGGCACAGTGTCCAGCTTGATGGCAAAATCGCAATAAACTTTTCGGTCAGGAATCAGAATCGTCACGTTAGTCGTAATTGCCATAATCGTTTCCCTTTTATTTGTTTTAAGACTGAAACCTCCGCGCCGCAGTTGATTTTCGGAGCGGTCGGTCATTGCCGATTTCTGCAAAATTCGGCTCATGAAAAAGCCGCGCAGTTTGGCTTGCGCCCATCGCGGCTTTACCATTTTTATCGAACGTTACGGAAAAAGACTGAACCGGATTTTCGCCTGCAAATTCAACTCTGTACTGCCAAATCTCCGAGTCGTTGACGATTGATTTTTTGTCCGGCTCGCCGAGCAGCATCAGAACGTCGTCTTTTGTTTTACCGTTGACGATTCGCTTTTTGAATAAATCGACAAACATCGTGCCGCGTATCTGCGCATCGCCGTCACGCCATTTCTGTGAATTGAAAGGTATCGGAGCGTAACTCCGCCCGATGCGGTTAAAGCCGGCACAGCCGCCGAGCAAAACAAGCAAAAGGAGAATCGAAGCGCGCGCGATGATTTTTTCACCGAGTTCTGATTTTTGTGTCATAAAATTTACCTTATTTCATACAAAATTGACGAATTCCTACCGGATCACAGCTCTTATAACCATACTCATCAATATTTAGCTCCTGTTTGGATTGAGCGGATTGGCACAGATAAAGACCTCACCGGTTTCCGTTTCAAAAAAATGCAGATTGCCTTGTTCAAGACGGCGAAATATTTCACGCTGTGTAATGCCGAGCAGGTTGGCTGCCTGGCTGGGGGGTGTCATTTCGACCTCTGCGCCGCAGAATTCGCACCAGATTTTCGGGGTTTGGCTCCGGGATTGGCGAATCACTGTTCGCTGCCATGTTTCGACCGTTACTGTTCTGGTTCTTTTTGTGATAGTCATAGGCACTTGAAGAGCACTTGAAGTTCTTTCGCTAGATTGCGTGTTTTGTTATAATTGCCGACACCAAGTTTTTTTTACCCTTTCATCTTCTGCCGAGACTTGGCAAAAAGTCCCTAAATTTGTGTCAAAAAGTTACTAAATGTTGCTAAAACGATGAAAAATGTGATCGGCAAGCAGTTTTACTTTGACGAATTCGAGGTTGATTCGGTGCGGCGGATTTTGCTCAAACGCGGAAAAAACGTTGCGCTCAATCCGAAGGCGTTTGATCTGCTTGTTGTTTTAATCGAGCGGCGCGGGGAGATTATCTCGAAAAGCGATTTGCTCGACGCGGTTTGGGAAAATCAATTTGTCGAGGAAAAAAATCTGACGGTTCACGTTGCCGCGCTGCGCAAAGCCTTCGGCGAACGCAAGAACGAAAACCGTTTTATCGCGACGATTCCCGGCACAGGCTATAAATTCGTCGCTCCGCTTAACGATCCGGGCAACGAAATCATCATCGAAACCGAAAAGATCGAGCGCATCACCATCGAAGAAGAAGAAGAGTTGGGGAGAAGAGGAGTTGGGGAGAAACAAAGCAGGCAAAGTTTGTCGAAGATTCTCCTCATCTCCCTTTCTCCTCTTCTCCTCTTCTCGCTTTTTGACGGCTACGTCTGGCAAAACAGCCGTCAAAAACCCAACTCGGTGATTTCGGTCAAACGGCTGACGACCAACGGCAAAGTTAAAACCGCCGCGCTTTCGCCCGACGGAAAACTTTTCGCTTATGTCGCGGATGATCTGGGACAGACGAGTTTATGGCTCGGTTACACGGCGGGCGGAAATAATATTCAGCTTCGTCCGCCCGGCGAAGCGGTTTACGGGCAATTAACCTTTTCGCCCGACAGCAGTCAGCTTTATTTTTCGATGCGCGACGAGCGAAATCCCGAAACTTCGCTTTACCGGATGCCGGCGTTCGGCGGCGTGCCTGAAAAGCTCGCGGCGGAGAACGATTTCAGCTTGTCGCCCGACGGCAAAGAGATCGCTTTCGGGCGCGGCGGCAGGGACGGCAAAGTTTCGTTGATGGTTTCAGCCCTGAACGGAGATGATGAGCGCGAAATTTTGTCCGTGCCGCAAGCGCAAACTTTTGTTGACGGCTCGGTTTCGTGGTCGCCCGACAAAAAACGGATGGCGTTTAGTTGTCAACGCGAAAGCGAGTTTTATTTTCAGGATTTGTGTTTGGCTGACGTTTCAAACGGAAACATCGAGCGGATCACGCTTCCGAATTACCGTTCGATCCTTAAAACCGCGTGGCTCAAAAGCAATGACGGGGTGATCGTCACGGCAATTCACACCGGAAACAATTCATCGGTCGTCAATTTTCAAATCCTCAATGTTGAACTTCCAAACGGAAATATCCGCGAAATTACCAACGATTTGAATACCTATAATTCGGACATCAGCATCGCGGACGATTCAAAATCTCTGCTCACGATCGAACATCGTCAATTAAATAATGTGTGGGTTGCGCCGTCCGATAATTTGAGTCAGGCAAAACAGATAACTTTCGGTTCATTCGGCAAATACGACGGGCTTTGGGGTTTGGATTGGACACCCGACGGGCGCATTATTTTCACCAATTCGAGTACCGATACCCAACATATTTCGGCGATGAATGCGGACGGCAACGAGCGAAAGGATTTGACTTCGCCCGGTTTTATGGACAGCGCGCTGACGGTTTCAAATGATGGTCGCTACGTTGTTTTCCATTCGATTCGGGGCGGGGCGACCGACATCTGGCGGATGGACATTGACGGCGGTAATCTGAAGCAATTGACCTTTGAAAACAAAAGTTTTCAACCTTCCGTCTCGCCCGATAACCGTTATGTTTATTACAAATGCTGGCTGAATGCTGTGGGCGAACTGCGCCGCGTTCCGATCGACGGCGGCGAACCTGAAATTTTGACCGACAAGGAAACCGCCTGGACGACATTTTCGCCCGACGGCAAATTTTTCGCCGCCGTTTACCGCACCGACAAACGAAGGTTGGCGATCTTTTCCGCCGAAACAAATCAAATTATCAAGCAATTCGACCTGCCGAAAACCGCTTACATAGATATGCGACCGCGCTGGACGCCGGACAGCCGATCGGTCGTTTATCGTGATCTTGATTTCGGTTACTGGTCGCAATCGATCGAAGGCGGCGAGCCGAAAAGACTGGAAGCCTTGCCGAAGGAAAAACTTTTTACGTTCGCCTGGTCAAAGGACGGCAAACAATTTGCTTTCGTGCGCGGGCAGGAAATCCGCGATGTTATTCTGATCAGTCATTTCAGATAGTTGAATATTTCCCAAAGCCTGAGAACTGTATAGTTTAGCGAAAATCGGAATTTAATAATCAAAACTAAATTGCGAAGACGGTCAAAAAAATATTTTTTTGGATCGTTTCAGATTGTTATTTTGCCCTTGACTCGGAAAATAAAGAGGCATATAAAAAAATATAGCTCAATTATCTAAATCTTCCGAAAAAGGTATTCAAGACACTAAAAAAATGAGCAAGCCGAAAAATTTAATATTTTAGAGAACGCTTTATTATTTAAAAATAAAGGATGCTTAGGCATCAATATCTACCACTTGGAGTGAAAAAAAAAGAGTATGAAAAAATTCCTGGCTTCCGGAATTATTGTGTTCATTTCGGTAATTTTCTTGGGAATGAATGTTTTAGGGCAGGGCAGAGTTGATTTTCGCATCAACCCGAATGCCAATCAGATGGACAATAATTTGGGCAATGATCGTGATACCAATCCGAACAATCCCAAAGGTTTTGCGCCATCGACCGGCGGAACCGGCACGCTCAGCCCTTTGAGCGATCACGGCGGTCCGGTCATCAATACGCCGACCATCTATTTGATCTGGTACGGCAACTGGAATCAAACAAACGGAACCGATACGCCCGCCGGAAAACAAATCGTCCGAGATTGGGCAAACAGCATCGGCGGCACGCCGCATTTTGCTTTGAACAGCAGTTATTCGACGACCAAGCCGATTTCGGGCAATGTTCTTTACGGCGGCGAAACAACCGACGCGGGAACGAAAACCCGTCTGACCGACTCTAACATCAAAGCGATCGTTGACAGCGCGATCACCAGCGGCAGGCTGCCTTATAACGCGAGCGGCGTTTATTTCGTGATCACTTCGTCGAACGTAACGGCGAGCTCCGGTTTCTGTACGCAGTACTGCGGATGGCATACGCGCGGAACGACCAGCGGTTATGGCAATGTCCGTTATTCGTTTGTCGGCAACGCCGCCCGCTGCATCAATTCCTGCGCGGCACAAACCGTCAGCCCGAACGGTAATGCCGGTATTGACGGCGCAATTTCCGTTCTGACGCATGAATTGGAAGAAGCGACGACCGATCCCGATCTTAACGCCTGGTATGATTCGAGCGGTGCCGAAAACGCTGATAAATGTGCCTGGACATTCGGACACAATCTTTTAACCCTGCCGGGCGGCGCCTATTACAATATGACCTTCGGCGGTCGCAACTGGCTTATTCAGCGCAATCTTTGGAAGTCAGGTTCGAGTTGGCTCTGCATGGTCAATTCATCGCAGAACTGATAGTTAATTTTCAAAAATCGAAAGCGGCGGAAGTTTTAATTTCCGCCGCTTTTTTAATTCACGAAGCCTTTCTGTTTGAGGAGATTGAAAATTTTGGCGGCGTTTTCTTCGACCGAGAAATTTATCGTGTCGAGCGCGATTTCCGCCGCCTGCGGGGCTTCGTAAACATCGTCGATGCCGGTAAAATCTTTGATCTCGCCGCGCCGCGCTTTTTGATACATTCCTTTGGTATCGCGCTGTTCGCAAACGTCGAGCGGCGTGTCCACGAAAATCTCGATGAAATTGTCGCTTCCGACCAGATTGCGCACCTCGTTGCGCGTTGCGCGGTAGGGCGAAACCGCCGCGCAGATGACCGTGCCGCCGTGGCGGACGATTTCCGAAGCGACAAAACCGATGCGTAAAATATTCGTGTCGCGGTCGGCTTTTGAAAATCCCAAGCCTTTTGAAAGATGCGTGCGGACGACATCGCCGTCAAGCACTGTGACGCGCCGACCGTGTTCGGTCAAAAGCTTTGTCAGGATCTCGGCGGTCGTTGATTTTCCCGCGCCGCTCAAGCCCGTAAACCATAAACAAACGCCCTGCCGAGAGCGCGGCGGGTAACTTTCCGCCAAAATTTCCGCCGTCTCGCGCCGCGTGAACCAATCTGGCAGAGGTTTTCCCTGATATAAAAAATCTTCGCGGATCTGCGTACCCGAAAGCGCGCTCGTTTTCGCGTTTGGCGAGATTTTACTTTTTTCTTCAAAACGGTTTTCGTCGGGCAAATAAAGCATTTCGTCAAACGAAATAATGCCGACGCCGATCTCTTCGGAATATTTTTCAACCAATTCCCGCGCCGCGTTCGGCTGATAAAACGGCTTGCCGTTTGAATCAAGCCCGGGACTCGCGTGGTCGCGCCCGACGATAAAAAAGCGCGCACCGTAATTGCGGCGGATGATCGCGTGCCAGAGCGCCTCGCGCCCGCCTGCCATACGCATCGCGAGCGGCAGCAGCGAGAGCAGAGTTTTATCCGCATCGTAATAATTTTTGACGAGTGCGCGGTAGCTCCGGACGCGGGTTAAATAATCAACGTCGCCCGGTTTCGTCATTCCGACAACCGGGTGGATGAGCAAAGTCGCGCTTTTCATAGCGGCGGCGCGTTTGGTCATTTCTTCGTGAGCGCGGTGGATCGGGTTGCGCGTTTGGAAGGCGACGACTTGTTGGTTGCCCAATCGGTCGAGCTTTTCGCGGGTTTGTTTCGGCGAAAGCCGCAAATCCCGAAAGTCGTAATTTTTCGGCAGATTCAAAACGCGCAGTTTGCCCGAAATATTGAATTTTCCCCAATGCTCGATTTCCGCGACCAGCGGATGGCGGAAATCCTGCGTGCCGAAGATCTTTTCGGCTAATTCGGAGCGCGACCATTCGTAAATTTCTTCGACCGTTAAAATCGCAAGCAGATCGTTTTTCAAATCGCGCAAGGCAATTTCCGCATCGAGCCTGAGCGCGGCGAAATGTTCGACCGGAAGGCAAACCGGAATCGGGAAGAGCAAGCCGTTTTGAAGCCGCATTTCGCCTGAAACGGCTTCAAAATCGGCGCGGCTCAGAAAAGTTTTTAAGGGCGAAAACCCGCCCGTGGCAATCAGTTCCAGATCGCAGATATTGCGCTGGGTTAGTTGAATTGACGGCAGACGATTGGCGTAAGCAGTCAATTCTTCAAGGTTTTCCGGCGGAACGAGTAAATCAACAAGCTCGCCGCCGTAAGGTGAAATAAGATTTGTTTCGGTTTTCATCTGAAGTTGTAGAAATCTTAAAAAATTATATGGCAACTCCGTAATTTCGTGAAAACCGAATTTTTGTAATTATTCTTAGGGAACGAAATTATAAACGACAATACCCGTGACTTTGACCGCTTTGCCGCCCAGAAGCGTCGGTGAAAATTTCGATTCACGCGCCGCCGCGACCGCCGAAGCGCGCAGCAGCGGATGACCGCTCACGGCGCTTGCCGAGACGACATTTCCTTTTTCGTCGATCGTGACCTGCACATTGACCGCGCCGCTTGCGCGGACGGCTTTCGCGGCGGGCGGATAGGTCGGCTGGACAAGATTGGTCGCCTTGCCGTTCAAAACTCCGCCCGAAATTGTTCTTGGACTGGAATTGTTCGTCGAATTTGAGTTTGCCGGAGCGTTTAAATTGTTGGCAGTGGAATCTTCAAATTCTTTGGCTTTTAGTTCGTCGGCTTCGGCTTCGGCTTGTTTGCCGAGCTTGCGGTAAACTTCGGCGCGCATCGTGTAATGATTTTCGTAATCGGGTTTCAGACGAATCGCTTCTGTGTAATCTTTGAGCGCATTTTCAAAATCTTCCTTTTTGAAATACAAACTGCCGCGTCTGGCATAATCGTAATGCGAATCACTGGTTTTCAAGACAAACGATAAATCTTCGATCGCCTTGTCGAGCATATTTTTCTTCTCGTAGATCGAACTGCGGATATTGTAAAAAAATGAATTGTCGGGCGCTAACTTGATCGCCTGGTTCAAATCCTCGAGCGCCGCATCGTAATCGCGGTTCGCCCGGTAAAGAAATCCGCGCAGCGCGAGTGCTTCGGCATTTTGCGGGTCGAGCCGCACGGCTTCCTGCGCGGCGTCGAACGCGCATTGGTCGAACTGTTCGGTGTAATTATTTAATTCGAGATGCTTTCTGCCGCGTTTGACAAAATCTTCCGACGATTGCGGATCGGGTTCGCCGGCAACCGTGCAGTTGTATTTTTTGGTAAATTTGGTCAGCGGATTGTTTTTACAAGCCAAACCGCCGAAAATTAAGAGTGAAAGACCGAGACCGAGCGTAAATAGATTTTTCATAAAATTTTTTTAACCGACACGCGGAAAATAATCCGGATTTTTGTCGTCCCACAGAGCAATTCGCCATTCGTCAGTTTTTCCGCTTTCGGTAAAGTATATCTGAAAATGCTCGTTTGTGAGTTTGTTTTTTTCGTCCGCAACTTCAAGTTTGTAAAGCCAGACTTCCTCGTCCGAAGTTCCGCCCGCGCCGCAGCATTTTCCGCGGGTTTTGCGGTCGGGTTCGCCTAGGATCGCCAAAACTTCCCGGCGCGTTTTAGCGTCTAAAACATAATTGCCGGATTCCGACTTTTTCCAACGCAGATCTTTTGACATCTCGCCGCGGGTTTGCGCGTCGCCTTCGCGCCAAAGGTTGGAATCGAAAGGTTTTTCCCGGAATGCGCGCGGCTCACGAATCGAATCGCAGGAGATCATGAAACACAAAATCAAAACTCCGAGCGACATTTTTGTTAAATTATTTTTCATTTTCCGAAACCTTTTCAAAAAGACCGGATTTTTACCCGTTTTTGCTTATTTTTCGGCAAATTGATAAAAATTGATGACTATTTTCCCGATTTATGTTAAATATTTTCCACTATGAAAAAAGCGTTGATCCTATTTTTGACGATTTTTTGCTTTGTAAAAATTTCGGCGCAGCCGGCATCCGCGAGCAAAAATGCTCCGGTCAAAAACGATTTGCAAAAACTGGTCGAAACCGAGCAGACCTTTGCCAAAACCGCCGCCGAAAAAAATACGAAAACGGCTTTTCTCGAGTTTCTCGCCGACGACGGGATCGTTTTTACACCGACCGAATCGAACGGCAAGCTCGTCTGGAAGGCGCGCCCCGAATCGCCCGCTCTGCTCGCCTGGAATCCGGCTTGGGCGGATCTTTCGTCGGACGGAAAATTGGGCTACACGACCGGCGGCTGGGAATTTCGACCGCAGGGCAAAACCGACAAACCGGCAGGTTTCGGCGAATATGTCACGCTCTGGCAAAAGCAATCTGACGGCAGTTTTAAAGCCGTTCTCGACATCGGCATCAATCATCCGGCGAGCAGTTTTTCCGCAGCGGCGGCTTGGAAATCGCCGACCGACGCAGGAACCGGCGTGAAATCCGTCAAAAGCGGCGTAAATTCTTCGACCCTGACCGACATTTTTTCTAATAAAAGCATGGCAAACGGCTATTTTAATTATCTCGCCGACGATTGCCTCATTTTGCGGGACGGAAATCTGCCGTTTTACGGGAAACAGAACGCTTTTCTCGCGCTTGAAAAGCTCGAAAAAGAATTTCCGTCGTCGTCTTTTCTGAATTTCAGCGGCAATATGTCGAAGATCTTCGGGAATATGATGTATGTCTGGGGCGTTTACCAGTTGAGCGATCCGGATAAAACGGTGAAAAAATGGAACTTTATGCAGATCTGGAAACACCGCAACGGCAGATGGCAAATCGTTCTCGATATTTTCAACCCGATTCCTCCGGCGAAAAAATAATACCGAAAAAATTGGCCGCGGATTTGAAAAAATTAAAAATTAAAAATTAAAAATTGCTAAAATCTGCGGTATCCGCGTCAATACTGCGGCTAAAAATATGAAAAAAATCTTGCTTTTATCTTTAATTATCCTGGGTTCTTTAAACATTTTCGCCCAAAACAATTTGCAGAAAATCTACGATACGGAAAAGGCTTTTGAAAGATCAGCCGCCGAAAAAGGCATCAATCAAGCCTTTATCGAATTTTCGACTACGGACGGAACTTGTTTTTTTCCGGGTTATCCCGTCAATTGCCTCGAATATTTTAAAAAACGTGAGCCTTCGCCCGCCGCGCTTTTCTGGAACCCGACGTTTATCGACGTTTCATCGAACGGTGCGCTCGGGTATTCGACAGGGAATTCGATCTATAGACCAAAAGGTAAAGACGACACGAGTTCTTTTTACGGCGAATACGCGACGATCTGGCAGCGTCAGCCCGACGGAAATTACAAATCCGTTCTGGATCTGGGCATCTCGCACGAACAGCCGAACACGGAAACGAATTGGACTTCGCCGCCGGACACGGGCAAAGAACTCAACGAGAAAAAATATTCCGCCGCCGACGCTTCGACCGCGTTTTTCGAAATGTCGGCAAAACAAGGCTTAAACAAAGCTTACAAAACTTATTTCGCCGACGATGTGCGGCTTTTGCGCGACGGGAAAATGCCGATCGTCGGCAAACAAAATGCACTTGCTGAGTTCAAAGACAATAGATCGATCGTCAATTTTGCCAAACGCTCGATCTTTGTCGGCGCGGCGGATTTGGCTTATATTTCGAATTCTTACACGACGACCGACAAAAGCGGAAAAACAATCGAAAAAGGCAATTTTCTGCAGGTCTGGAAACTGCGCGGCAACAAATGGCAGATCGTTTTCGACGTTTTTGTGCCAACTCCGCCCGACCAGAAATAGATTAGCCGCGAATAACCCGAATTGAGAAAATATTTTTATTCGTGTAATTTGTGTTATTCACGGCTAATTTTTCTAATGTCTAAAACATTTTCACAAGTTGTCGAACTGCTCAAACTCGAAGCCGCCGCCATCGAGCGGACGGCAAATATTTTAAATCGCGAATCGGTCGAGCGCGCGATCGAACTTCTTTTGAACTGCGAAAGCAAGATCGTCGTGATCGGTGTCGGCAAATCGGGCATCATCGCCAACAAAATCGCCGATACGATGACTTCGACCGGAACGGTCGCGGTTTTTCTGCACCCGACGGACGCGCTGCACGGCGGACTCGGCGTAATCACGAAAGGCGATTGCGTGGTCGCGCTCTCAAATTCGGGCGAAACGGACGAGATTCTTGCGCTGCTGCCGGCGCTGAGATCGCGCGAAGTTTCGCTGATCGCGATCGTCGGCAACGAGAATTCGACGCTCGGCAGAAACGCCGATGTCGTTCTGGACGCTTCGGTTGATAAAGAAGCCTGTCCGCTCAACCTGGCGCCGACGACCTCGACGACCGTTGCGCTCGCCGTCGGCGATGCGCTCGCGATGACCCTGATGCAGGCGAAAAATCTGACGGCGGAAGATTTTGCCGCCAATCACCCGGCGGGACGTCTGGGCAAGCGTCTGACCTTGAAAGTTGCGAATCTGATGCACGAAAGTCCGAATATTACGGCGGAAGCGGGTTGGCTCGAAGTCGTCAAAGCGATTTCAAAATATGCGCTCGGGGCGGTCAATGTCGTTGATCCTGCGAGCAGGAAACTCATCGGCATCGTGACGGACGGCGATTTGCGGCGAACGATCGAAAAAACTTCGCCCGAACATCTGGCGAATCTGAGCGCCGCGCAGATGATGACGAACAACCCGACGACCGCCACTCCTGAAATGCTCGCTTTTGACGCGCTCAACATAATGGAAAACCGCCCGATGCAGATTTCCGTTTTGCCGGTCGTTGATGAAAAAGGCTTGGTTGTCGGGCTTTTGAGACTGCACGATATCGTCCGCAGCGGTTTGTAAAAATTAGCTGTTTAAGTGCGCATTTTGTTCGTCAGGCGGCTTTTGCCTGCCGCTCAGTTTAAATACAACTCAAAACTTGAATTGCCATCAAAAAACGGAGCTCAAAATAATTGTGAGAGTTGTCAAACTACGACAATCCGCGTGGACAAAGGTCAGAGCTTTACACTAAATTAAAGTTTCGGAGATAAAATCTCAAGCCCTTTATAAAAATCAAAATTTAATAGAATTACTAAATTCTTAGAATATATAACACTTAAAATAATGAAGAAATATAATAAAAGTCTGTTCGCCGCGCTGTGCTTCACACTCGTATTTTTGGCGTTCGGTACAACTTTAACCACCGCACAAACACCAAATAAAGCAGCTTCAAAACAGCTTTGGGAACTCGTCCGCGCGAAACGGCAAAATAGTCCGTTCGTTCTGCTGCGACCCGAAGATCTGACAAAACTTTCGACCGATAAATCATTAACAAATGCCACGGATCCCTGCGAATTTGCGCGTTCGATCGACATCGGACAAACGATCGGCGACGCGCTGAATTTGGGTGATTGCCAGCTTCCCGACGGTTCATACGCCGATTTCTACCTGTTCAACGCAATCCAGGGTCAGCAGGTCAGAGTTATGATGAGCTCGTCAAGCGTTGATTCGTATCTCGGTTTGGCAAATGAATCGGGAACTTTCACGGTTGAGGATGACGACAGCGGCGGCGGTTTGAGCGCGCTGATTACCGCGACTTTACCCGAAACGGGTGTTTACGTGATCCTCGCCAACACGGCTTTGCCCGGTCAATTCGGCGGTTACACGCTGAACCTGAGCGGCGCACAGCCCTGCACTTTTTCGGTTTCGCCGACGAGTGTCAATCTTCCGGCAGAAGGCGGAACATTTACTTTTGCAGTCAATACTCAGCCCGAATGTTACTGGCAGGCGTTTTCGGGAAACAGTTTTTCGACGACAAGCAGTTCGGGCAGAGGAAACGGAACCGTCACCTACACGGTCGTTCAAAACGGCACGGGCTCAACGCGAACCGCCTTTCTCGGAGTCGGTTCGGCTCCGACGCTGACGGGGATCGCGTCATTTTCGTTCACGCAGCCGTCGGTCGCCTGCACTTATTCGCTCAGTTCGACGAGCGCGAATGTTCCGGCAACCGAGAACAGCGGCAGTTTTCAGGTGATCGCTCCGGCGGGCTGCGAATGGCAAGTTCAAAACAACGCTTCGTTCGTGACCGCCACATCGTTTGGAAGCGGCACGGGAACAGTAAATTACACCGCTTTTCAAAATAACGGCGTCCCGCGCACGGGAACGCTGACGATTCGCGGGCTGACCTTTACCATCAATCAGGCGGGCTTAGGCTGCGTTTACTCAATCACGCCGCTGCAGATCAACGCGCCGCGCAACGGCACGAGCGGCTCTTTGACGGTCACCACGCAAGCGGGCTGTTCGTGGACGGCGGTCAGTAACTTTACGTGGATCACTATTCAGACGACTTCGGGGTCAGGACCCGGAACGATTCCTTACACGGTCGCCGCGCAGCCCGATCCGCAGACGCGCTCGGGCGCAATTCAGGTTTTTTACAATATCGATCAAACATCGCAGTCGCAATCGGTCTGGATCGATCAGAGCGGATCGTTTGCCAATCCCGAATTCGATTTCGACGGCGACGGCAAAGCCAATCTGACGGTCTTTCGCCCGTCGAACGGCACTTGGTATATCGAACTCGGCACGAACGTTTACAGCGCTTATAACTGGGGCTTGGCGGGTGACAAACTCGTTCCGGCGGATTACGACGGCAACGGCAGAACCGATCTTGCGATCTTCCGTGCGAGCGAAGGAAAATGGTACATCAGTTCGATCGGCGGAAATATCGCAGTTGCACAATTCGGCACCGTCGGCGATCTTCCCGCACCGGGCGATTACGACGGCGACGGCAAAGCCGACCTGGCAGTTTTTCGTCCTTCGACCGGCACGTGGTATATCCTCAAAAGCTCGAATCTGCAATATATCATCACGCGATTCGGCTTGGCGGAAGACATTCCGACGCGCGGCGATTTTGACGGCGACGGCAAAGCCGATATCGCCGTTTGGCGACCTTCGACCGGCGTCTGGTATCGTCTGAACAGTTCGAACGGCAGTTTTTCCGCCTATCAATTCGGCATCGCGGAAGACAAACCGGTCGCGGCTGACTACGACGGCGACGCCAAAACGGACATCGCGGTCTGGCGACCTTCGGACCGGATCTGGTATCGCCTGAACAGCTCGAACAATACGTTCTCAGCCGTCCAATTCGGTCTCTCGGACGATTTACCGACCCCGGCCGACTACGACGGCGACCGCAAAGCCGACATCGCCGTTTTCCGACCCTCAACCGGCGTTTGGTATATCTTAAATTCCGCGACTTCGACATTTTCGGTCAGACCATTCGGCATCGCCAACGATTTGCCGATTCCGAACGCTTTCATTAGATAACTTTCCGGGAAGGAAATTGAAAAAGGCTTTGTTCAACTGAGCAAAGCCTTTTTCAATTTCCGTCAAAGAAAAATCGGGAGCAACTTTCGGGTTGCTCTTTTTATCTATTAGAAGTTACATTCGTTTTAGCCGAGTTTATCTACAGTGAGGGAACCTGCGATGCCAAAGAAATTTTTTAACCTGCTTTTTATTTTTTGCCTGTTGGCGACGTTTGCCAAAGCGCAGCAAGCCGAAGTGACCATCCAGCTCAACGAACAATTCTTCGACGCGCTGCTCGACGCGCTTTTTAAGAACACGAATCCGCCGGAATTTCCTCTGTCAGTTCAAAGTCCCAAGTCCCAGGAACCAAGTTCCAATTCATCGGCATTAAGTTTTACCGGGAACGAAAATCCAAAATCCAAAATCCGAAATCTAAAATCGGTTTGTCCCGATAAAATTAGGCTCGAACGCGAGATCGACGGGACGAAAACTGCCGTCCGGTTTCGTGAAGGACGCGTTGTCGCGCCGATCGCTTTTACGGGAAACTACAACCCGCCGCTGATCGGCTGTCTTGATTTTTCGGGTGTCGCGGATACGACGATCGATCTGGAGTTCGACGCGCAGAGGCAGGTTTTGGTCGGTCGCGCAAAGGTTTTGAGCGTCAATATGAGCGGCGCGGGCGGCATCGGAAGCGGGTTGCTGGCGCGAATGGTACAGAATTCGATCGACAAAAAGATCAATCCGATTCAGATTCTGGCAATGGACAAGATCTCGTTTATCGTACCGATTCAAAATTCGGGCAGCCTGAAGATGAAGGCAAACGGCATCAAGTACGAAATCTCGAACGGCGTCTTGAATGTGCGGATTTCGTACGAATTTCAGAAAGTCAATTAAGTTTTTCAGCCGGTATCCGATAAGGTTTAGGCTTGTCGGAAATGGTCTGTTTTATTGTCGTTTAGATTGCTTAAACCTCGCTGTTTCCTACATTTTTGCGTTTGGCATAATGATTGCTATTTAACTTGTCAGGAACTAATTTTTACAGTTCGCAAATAATTGGGGGTTAATATGCAATCGAAATATTTTAAACAGTCTGCGCTCTCTTTGATGGTTGGCGGGCTCGTTTTTTTCGGGGCGACCGACATTGCCAACGCGCAAAGAAATCGTGACCGCCGCCAAGAAAACGACCAGAAACAGGAACAACCGCAACAACAAGAGCGTCCCGTCCAAAATCAGCAGCGCCAGGAACAGCGTCGTCAGGAACAGGAACAACGGCAGAATCAACAGCGTCAGGAACAGGAACAACAGCGTCAACAGCAAGAACAGCAGCGCCGCCAACAGCAGGAACAGCAACGTAATCAGCAAGACCAATGGCGTCAGCAGCAACAGCAGCGTCAGCAGGAACAGCAGAATCAGGTTAATCAACGTCAAGCTGAACAACGCCGCCGACAACAGGAACAACAACAGCAGGTTGATCAGCGTCAGCAGGAAAATCGTCGTCGTCAGCAAGAGCAGCAACAGCAAGTTGAACAACGACAGCAGAATAATCAGCAACGCGAAGAAGAGTATCGCCGTCAGAAGGAGCAGCAGCAGCAGCAGCAGCAGCCGGATTGGCGCAATCAACGCCAGAACGACCAGCGCCGTTCCGATCAACAGCGACGCATCGAAGAACAACAGCGTCAGCAGCAACAGCAGACACAGCGTAACGATCAATGGAACCGCAACCGTACCGACGACAATCGCCGCGTGAACGAAGCGAACCGCGTCAAACGCTATGAGCAATACAACCGTCAGCAGCAGCAGGATCTTCAGCGCGAACGTTGGAATGCCTACCAGAATCAATGGCGCAACCAGCAACGCATCGAAGAACAACGCCGCCGACAGCTTCAGCAGCAACGGCGAAACTATCAGTATCGTTACCAACAACGCTATCTTGAGCAATTAAGACGCGACCAACTCCGTCTGCAGCAAGCGCGTTACTACGATAATCTGATCAATAATTATCGCTATAACCGTAACGGAAGTTATTACTACACCAGCCAATACGGCGCACAGATGCTTCGCCAAGCCGTCCAGAACGGTTATGAAGAAGGCTACCGTGCCGGACAGGCAGACCGCGAAGACGGTTGGGAATACAGCTATAACGGCAGCTACGGCTACGAAGATGCAACCTATGGTTATGACGGTTATTACGTCAGTTTGGACGAATACCGCTACTATTTCCGCGAAGGTTTTGAACGCGGTTACGAAGACGGATATTACAGCCGCTATGAATACGGAAACTACAATAACGGCAGATATTCGATCCTCGGTTCGATCCTCGGAACGATCCTTGATGTCGTGATCGACTAAAGCGAACAAGGGAAGGTTAAAAATTAAAGTCCTGCTTTCTTTACGAAAACAGGACTTTTTTTATTGCCGGTTCGATTAATCGCCGAATGTCCGGCTTAACAAAAATCCGGCGTAATAATATGTTTCATGAATTAACAGTTTCATACGGCTTGTAAAGCCTTGATATTTTGTGGTCGGTGTCGGTGACGGGGAAACTTCCAAGTTCAAAGATTTGGCGATCTCGACCGAACGTTTGAGATGCAGCGGGTCGCTGACCAGTAAAACGGTTTTAATCCCGTTTGCTTCGGCGATCGGTTTCGCAAAAGCCAGATTTTCATAGGTCGAAGTTGATTTGTCTTCGATCAGAATGTCTTCCGGCGGAATGCCGTCTGAAATTGCAAAACGCCGTGCGGATTCGGCTTCGGTTTCTTCGTCGGCATTGCCCTGACCGCCCGTAAAAATAATTTTTTTGATTCGTTTTGCGCGGTATAAATTGAGTGCGTGATTAACTCTTTCCTGAAAAACCGGCGACAGGCGTTCGCCCCAAACCGCCGCGCCCAACACGATCGCCGCATCCGCCGTGCTGGTCGCCGAACTTTCGTCGTAAAAATAAATTTGCAAAGCGATGACGGCAAAAAACAATATTACGACCAGACAGATCGCCGAAATGATTTTTAGGAATAGTTTCATCGCTCGAAGACCTTTAAGTTTACGGCATCAGATTTTGCAGGCGTTTCGGTTCTTTGCCGAGCCATTCCGGATTTTCAGCCGTTCCGTCGAAAATCGAAGACGTTTTGAACGGCTCGAATTCGCCGCGTTTTGCCGCATCCTTGGTTTTTGCCAGAATCCGGTCGATGTCTTGTTTCTTCACATCCGGAAATGTGCGGACCGCTTCCAAAGCCTGGTCTAAAACTTTCAGATTATCAATTCCGGCGATCACGACCGAAACCGGCTGGCTCATCGCGTAATGCAGACATTCGACGGGCGTCGCGGTTTTCGATCTTAAAATAATTCCGTTCGCCATTGATTTCATCGCCAGCACGCCCATTTTTCGTTTGATAAGCTCCGGTACAACGAGCTTTGAAAAACTCCGGTAATGCGCGTCCATCACGTTTACCGGCATCTGCCCCGTGTCGAGTTTGTGCCCGCAGGACTCGGCAACTTCGAGAAAATGCAGGTGGATCTGCGGGTCTTTGTGTCCCGTAAAACCAATAAATCTGAGTTTTCCGGCTTTTTGCGCTTCGAGCATCGCGAGATGCGCGCCTTCTTTTTCGTCAAAGATCCGGTGCGGGTCTTCAAAACGCAAGATCTCGTGATGCTGGATCAAATCAATCCGGTCGGTCTTTAGCCGTTTCAATGATTCGTCGATCTGTTTGGCGGCGATCTTTTTTGTCCGCCCGTCGATTTTCGTCATCAGAAAAACTTTATCGCGCTTGCCATCTTTTAAGGCTTTACCCAAACGCTTTTCGCTTTTGCCTTCGTTGTAATCCCAACAATTATCAAAAAACGTGATGCCGCGGTCGATCGCTTCGTCGACAATTCGCAGAGCGGTTTTTTCCGTCACGTATTTCAAGCCGAGATGCCAGCCGCCGATGCCGATCAGCGAAACTTTTTCGCCCGTCGAACCCAGATCGCGATAAATCATGACATTTTCTTTTCCCTTGTTCGTCATATTTCCCCCTGATAAAAAATCAATGATTATTTCAAAATTGAAAGATATTCCTTCCAGACGCCGACATTTTCGCCGTATTTTTTAGCCAGAGCGGTGACGATCTGGCGAATATGCGTTAGGTCGTGAACAACCCAGGTCGAAAGAAGTTTTTCCAGATCAACTTCACCGAGTTCGGGATGCGTTCCTTTTAGCTGCAATTGCTCGCCTGTTAAATTCCACGAACGGAGCGTTTCGAGATTCTTTTTTCGCAGTTTGGCAAACGTTTCGAGCAATTCGCCGAGAGTTTTGCCCTTTGATTTTTCAAATTGCGCGAAACGATCGAAAGGTTCGAACGCGATGTTTTCGCCCTGCTTTAAAATAATTTCGGCGCGCGGAATCCAATCGGTTTCCTCGCCGTGAATGTAATGACCGAGGACATCGAACGGGCTCCAATCCTCGGAATTGCTAATGTTTTCAGTCCAATCGCTTGATAAATTGCCCAACAAGGATTTTAAAACCAGCGGCGTGTTCGACAGAATTTCGACAGCTTGCTCGACTTGAAATTTCATAGCTTCGGCAATTATACAATTTATTTGATAGAATTTTAGGTTTGAATTATGAATTTACCTTTAGTAGCCATCATCGGACGACCTAATGTCGGAAAGTCCACGCTCTTTAATCGCCTGACGGGAAGCCGCAAATCGATCGTCGGCGACGAACCCGGTATTACGCGCGACCGCATTTACGGCGAAGTCGAATGGAAATCGAAAACTTTTGAGCTCGTCGACACGGGCGGCATCGTGCCGGACGACGAAGCGATCATTCCCGCAAATATTTTTAAACAAGCCGGTTTTGCGATCGACAAAGCGCAGGCGATCATCTGGGTCGTTGACGCGCGCGCCGGTGCGATTCCGCTCGATGAAGAGATCGGCGTCTATTTGCGAAACATCGGCAAACCAGTGTTTATCGCCGCCAACAAAGCCGAAACGCGCAAGGTCGAAGAAGAAGCCGCCGAATTTTACCAGTTCGGCTTTGAAGTCTGCCCCGTGAGCGCCGAGCACGGAACTTCGATCGGCGATCTGTTGGATCAGGTTTTCGCCGTTCTCGAATTCGAAGAAGAAACGGAAGAAGAAGTTTCGGACGAAATAAAGCTCGCGATCATCGGTCGCCCGAACGTCGGGAAATCTTCGCTCTTAAATAAAATCTTAGGCGAAGAACGCGTGATCGTTTCGCCGATCGCGGGCACGACGCGCGACGCGATCGATACGCATTTGACGGTTGACGATCAGAAATTTCTGCTGATCGACACGGCGGGAATCCGGCGCAAAGGCAAAACCAATGAATTAGCGGAAAAAATGTCGGTAATCATGGCGCGAAAATCGCTCGAACGCGCCGATGTCGCGATTATGATCATCGATGCCGTCGAAGGCGTTACGCATCTGGACGCAAATATCGCTGGTTACGCCGTCGAATCGGGATGTTCGGTAATTTTAGTCGTCAATAAATGGGACGCGCTCGAAGAAAAGGAAACGAACACGATCTATCGTTTCGAGGACGATCTGCGCCAGAAGATGAAATTCCTCGACTGGGCGCCGATGGTCACGATCTCCGCGCTCACGGGTCAGCGCGTGACGAGTATTCTGCCGCTCGTCGTTCAGGCGAACGAAGCGCGGAATTTGCGCGTGCCGACGGCGAAACTCAACAAATTCTTCGAGGAAAATATTTCTCAGCCGAAAGGCGGCGGCGCGCCCGCACCCGTCAAAGGCGGATTTTCGCGTCTTAAAGTTCAATACATCACGCAGGGCGGTCTGCGTCCGCCGCTCTTTGTTTTATTCACTTCGGGCGGAGTCGGCAAAGCCGGACTGCATTTTTCTTATCTGCGTTATATCGAAAATCGTCTGCGCGATGAATTCGAGTTTTTCGCGACGCCGATTCGTCTGAAGGAAAAACATAAGATCAGAGACAAAAAAGATTGATTTTTTAACGCAAAGACGCTGGAGCGGTGCAAAAGGCGCAAAGAATTTAACAATTTTCCTTTGAGTTTTCGCGCGGCGAGCGTCTTTGCGTTAAAATTAGTGACAAATGGAAGTAGTTTTATTATTCATCAGAATATTTCTTTTCGCGGTTTTCGCGGCGGCGGGTATCGGCAAACTGCTCGATTTGCAGGGTTCGGAAAAAGCCGTTAAGGAATTCGGCGTGCCCGAAAGTTTGGCGCGCGCCTTTGCGATTGCCCTTCCGGTTGCCGAACTGCTTTTCGCGCTTTTGCTGCTTCCGGTTTCGACCGCGTGGTTCGGCGCGATCGGCGCGTTTTTGCTGCTCGCGGTTTTTATCGGCGGAATGATCTGGCAGATGGCGAAGGGCAACGCGCCCGATTGTCATTGTTTCGGCGCGATTCATTCGGAGCCGGTTTCAAAAAAGAGTTTGATTCGCAATATTATTTTTGCGATACTGGCGTTTTTCTTAGCCGCGCAGGGAGCGGCGGGTCAAGGTTTAAGTTTTACGGATTTGAGCGGAGAAATGGCGATACAATTAATTTTAGGTCTTGCAACCATCGGACTGCTCGGCGCGGTCGTTTTTTATTTGAAGAAGATTTCCGAACAGCAGACGCAGATTATGCGCCGCATCGAGATCCTCGAACTCGTTTCGCACGAAGGCGGAACGCGCGAAGTCGAACGCGCCGACGCGGGCGACCCGCACGACAGCTTGCCGATCGGTTCGATCGCACCTGATTTTGAGCTGCCCGATCTGAGCGGCAAACTCATCTCGTTCGAGCATCTTCTCGCGAAAACAAAACCGCTTTTGTTCTTTTTCGTCAGCCCGACGTGCAATCCTTGTCAGGCGCTTTTACCCGAAATCGAAGAATGGCAGAACGAACTTAAAGACAAGGTCGAATTCGTTTTTTTGAGCAGCGGAAAAGCGGCGGAAAACGCCGAAAAATTCGGCGGAACGAGCTTCAAAAATATTCTTTTGCAGGAAGACAAGGAAGTTTCCGCGCTGTTCCACGCAAAATGGACGCCGACCGCGATCTTTATCAATTCGGACGGCATTGTCGCGAGCCATCTTTCGGTCGGCGATGAAGGAATCCGCGACCTTGTGAAAAAGGTCAAATCGATCGATTTTGATCAACCGGCGGTTTTTATCGCGAACGGTTCGGCGACCAAGCTCGGCGAAGACGTTCCCGAATTTGCGATGCCGGATGTTTACGGCAGGGAAATCACCTCGAAGGATTTTCAGGGCAAAAAGACGCTCGTTACTTTTTGGAGCACGACTTGCCCGCACTGCCTCAATATGATTCGTGATTTGCAGGAATGGGACAAGGAAAAAGGCGCGGACGAACCGAATCTGATCGTTTTTTCGCAAGGCGATGCGGAAGACCATAAAGAATTCGGTCTGAAATCGCCGATTCTGATCGACGAAGGTTATAAAACTTCGGAAAAATTCGGGATGTACGGAACGCCGTCAGCCGTTTTGGTCAACGAAAAAGGCAAAATCATCTCGGAAACCGCCGTCGGCGCGTCGAATATCTGGGCGTTGATCGGAAAAAGGAAATAAATTACGCGCTTTCAAATTACGAATTAAAAAGCGGATTGGTAAAGTTCATCGCGGAAGTATTTTATCCATAGCGGAAGCATTTTTGTCATAGCGGAAGGATTTTTGTTATTGCGGAAGGATTTTTTCCATTGCGGAACGAATTTCTTCATTGTTGACGTTTTTTTGCCATAGCTGCAAACTTTTTCTCATAGCCGAATTATTTTTTCCGTAGTTGTTTAGATTTAATGTTAAAAAATATTGATTGGAATGTGATCGCGCAGGAAGGCGAAGCGCGGGCGGGGATTTTGCGGACACGGCGTTCGGTGATCGAAACGCCCGTTTTTATGCCCGTCGGAACGCAGGGCACGGTTAAAGGCGTGCGCTATGAATGGCTCGAATCGGAGCTCGATGCGCGGATAATTTTAGGAAATACATATCATCTGTTCCTGCGTCCGGGCGCGGAAATCATCAGAGAATTAGGCGGGCTTCATCGGTTTTCGACGTGGAATCGTTCGCTACTCACGGATTCGGGCGGTTTTCAGGTCTTTTCTTTGACCGATCTGCGCAAGCTGACGGAAGAAGGCGTCGAGTTTCGCTCGCATATCGACGGCAGTAAAAAATTTCTCTCGCCCGAAGTTTCGATGGAAGTGCAAGCCGCTCTCGGCGCGGAAATCGTAATGGTTTTCGACGAATGCCCGCCGGGCGACGCGGGTTTCGATAAAACTAAAAAAAGCCTCGAAATGACGGCGCGCTGGGCAAAGCGTTCGAAAGATAAATTTAATCAATTACAAAACGAAGGTGCGGACACTGGATTTTTGTCCCAAGTCCCAAGTTCCAAGTCCCAGGATTTGGGCGAACCTTTAAATGGACTTGAGACCTGGGACTTGGAACCCGGGACTCAATTAAGCGGACAGCAGGCTTTGTTCGGAATTGTACAAGGCGCGGGACATCTGCCGTTAAGGCGCGAAAGTTTGGATCTGACCACCGAGATCGGTTTTGACGGTTACGCGATCGGCGGTTTAAGCGTCGGCGAAGAAAAAGCGGTGATGTATGAGGTTCTGGAGTTTCTCGCGCCGCAGATGCCGAAGGATGCGCCGCGTTATTTGATGGGCGTCGGAACGCCCGAAGATCTGATCGAAGCCGTTTACCGGGGCGTTGATATGTTCGACTGCGTGATGCCGACGCGAAACGGGCGCACGGGCGGCGCGTTCACTTCACGCGGAAAATTAAACATCCGCAACGCGAAATTTGCGCGTGACCCGGAGCCTCTGGACGCGGAATGTCCGTGTTCGGTTTGCCGCCGTTATTCGCGCGCTTATTTGCGGCATCTTTATCAAACGGGCGAAATGCTCGCGGCGATTTTAATTTCTCATCATAATCTTGCGTTCTTCCTTGACTTGATGCGAAAGGTGCGCGATTCTATCAAACTTGGCAGTTTCAGCCGATTCAGAAAGGAATTTCTCGAAAAATTGCAGGAAAATACAGAGGCAGACGTTTGATAAACCGTACGCTGATTGTATATGATTGTATTTTTCTTTTCTGCTTTAAAAACAAATGAGTATATTTCTATTATTTTTTCAAGATGCGGGCGGCGGGCTTTTCGGTGGAGGAATTGGAATTTTCCTTCCGATTATCTTAATGGTCGGCATCTTTTATTTTCTCGTGATAATGCCGCAAAAGAAACAGCAGCAGCAATTAAAAGATATGATTGCCGCGCTTAAAATCAATGATGAGGTCGTCACGAGCGGCGGCATTATCGGCAAAATCAAAGAGATCAGAGAAACCAGTTTTATTATCCAGAGTGCGGAAAAAACGTTTCTGGAAATCGGCAAGACTGCCGTCATCGGGATCAAAGCCGATGAGAAAAAAATTAATTAAAAATTCAAAATTCAAGGTTCAAAGTCAAAATTTACTCTTAAAAATTTTGAATCTTAAATCTTAAATTTTTAATCTTGGATTATTAAGCAATGAAAAACAGTAGTTTGTGGATTAGAACAGGGATAATCATTGCGATTACCCTGATTGGGATTTATCTTGTTTTCGGACCTCGCCGGGTTCCGACGGGAAATGATTTTACTTGGTCGGGCATCAAGCAGAATTTAGCCGACAACATCAACCTCGGTTTGGACCTGAAAGGCGGTTCGCACCTTGTGATGCGCGTCAAGACGGATGATTATCTGAAAACCCTGACGGAAAACAACGCGCAAGCCGCGTTGACCGCCGCGAAAGACGCGAAGGATACCGAAGGCAAACCGCTTCCCGTCAAAGATACTTCGACCGTCGCGGAAAACGGAAATTATTCCGTGACGCTTAATCTCGACGATGCTTCGAAAGCGCAAGCCGTGATCGATGAAGTCAAGAAAAAAGTTGATTTCAGCCAATGGACGGAAAGCCAGAGCGGAAACTCGATCAACTGGACTTTGCCTTCGCGGGCGCAGGAAGTGATGAAAGAGCAAGCCGTCGAGCAGGCTTTGAAGATCATCGAAAGCCGCATCAACGCTTTCGGTGTCAAAGAGCCGACTCTGCAGCGGCACGGTTCAAAATCCTCGGGACAGATCCTTTTGCAAATGCCCGGTGTTGACGACCCGGAACGCATCAAAAAACTGATCAATGCCGATTCGAATCTCGCGCTGATGAAAGTTGCCGGGGAAACCTTTCAAACCTACCCGACAGAAGAAGCGGCAAAGCAATCTCTCGGCGGCGTAGTTCCGCCGAACCGCAAGATCTTTCCGTATGTCGAGGACGACACAAGTTCCGTCACGACGCAAAATCCGCAAACAAAGCCGAAAAAATTCATTGTTTTGGAATATCCGGCGATCGTCGACGGGAGTGAACTGCGCGATGCTTCGGCAAATTCGCAGTCGGGTAATGACCGCGATTATAAGATCATTTTTAACCTGAAACCTGCCGGCGCGGCGAAATTCGGCGACTGGACGGGCAAAAATATCGGTAAATATCTGGCGATCGTGCTGAACGGCGAAGTTAAATCCGCGCCGGTGATCAGAGGACAGATTTTTGACACCGGAGAGATCGAAGGCAAATTTACCAAAACATCCGCCGAAGATTTGGCTTTGACGCTCAAATCCGGCGCATTGCCCGCGAAGATCGAATATCAGGAAGAAAGAACGGTCGGACCGAGTCTCGGCGCGGATTCGATCAAAGCCGGGGTCGAAGCCTCGCTCGGCGGTTTGGCATTCGTCGTCATCTTTATGCTTTTCTATTACCGCGGAGCCGGCATCAATGCCGTGATCGCGCTGGTTTTGAATCTGCTTTTGACGTTGGCGGGGTTGATCGTTCTGGATTCGACGCTGACCTTGCCCGGGATCGCGGGATTGATTCTCGGGGTCGGGATGGCGGTTGACTCGAACGTTTTGATCTTTGAGCGGATGCGCGAAGAACTGCGTGCCGGACACACGGTTGCGCAGGCGGTCAGTCTCGGATTCGACCGTGCGTTTATCACGATCATCGACACGCATATCACGACGATCATTTCGTCGGTCATCCTTTATATGAACGGTTCGGGACCGATTCGCGGATTTGCCGTGACGCTCGTTTTAGGACTTTTAATCAACCTTTTCTCGGCAGTTTTCGTGTCGCGCACAATTTTTATGTGGCTGCTGCAGCGAAATCCCGATATGAAAGAAATCAGTATTTAATGTAGCGATGAGTGGTGTGTAATGAGTGATTAGTTAATTCTTTCATTCACCACTCGCCACTTATCGCGCATCACTAATAAAATGTTTGAAATTTTTAAAGATATAAATGTAGATTGGATGGGAATTCGCAAGCCCTTGATTGCGGTTTCACTCTTTATTCTCTTGGCGGGCTTGTTTTCGGCAATCGGTCGGCAATTGACACCGGGCGGCACGGACGCTTTCAACCTCGGCGTAGATTTTCAGGGCGGAACGGTTATTACTGCCAAGTTTCGGCAAAAGCCTTCGGCGGATGATATTCGCGGAGCGTTAAATACTGCCGGAATTACCGATCCCGTGATTCAGGATTCGACCGATAAACTGGACGAAGTTTTGATCAAAGTTCCGCTGTTCGAAGGGGTCGAATCGACCCAACCCGAAGCGGCAGCGACGACGACGCCCAACGCCAACACGCAAACGGCGACACCGCCGCAGGCTGTGGAGAATACACAGGTTAATAAAGGGCGTGAACTGGTTAAAAAAGCCCTCGACACGTTTGGTAAAGAAGCCGAAGGAACCTCCAGTCTGGCGGATGATCAGAATGCATCTTACAAGATCGTCGGAACCGATTCGGTCGGTCCGGTGGCGGGTGCCCAGCTTCGCAACCAGGCGATTGTCGCAACGCTTTTGGGATTAGCGGGAATTTTATTCTTTATCGCGTTTCGCTATGACTGGACTTACGCGGCAGGCGCGGTGATCGCCGTTTTCCACGATGTTCTGATCACTCTGGCGTTTTTCTCCGTTTTTCAATGGGAAGTCAGTTTGACGGTTCTGGCGGCGCTTTTGACGCTCGTCGGTTTTTCGGTTAACGACTCGATCGTTATTTTTGACCGCATCCGCGAAAATCTGACGCTCCACCGCGGCGAATCGCTCTATAAATTAACCAACGATTCGATTAACCAGACAATGTCGCGGACGATCGTGACCAACGGTTTGGTGTTTTTGACGGTTCTGGCTTTGGTGATCTTCGGCGGCGAGGTGTTGCGCGGATTTTCGCTTGCACTCTTCGTCGGCTCGATCACGGGAACGTATTCAACGATTGCCATTGCGAGCCCGATTGCGATTTGGTGGCAGGGCAAACTCGGCTCGGCAAAAGAAAAGGTCAACAAAGAAGCGCCGAAAGGCGAAAAACTGGCATCGGCTTCGCGCCGTTCAGTGACGCGCCGACCAGTGACAAGATAAAATTATTCAAAAACGGAAAGCGATAAGTAAATCTTTGAGTTGAAGATTTCCGCTTTCCGTTTTAATTTAATACAAATTTTAGAAATAAAAATTGAAAATTCATCAAAAACAGGATGCTTATTCTTGACTTTCTCGTTGTAAAATTTTAGACTTCCATCGTTGCTGGTCAATTAAATAAGTCATTCTGCTTGGCTTTCGTTGTCTTTAAAAATAACGGATGCGGATATGTAAGCGGTTTTGTATTTAAGCCAGACAAAAGATTCCGTCGATCCCGCATTTTGCAGTAAGAAGAAGTCCAAAGTCAGGTAGTGTAAAGTTTTGTCAGGTGCAATCGTCTGTAGTTAAACGATTACAACTTGGGATTTAATAAATGTCATCATAATAGCAATAATATTAATTTTCGTAGCCCTTGACCTAAAATTGGCACCGGAAAGAGGGAGATAAAAAAGATGTTAGATCAATTAGTTGAATCGAGAAATAATTCGGCAGAAAACACCAGACGAAGCGAGTTTCTGTTGGGAACTCTGGTTATTTTGGTTGCTGTTCTTCTTGGAGGCTGGGTTTACAGTCTTTTCAATAAAGAATACGGAATGGGAACGGGCGATCTGGATATTTCCAGCCTCGTTGCGCCGGTCGCGCTTCCTGAAGATGCGCCGCCGCCGCCGCCCGAACCGGAAAAACAACCGGAAAAACAGACGGCTAGTAATGATAAACCGACCGTTGTTGAAAAAATCGCAACGATGGAAGAAACCAGAGAACCGCCTAAAGAGTTGAAAGGTGAACTTCTGAAAGCTCCGCCGTTGAAGCGGGCTGAAGCCGATTTATATAATACTGGACCGAAAAACGAAGGTCGCGCCGATCCGAACCGGGATTATAACGAAACCCCGACAGGTCTTGGAGTTGGCGGCGGCGGCGGCGGCGGTGGAACGACCGAGCCGGAGCCGGAAGTAAAGGTGAAAACACCGACCCCGAAACCGACTGAAAAACCTGCGCCGAAAACGATTTCGGGCGGCGTTGTCAACGGTAAGGCGACAAATCTTGTGAAACCGCCCTATCCGGCGGCGGCAAGAGCCGTTCGGGCGGCGGGCGCGGTCAATGTGCAGGTCACGATCGATGAAAGCGGCAATGTCATTTCGGCAAGTGCTGTTTCAGGTCATCCGCTCCTGCGCGCGGCGGCAGTCCAGGCAGCCCGGTCTTCGAAATTCAGTCCGACGATGCTTTCCGGTCAAGCCGTAAAGGTGACAGGTGTTATCGTCTATAATTTTGTTCCCTAAACGGAACGTAAAGGCTGTGGGACACGGTCAAATCCGACCCACAGCCAAAATTTTGCAATTATAAAATTTTTTTTGATTTCTTTGGAGGAAAAATCATGACTTTTTTAGTTAGCCTACTAGGCTTCTTTTTAATGTTCGGCGAGAACGAAGCTATTTCTTTCGGCATTTATGACATTGCCAAAAGTTTAACAATTCCGGGTTGGATCGTTATCTTTACGCTTTTGATCGAAGCGGTGTATATGATTGCGGTCGGTATCGAACGCTGGTTGACCTACAACAAAGCCAAACAGCAATCGCGTCAATATGCGCCGAAAGTCGCGCAAGCTTTGAAAAACAGCAATATTGATGAAGCCATCAGCATCAGCGATAAACATAAAGATTCGCACCTTGCGATGGTTGTTTCGTCGGGTTTGAAAGAATTCCAGGCGCATCAGGGCAACAGCAATATTTCGGCTGACGAAATGGAAGCGTCGAAACGCGCTCTGGAACGTGCGATTGCCGTCAAAACGGCTGAACTCAAACGCGGTCTTTCGGGTCTTGCAACGGTCGGCTCAACCGCTCCGTTCGTCGGCTTGTTCGGAACGGTGGTTGGTATTATCGGTGCTTTCCAGGCGTTGAGAACCAATCAAACAGCCGGTATCGGTGCGGTCGGCGGCGCGATTGCGGAAGCTCTTGTGGCAACGGCGTTTGGTATCGCGGTGGCGGTTCCGGCGGTTTGGCTGTTTAACTACTTTACGAATAAAGTTACGAGTTTCAGTGTTGAAATGGAAAACTCCGCTTCGGAATTGGTTGACTATTTCATCAAACAGAGAACTCGTCAGTTGAACGGTTAATTTACAAAACCTAAAGTTTTATATAAGGGAGAATTTAGTTATGGGAGCACCAGTAGGGGGATCCAATGAATATAATTCGGAAATTAACGTAACTCCGATGGTGGATGTAATGTTGGTGTTATTGATCATTTTCATGATTGTTACACCGCTTCTGCAACAAGGCGTTTCGGTCAATCTGCCGCGTGAAATGAATAGTCCTGATGAAGATCAGGATATTAGTAAAGAAGATGCTGTTATTGTTGCAATTCCTGACAATAACAACTTCTACATCGGCAAAAACCCATATCCGTTAGAAGAATTAGGTGAAAAAATTAAGAACCTGATGAAGGATAAAGCTCCCGATAAACGGATTGTTTATATCAAGAGCGGCGTTGAAGTTGATTACGGAACGGTAGTCAAGGCAATTGATCAAATTCGCAAACAGGATATAGACAAGGTTGGTTTAGTGGCGGACAGGAAAAAAGGGAAAGCCGCTGCAACAAATTAAACCGAATATTACTAGAATTTAGGGAGTAAAAAAATATGGGAATGTCATCAGGTGGTTCATCAGGCGGCGCCGTGCCGAATATCAACGTCACACCGTTGATTGACGTATTGCTGGTGCTTTTGATTATCTTTATGGTCATCACGCCGTCGAAACCGAGCCGTTTCGAGGCAAAAGTGCCGGCTGAACCGAAAGACGAAGAGAAGAATGTTATTTTGAAACCGAATCCGAATACGCTCATTGTGTTTATTAACCGCGAAGGAGCGAAACTCAGATTGAACCAAGATGACATCGGAGATGTTTCGGATACCACACCGCTGACCGCAAAACTTGAAGAAGTTTTCAAAGACCGCGAAAGCCGTGGTGTTTTGCGCGAAGGCACAAACGAGGTAGAAAAAACAATCTTCATCAAAGCGCCGAAGTCGGTTAAATACGGTGATGTCGTGAAAGTGATTGACGCTGTTAAATTGGCAGGGGCGCAACCTATCGGTTTGCAGATTGATGATTTGGAGCAATAAATTGATTTAACGCGGCGGAAATTAGAAATCGTTTTTAGTTTTCGCCGCGTTAAAAGATAAATGGAGTCAAAAAATGAGATTATCTCGTTTAGGTATAATTGTTTTAATTGCATTTACAATTTTAACAGGAGCAAACTGCTCTTATTACAATAGAATTTTTGCCAGAAAGAATTTGGTAGACGGCGCAACGGCTTATAAGGAAAGAAAGTTTCAGGTAGCTGAACAGCTCTTTCGTAAAACGGTCGAAATTGACCCGAAAGCCGAAACAATGGAAGGCAAAACTGCACAACTGTTTTTAGCCAGAACTTTGCACTCGGAATATATCTCCGACCGCAAAAATACAGCCAAAGCCGAAGAAGCAATTCAGGCATATCAAAAGGTTTTAGCAACGGACATTAATGACCAGGGGTCTTTTAAGGCACTTGCCAGTTTGTTGGATGGGCTTGACAATCATAAAGGCGAATCCTTGAATCTGATTACCGAAAGGGCAAACAATTCAAGCGTGAACAAAGAGTACCGGGCTGAAGCCTACACGTCACTTGCCGCTCGCCAGTATTCCTGTGCGAACGAGATCAGCGATGTCGAGCCGGTCAAGAAAACCGTCAAAAAGGACGGAAAAGATGTTTATCAATATACAAAACCGGAAAAACCGGAAGATTTTGAAAAACTGAAAACCTGTGCTGATGAAGGACTGAAGCTCGTTCAACAGGCAATTGATCTGGAGCCGGATGAGGTTCAACAGATGAAAGGGCTTGATTTGAAATCAATGACTCCGGCACAGATTGACGCGAAACAGGAAATTCTCAGAATTTTCTCGTCGGCTTGGTCTTACAAAGCGAATTTGCTTTATCAAAAAATGCGAATCGCCGAGATGGATGGAAATACGGCTGACAAAGATTCCTTTAAAGCAAAGGGAGACGAAGCAAGAGCCGTATTTACCGGGCTGAACGAAGTTGAAAAGAATATGGAAGCGGAAAAAGACGCCCGTAAAAAGGCGGCAGAAGAGAAAAAGGATAGTAATAAAAAATAGCTTTTTCTAAATCTAGCTTTTAAGAAAGGTAATGCTCAATTACAATAATGATTGGGCATTACCTTTCTTGTATTTAGTTATGATTCGTATCGAAGACATCATCGAAAAGGTTGAGCAAAATCGTCCGAACGCCGATGTCGAATTGATTCGGCGGGCGTATATCTTTTCGGCAATGAACCATCGCGGGCAAAAACGCGCATCGGGCGAGCCTTATCTGATACACCCTCTGGAAGTCGCCGATATTTTAGCGGATATGCGGCTTGATGAAGTGAGCGTTTCAACCGGATTGCTTCACGACGTGGTCGAAGACACACTGGTTGATCTGGATACGATTCGGCAATATTTCGGCGACGAAATCACGCGGCTTGTTGACGGGCTGACAAAAATCGCGCATATTTCGAATCTTTCAAAAGAAAAACAGCAAGCTGAAAATGTTCGCAAGATGGTTTTGGCGATGATCACGGACGTACGCGTCGTTTTGATCAAACTCGCCGACCGTTTGCATAATATGCGGACGATGCAGTTTCTTAAGCCCGAGAAACGCGCCCGCATTTCGCAGGAAACGCTCGATATTTATGCGCCGATCGCGCATCGTCTCGGGATGGGTAAAATGCGGAGCGAGCTTGAAGATCTGTCATTTCAGAATCTTTACCCGCAGGAATACAAAAAACTCGCGAAAGAAGTCGAAACGCGGCGTCCCGAATTAGAGGCGATTCTCGAAAAAGTCAAAGAAACGATCAAAACCAAGCTCGCGGAAAACGACGTTCCGTTCATCGAAGTGCAAAGCCGCGTCAAACGACTTTACTCGCTCTGGAAAAAACTCAAAAAACAAAAGATCGCGATTGAACAGGTTTATGACCTGATTGCCGTGCGGATCATCACTCCGAACGATAAAAAACTGCCATACATCGCGCTAAGCGTCATTCACGACATCTGGACGCCGATCCCCGAGCGGTTTAAGGACTGGATCGCCATTCCGCGCGATAATCTCTA
>DATLOR010000274.1:0-16429 GCA_035536135.1 Pyrinomonadaceae bacterium | reverse complement strand
GCGATGGATTTTGATCGCGCTTATGTTGTTTGCCATCGCCTTGGTTTTGGGAACCCGTTTTTCGCTTTTCAATCTTTTCGAAAGCGGCGGTCAAAACTTTCATTCAATTGAAATGTTTCGTTTGACCGATAACAGCGGCATCTTTTCCAGCGCCATTTCACCTGACGGCAGATTTGTGGCATTTGTCGAACAAAAGGAAGGCAGGGGGACTTTGTTTGTCAAACAGATTTTGACCGGCGTAACCATCACCATTGTCCCGCCGATCCTAATGCAGTTTTATCAACCCACGTTTACGCCCGACAGCGAGTTTATTTATTACGTCGGGGTTACAGAAGAAGGAGTCGGAACGCTCTATCAAGTTTCCGTCCTCGGCGGCGAAAGCAAAAAAATCGTGACTGACGTTGATTCGAACGTGACGTTTTCACCTGACGGCAAACGATTGGCGTTTAATCGCCATAACCCGAACGAAGGCGGCGATACAATTTTTATTATGAACAGCGACGGCACAAATTTGGAACCGTTTCTGGAAACAAAAGAAGCGGGTTTTGATAATTTTGGCGGAATGGAATGGTCGCCGGACGGCGAAAGATTACTGGTCGGCGGTTTCAAAAATGTTCGTGAAACCGGGCAAAGATCGAAACTTTTAACTATCGAACTGAAGGACAAAAAAATATCGGAATTTGCCGTTGAAAAAAACTGGCACACCCTAAGAATGTTCAAATGGCTGAAAAACGGCACCGGCATTCTGCTGATCGCCAGGGCAACCAGCAGCGAAAATTCGCAGATCTGGTATCTCGATTACCCGCAGGGAACCGTTCGGCAAATCACCTCCGACACGAGTAATTACGGCTCGCTGAGTATTTCGTCAGACGGCGGTTCGATAGTAGCAACGCGGGTCGAAATCATTTCGAGTTTGTGGTCGCTCAATCCGCAATCGAAAGTAATGAAGCAATTGATGAGCGAAAACAATTATTTGATCGGCTCCAATCAGATGTCGCAATTGCCGGACGGTAAAATTATTTTCGTCAAATCAAGCGGGAAAGAACTGGATATTTTTTCCATCGGCGAGAGCGGCGGCGAAGAACAACAATTGACTTCCAAAATCGGTGTGAATCAAAATCCGGCGGCTTCACCGGACGGTAAATATATTGTTTTCAGTTCGAATCGAACCGGGACTTTCGCGCTCTGGCGGATGAATCCGGACGGCGGCGGCGCGACGCAGTTGACCAATGCCGAAAATGCGACTGATGACCAGCCGCAAATCACACCCGACGGGCAAACCGTGATCTTTGCCCGTCGGACATTGAGCGGCGGCTACTCGAAATTGATGAAAATTTCGATTGACGGCGGCGAAGCTTCGGTTTTGTTACCTGAAAACAATACTTCGGAAGTCTACCCGCGTATTTCGCCCGACGGCAGACGCTTCGGCTTTCTCGGATACGTTTATGAAAATCAAACCGCGAATATGAATTCGACTGTTAAAATAATCGGCTTTGAAGGCGACAAGCCCGACAAATCGATCAAGGAATCGCACCTAAATATCAATGGCGATTTTAAGTGGTCGCCGGACAGCGAATCGCTGATTTACGTCAAAAAATCAGGTATTGACAACATCTCGAGCATCTCGATCAATGACGGCAAAGAAACGCCTTTGACTGATTTCAACTCAGGAAATATCACCGATTTTATCTGGTCAACCGACGGTAAAACGATTATTTTTATCAAAGCCGTCTATAACAACAATCTGGTGCTGATAAAAGATAAGGGCAAAAAGATTGATTCAAAAATTGAAAGCCTCGCGGAATAAAAAGACGGAAGATGAAAACTCATCTTCCGTCGGCTTTTCCGCTCAAGCAACAAGGAATTATGAACTAAAAACTCTTGCGGAAAAGATATGAAGCACGGATAAAAAACGTGCGGCTGTTGCGCTCGAAACGCGGTTCGAGCTGTCCGGTGATCGGGCTGAAACCGTTGTAATTGAAGTTGTCGTTGTAGCCGACGTAAAACGCCGTTCCGGGATTCGGATTCCAGCCGAACAGGAACTGTCCGCCGATATGCCGCGACAAGGTATCGTAATCGAGCCGCAGACGGGTATAGACAAATCGCGAAAATTGATACGTCGAACGCATCGAAAAGATGTTCGTATCAAACGCTGTTTCGCCGTTGTCGTTGCGTTTCAGACGGCTTTTCGTATAGTCCAGCGAAAAACGAAGCGGGTCGATCGGCTTATATTCAAAACCGACGTTGGCATCGAATTGCCAGCCTGTTCCGGGGTCGAGTCCGGGTTCGTTCGGCGGTTCCGGGCGATTGCCGACCGGATTGGCTTGCCAGGCGGCGAGCTGCTGCAAATAGTTCTGATACGCCGCGCTGCTCAAGTATGCTTTGTATGCCGGACTGACGCGCAAATATTTGCCGCCGCCGCCGAAATCGAAATCATACGCATTGAAGATCGAGCCGACAAAACCGTATGCCGAAAAACGCTTATTAAAGGTTTTGTTAATGTTGAAGCTGAAATAGGGTTGGGTCGCTTTCCGGATCGGGGCTCCGAAGAAAGCGCCGTTCGGGTTGCTTCCGCGGCGGTCGGCGCCGAATTCGTCTTCGTAGATGTATTCGCGCATCACGCCGGATTCGAAGTAAAGAAACGTATTTCCCTGCAGCTGCGCATTGAGATTCGCGCCGATGAATCCGTTTTGGAAGCGTCCTTTCCAGTCGAAATTATACCGCGCGAATTGATTAGAATTGATGCGGATAATTTTTGCCTTGGCATCTGATTTCGTACTGAAACGGGTTGCGCCGAAAAACGAATTATTGTTTGTGCGGCGCGTAAATCCCGAATCGGCGCGATAATTCGACGAACGACCAAGGGCTTCGACAAAATAGCCGAATCTATCGGTCGTATAATCCAGACTCCAGTAATAACCGATGCCGTTTCCGGTCTTGTAGCTGACGCGGTCGGTCATCGAATCGTAAAAGTTTTTGCGCGAATGCGTTCCCAAAGCCTGAAACGTCATAACGGTTTTGTCGTTGAGTTTGAAGGTGCCGTCAAAGCCGCCGGTAAAGTTGCGGTTCTGCGGAAAAACCCGCGCCGTCGAGAAAAATCCGATGTTATTGTTTTTGCCGAAATCGCGTTTGACGCGAAGCACGCTGAAATAGGCGTTCTTATCGACGAATTCTTCGAGCCCGCAGACCTTTCGCGGATTGGTCAATTGCAGTTCTTTACAGATCGCGAGGTTGGTGCGGTCGTCTTCCGAATAATTTCCGGGCGCATTGTCGGACGCACCCAAAAAGCCGAACGAGATCTTGCCGATTTTCCCCGTCAGTTTCGCCGCAACATCGGGATCAACAATAGTTCGCGAATAAAACGGCTGCAAAGGCGAATCGAAAATCTCCTTGCCTTCGAGAAAAAACGGACGTTTTTCCTGAAAGAAGATCGGGAAACGCTGATTGGCGGTCACGACCGGCGCGTCCGCTTCGATTTCGGCGTAATCGGGATTGATCGCCGCGTCGAGCGTCACGTTCGGCGTGATCGTATATTTAAGATTAACGCCGATGTCCTGTTTGACCGGGTCGTTGGTGAATTTGCCGGGGTCGCGGATTCCGTTCGGATTGAAAACCGGATCGTACGCGCCGATCAAACCAAAGCCCGAGTTCGGAATCGTCCGCTTGCGGTTTCCCGTTTGTGAAACCGTAATGCTCGGCACGATTTCCAGCGTGCGTTCGGTTTTGATCTCGTCAAGCCCGGTGATTTTGCCGTGTTTGACCAGAAATCCCGAAACATTGCGGTCGTCCGGCAGCCACTGGTCAAACTCGTCGTTGAGGCGGTCAATATTGCGGGCGGCGTTAAAACCCCACATTTTGCCTTTTCCAGACGTGTAGCGCAGAGATTTGAACGGGATTTTGACTTCGACCGACCAGCCCCAATCTTCGATCACGCCCTTGGATTCCATCACGATGTCAACCGAAAAATCCGCGCCCTGCCCTTCGGTAAAAATTCCGTCCTGCTGAATGCCCAAAGGGTTAAACCCCAAAACGTAGGCACGGCGCTGGTCGTTGTAGGTATCGAGCCACATCCGCACATTGTCTTCGCCGAAAACTTCGTCGCGTTTGGCAACCGTTGCGCGAATTTTATCCTTTTCGTCCCAACACTTAAAGGCGACGTAAAGATTTTTTTCATCATACATCACCAATACTTCGGTCGGTTTTGAAGGCGCAATATTATCTCCCGGTCCGGTTTGATAAAAATCTTTAAAGACCGCTGCCTGCTTCCAAACTTCTTCGTCGGGTTTACCGTCAATTACCGGCAATGTTTCGATTTTGGGAATTTTGATTGGTCTTGCTTTTTCGGGTGGAACAATTACTTTTGATCTTGTGGAATTTGTCTTTTCGTCTTTCGGCTTTTCAGGCTCTTTTTCCGTGATATTTGCCGCCTGCGCCGGAATATAAACCGCAAAAAATAAAACTGTTATAAATGCAAACAGGGCTTTCATACTTCACCTCTTTTTTATGAATAGAAAATAATTTATCTGGAATGAATAAAATAAAAAAAATGAATTTCTTCTGACTAAAACGCCGATTTGGTCAAAAGGTTTCAAAAAAATTTATATACAAAGAACTTTTTATTATGGATGTTTTTTTTTGAAATTTGTTAACAAAGTCTTAACCATAAACTCTAAAAAAACTGCGCTCATTTCGAAAAATTTCGCGTTTCGTTTTAGAGTTTATGGTAAAAAGTCCGACTTCGGTATCGAAAGATCGTCAGTTAAATCTTTGCTTAAAGACTTGCTTTCAAATCACTCATACTGCGAATAAAAACCTGTCCCTCGGCAACCGTAAAATTGTAATTGGCGGTCGCGTTTCCGATGCGCCAAACCGACGAATCTTCCGAAATATCCACGGTTTTAATTCTTGATTGGGGAATCCCGTCAAGCGAAACGGCATCGGTATTTGCCCGGATAATTGCCGAAACATTATCGGGCAGGGTAACGATGATGTTGCCGTCGCCGCTGGTCGCCGTAATGCGCTGGAAATCGCCTTCGAGACTCATATCGCCGTCGGCTGATTTTGCCTCGATCTCGCCTTTGAAGCCGATCACGCGGATCTTGCCGTCGGTCGAAGCAACACGGAGCTTGCCGTCAACGTCGCGGACATTGATCGATTCGTCTTCGCCCGTCAGATCAATGTCGCCCGAAACGTTTTCGAGGCGGATCTCACGATTAGTGAGAATCCGCAGATTCGACTTTTTTGGGACAAATACCTCCACGCGAACGCGCTCTAAATCGTTGAAATATTCGCGGCTCTCGGCATCTTTTTCGCCGTTGACGATGATTTTCACATCCGAATCTGAATGATCGGCGGTGTAGACAAGCGGTTTTTGATTGCGTTTTTTCGAGATTCGGGTAATCGAATACTGAACTTCCTGTTTGTCCCAGCCGCGCACGGTAACGGAGCAGTTTTTGGCATCAACGATAACTTTCGGAGTTCCTTTAACGGTAAAAGTTTCGCTTTTTTTTTCAACGACCGGCGCGCCGGCAAAGAAATTGACATTCGCCATTCGCTCCATCGCTTCTTTCTGGCGCTGCATTCCCTCGTCAATTTTTGCCTGAATTTCTTCCTGATTGATCTTGACAAGCTCGGGTTTGATCTTTTCAATTTCCTTCTGCGCCTTCTCCATATCTTTCTGGGAGTTCTTCATCGCAATGGCGACCTCGGCTTGCGATTTTTTGACGGATTTGTTGATTTCCTTGTTCATTTTTTTGACATTGACCGATGTGTCGTTGTCATTATCGTTGTCGTTATCATTGTCAAAATCATCGTCGTCATCCTGGCTCTTTGCCGGAAGCAGATTGGTCGCCGGATTAACGCTTTTGCCGTCGTCTTTGCGTTTGATATTTAAGCCGCCGTTGACGCTGTTCAGGCGGATCTGAACTTCGCCGGTTCCGATCTTGCCGTAGAGATCGCGCCCGACATACTGCCCTTTGCGCACCGGCAAACCGAAATCATTGTTGATGCTTCCGTTGACCGTATCGGCTTTCACGGTCGCGTTGGCGTCCGACGGGATCGTCAGATTGACCTGACCGTTGACCGTGTTGAGCGAGATCTTGCTCGACGATTGAAGCTGGTCGAAATTCGCTTCGACCGTGCCGTTGACGGTTGAAAGTTCCGCCGTGCCGCGTAAGTTTGTCGCCGTTACCTGCCCGTTGACGGTCGAGGCTTTTGTTAAATTATTGGAATTGGTGATATTGACCGAACCGTTGACGGTTTCGATCTCATCCAAAATCGCGTTTTTCGGGACGGTCAGGCGATATTCAACCGTTAATTTGCCGTAATTTTTCCAGCCGCGGTTGCCGTCGCGCTTCCAGTTGTCGTAATTTGTTTCGATGCTCAAAGAATCGGCGCGGGCGTCGATCTTGATTTCGACATCCGTCAGGCGGTCTTTGCTGTCGGCGGTTTTGACAGCTTCGAGTTTGACCTCTTTGCGGTCCCAGGTATCGATCGTGATCGAGCCGTTGACGTTTGAAACGCTGACTCTGCCGTTCGCGCTCAAAGGATAGGTTTGTTCGAAACGTTCGGTTTCGTCCAAACGGATAACTTTCGTCGTCGTTTCGCTGTTTGTAAAATTACTTCGCTGAACGGGAACGCTTGTGTCCGATGAAAATACGACACCTGCCAAAACCAATGATATTAACCAAGACATAATTGCTTTTCTCCTCACTACCAGAGTTGTTTATGAAAATTTCAGGAAAGTATTTTCCCTTTATTACATTGAAAACACCACACGTTTTTCTTTTGTGACAAGTTTTTTTATTTTTTTCGTATGTAATTTACATTACTGTAATTTCTCCTATGTTATGTTAGAATTTTTAGATTGAAGAGCGTGCCGGATAACTAATTAAAGCGAAAACAGACAACAGTTCAAGAGAGTCGGACATCAGACGAATTTACATCTTTAGCGAGATTTGATAGTTTTATACGTTTAGTTGCACCTGTAACTTGGAGATAACAATGAATTTGAAACAGACGCAATTGCATATTTTGCATGAAGCGGAAAATTTAGCCCCGAAAGCCAAAACAGGCGTTTCTCTCCATTGTCATACCGAACATTCCAAGGAAATGCTCGATTTTATCCCGCACTACGCGGAAAAACTTCCGATCATTTCATTCTTTTGGAAGATGGAGCGCGATAAATATTTGAAACGCGAGGGCAAAGGCATCGATTTTTCGACCGCCTACTGGTCGCCGCCGATGTCGCCGCACGATGTTTACCGCATCGAAAAAGAACAGATCAACAATGCCGGTCTGGAAGCGATGGTTTCGATTTCCGACCACGACAGCATTGACGGCAACTTAAAGATCAACGAGCAGCTGGATAATAAAAAAGCCCCGATTTCGCTTGAATGGACGGTTCCGTTCGAGTACGGATTTTTCCACGTCGGCGTGCATAATCTGCCGAAAGAAAGCGCTGTCGAGCTCACGAAAACGCTGGTCGATTTTACGTTCAGCGAAAATCCGTCGAACGAGCGTCTGCACGAGCTTTTTGCGATGCTCAACGAAATTCCGCAGATTTTGGTGATCTTGAATCATCCGCTCTGGGATATCGAAATTGTCGGCAAGGAAAAACACGAGCTTCTGCTGAAACATTTTATCAAGGAACACGGACGATGGATTCACGCGCTTGAAATCAACGGTTTCCGCGCCTGGTCGGAAAATAAAGCCGTGATCGAAATGGCGGAAGCTCTTGGAATGCCGATCGTCACGGGCGGCGACCGCCACGGATGCAAGCCGAACACAGTTATTAATTTGACAAAATCCGGCAGTTTTGAAGAATTTGTCGAAGAGATCCGCGTCGATAAAAGAAGCGAGGTCGTACTGATGCCCGAATACAAACAGCCGCTTCATTCGCGTCAGTTACAGTCTTTTTCGGAAATCTTAAGAAACTATCCCGAATTTCCCGAAGAACGCCGCCGCTGGTTTGACCGCGTTCATTTCGATCTCGGCAAGGGCGAAGGCTTAAATCCGCTCTCGGCTTACGGCTGGGTCAACGGCGGACCGTTGTGGCTGCGCTGGGCGATCAAAACGCTCGGCTTTTTCGGAAGTCCGAAAATGCGCCCATTTTTTGCGGTCGCGCGTAAAAAATACGACCGCGTGCCGAAAGATGCCGCCGTGACGAATTTTGAAATTCCGAATCTGGAAGAGATCGCGCCGAAAAGCCTTTCTTCCGATGCGGTTTGATTTTTAGATTGGTAATTTTATAATTTTTTTAGATTTTGACGGCGGGCTTGCCCGCCAAACTTTTTGTTTTAATAGTGAAAAAAATTCCCCGCGTCGCCTTTTTTCCTGACTCGTTTTTAGAAGTCAACGGCGTTGCGATGACCAGTAAACGTCTGATCGGATACGCCAAGCGCCACGGCTATCCGTATTTGTGTATTCACGCCGGCAAGAAAACCGAATCCGCTTCCGACGAAAGCATCAAATATCTTTCCCTGAAACGCTCACCGGTCGCTTTTCCGATGGACGAGGACTTGAAATACGACCCGCTTTTTCAGCGTCATACAAACCGCGTGCTGCGTGAATTGGTCGAGTTTAAGCCCGATGTGATTCACATCACGGGTTTGAACGATGTAAGCATTGTCGGCGCGTATCTCGCTTGGAAGCTGCAAATCCCGATGGTCGGTTCGTGGCATACGAATTTACACGAATTTGCGGCGCGCCGGCTGACGCGGATGCTGCGTTTTCTGCCGCAAAAAACTCTCGATTCGATGACGGGTTTTGCCGAACGAAAGATCATGGACGGCGCGGTGCTGTATTACAAAATGCCGAAGGTCGTGCTTTCGCCGAACCAGGAATTGGTTGACCTTTTGGGAAAAGGAACAAAACGCGTTTCGCGGCTGATGTCGCGCGGCGTCGATACCGATAAATTTGCGCCCGAGAAACGCTCCGTCCGCGACGACGTGTTTCGTTTCGGTTTTGTCGGCAGACTCCGCGCCGAGAAAAACGTCCGTCTGCTGGCTGATCTGGAAAAGAAACTGCTCGAAAAAGGCAAAACTAATTTCAAGTTCGTGATCGTCGGCGAAGGCAACGAACGCGAATGGCTCGAAAAAAATATGACGCACGTTGAGTTCACAGGCTTTCTTGACGGCGAGAAATTATCCGAGGCTTATGCTAATATGGACGTTTTCGTGTTTCCGTCGGAAACCGATGCGTTCGGCAACGTCGCGCAGGAAGCAAATGCTTCGGGTGTTCCGGCGATCGTCACGAATCAGGGCGGACCGAAGTTCATCATCAAGCACAATGAATCGGGTTTTATTGCGGAAGATTTCGATGATTTTGTAAAATATGCGCTTGAGCTGATGGACAATCCCGAAAAACTTGCGACAATGAAAAAGCAATCGCGTGCAAATGCGATGTCGAGTTCGTGGGACGCAGTTTTCGAAGCCGTTTACGATGCTTACCGCGAAGCGATCGAAATCGCCGAAACGCAGAAAAGATCGAACGGCAATGCGGCTTAAAGGAATTTAGAGTTTTCCCCCACGTTTTTTATGATTAATGAAATGACATTTGAAGAAACGCCGCCCGTTGTTCCGAAAAACACGATTGGCGAGGCGTGGGCTAATCTTCTGCGCAATCCGTCGCTTTTTATTCGTTATTGGAACTATAAAGGCGCGATCCTGAGCGGGATGCTGCGCGCACCGATTTTTCTGATTACTTATCTGATCGGCAAGGAAAGCATCAAACTGGCGATCGGCGCGGCGCTCGTTCAATTTACTTTCCGCTTTCTTTTTGCCGGAATCGGCGGCGCGCTGATTCAAGGTTTCCGCCGGGTCGAGCCGCCCTGGAAAGCGCTTTTAACGATTCTTTTGATCGTTCCGGTGATCAGCCACTTTTTTGAATTTCTCGTCCAGTTCGGTTTTGCATATTTTACGGGAACCAACGACCACACCGACGAAGCGATCGTCCGTTCGATCTGCGTTTCGATCATTTCGGCGTTGTTTACATTGTTTATTATGCGCCGCAACGTGATGATCGTCGGCGAAGCGGAAAGCAAATCGCTGTTCAGCGACATTATTCATCTGCCGGTGCTGATCTTTCAATTCGTCGCGTTCATTCCGAACGAGATTTCGGCATTGATTCGCCGCGAGGCTTTTCTTTCCGCTTTTTTGAGCATCGCCGGATTCGGAGTTTTTTCGCAAATGCTGGTTTGGGCGGTAACCAACAAACCCTTCTGGACATTCAGCGGCGGAAAATCCGTTCCATTACTGAAATTCTGGGGAATTGACGGCTTGATTCTGATGATTCTTGCCATTTCGTTGTCGGCAATCGTCTTTCGCCGCCAACGCAAACTTCAGTAATCGCCGTGAGTCAACCATTGAAAAAATCCGTTCATATAACAAATTACTACCACAAAAACTCGGGCGGAATCAGCACGAGTTTCAACAATCTGCTTGCCGCCGCCGAACGTCATCAGCGTTATGTTCGTTTGATCGTTCCCGGCGAAAAGGAAGACGTTGAAGAAGTCAACAAATTTGCCAAGATCTATTACGTTCCCGCCAAATTTTCGCCGATCTTCGACAAACGCTACCGCCTGATCCAGCCGTGGCAGTATATGCAGGGCGATTCACTGATCCGCAAGATTCTGATTGACGAAAAGCCCGATCTGGTCGAAGTTACCGATAAATACACGATCTCGATGTTCGGCGCGATGGTTCGCCTCGGGAAATTCAAACAGCTCGGTCGCCCGATGCTCGTGCATTTCAGCGCGGAACGAATGGACGACAACATCGCTTCGTTTATGACCAAGGGAGCGTTCGGCGCGTGGCTCGCGCGGCGCATCGTCGGCAATTACACGCTCGCGATCTTCGATTTTCACATCGCTAATTCGGTCTATACGGCGCAGGAATTTTACAAAGCTTATAAAAAGGAAGAGAACAAAAGCCGTTCGGACTGGTTTTTCAACAAAACCTGGCAATTTTTCAAAGCCCCGCGTATTCCGCTCGAAGAAAGAATCTACGTTTGCCCGCGCGGCGTCAACGCCGAAGTTTTTCGTGCCGACCGCAAAAGCGCCACAGTTAAAAAGAAAATGCGCGAAGCCGCGAAAATTCCCGCCGATTCTGTCGTTCTGCTTTACGCCGGACGCATTTCGCCCGAAAAAAATATCGGTCTGCTCGTTGAAATGATGAAGTTTCTCGCGCAGGATTCCGCGCACGATTATCGTTTAATCGTCGCGGGCGCGGGACCGCAGGAAGATTTTTTGAAGGAAGAAACGGCAAAGAATTTCCCCGGCAAGATCGTGCAGCTCGGACATCTCGACAAAGAAACTCTGGCTGATTATTACGCCAATTGCGATGTTTTCGTCCATCCGAACCCGAAAGAGCCGTTCGGCATCGCGCCGCTCGAAGCGATGGTTTCGGGTGCGCCGACGGTGGCGCCCGATTCGGGCGGAATTTTAAGTTACGCGACGGACGAAAATGCCTGGCTGATGAAACCTTCGGGCGCGGAATTTGCCAAAGCGGTCCGCGAGATCATCGAAAATCCAGATTTACGCGCCCGCAAAGTCAACAACGCGATTTTGACCGCGCTCGACAATACGCGCGAAAAATCAACCGACAATCTTTTTGCCGCTTACGATAAAATGTACGCCGATTTCGAGCGGCGCAAAGATCTGTTTACCGATAACGAAAAAGCGAAGAGTTTCGATTTTGTGGAAGAGTTATTGAAATAGCTGCGATTTTTTCGAATTCGGAAAATTTTTCACCGATTCGGAGAAATTTTTACGGATTCAACGCATTTTGCATAAATTCGGCTGAATTTCTACAGATTCAGCGCAATTTTTCCAAATTCATGGATTTTTTCGCTGATTCGGCGCGTTTTTCACGAATTCGAACAATTTTCGGCAAATTCGGCGCGATTTTCCGAAATTTATGTAAGTTATTGCTGATTTGGGAAATTTTACTTGATAGAATTAGGCTTTACAAACAAATGCTTGAACTGGTTTTAGCAAATTTAAGAGTTCGCCCGTTTCGCACGCTGATCAGCATTATCGGCGTCGCGCTCGGCGTGGTGCTGGTCGTTTTGTTTACGGGTTTGGCGCGCGGAATGTCGAACGATATGGCGCGGCGGGCTTCGAACTGGAAGGCGGAAATCGTTTTCACGCGTCCGGGCGCGATGGAATTGACGAGCTCGAACGCTTCGGTTTCAACCGCTTATGCCGAAAAACTGATGCAGATCGACGGCGTCAAATCAACCGTTCCAGTCATTCGATACGTGACGCCGAACAGCAATCAGCGTTGGGGAATTCAGCAGATCGACGGCGTTGAATGGCAGCCGTTCGCCGAGATGAACGAGATGCAGATCATTTCGGGACGCGCCGCAACAGCGGTTGATGAAGTAATTCTCGACGAACGCTACGTCAAAGACCAGAATGTTAAGCTCGGCGATAATGTCGAGCTTTTCGGCAAAAATTATAAGGCTGTCGGGATTTTCGCGCCGCCGTCGGGCGCACGCATCAAAATGTCCCTCGCGGCGATGCAGACCGCGCTCGAAGCTCCGAATAAATGCACATATATTCTGGTGAAAATTAAAGACGGCGCGAACGTCGAGGAAGTCGCGGCGCGCATCAATCAAACTTTGCCCGGAAATAAAATCAATCTGACCCGCGATTTGATAATCGACGCGCAGGAGCGGATTCCCGCGCTCAACACATTTTTGCGCGTGCTGGTCGGCTTGGGCGCGTTCGTTTCGACGATTTTCGTACTGCTTTCGATGTACACGACGATCACCGAACGGCGCAAGGAAATCGGTATCCTGAAATCTTTGGGAGCATCGAAATCCTTCATCATCCGCGTGATCGAAGGCGAAGCGTTTATGATCGGCGTGCTCGGCGTGCTGCTCGGTTTCGTCGTTTCTTTTATCGCGTCTTACCTGATTGCCCAAAGCTTCGATTTGCAGTTTGAGTTCAGCCGCAACTGGATTTTGACGGCGGTCGCGATCGCCGTCGGCGGAAGCCTGTTCGGCGCACTCTATCCCGCATGGAAGGCTTCGACGATCGATCCGGTCGAGGTGATGGTCAACGAGTAGTTAATCAATTAAATTTTAGCCGGTAATCAATATCTTCATAATCAAAAATATCGCCAGCGCGACCGTCAGGTTTCTAAGTATTCGGTTTAATTTTTCGTTACGTGAAAGCGTCAAAATCCCCGTCATAAACAGCAAAATTGAGACAACACAACGGTTAAAGCTGTCCAGATCGAAATTATAAATCGCAATAATAATCGCGACGACGGCAAGAATCGTTTCAAACAATTTCATAAATCACCTCTTCCAAATGTAAAATTTACAATAAATATGAGTTCAGAACAAGATTTAGTTCTCGGCGCGGTCAAGCAGAAAGCAGCTTCAAAGAAACAGGGCGCTCTGCAAAAACTCTTTGCCGTCTGGTTTGATGCGTTTGTTTACAATCAGATCTGGGAAGATCCGCGGGTTGATCTGCAAGCCTTGAAGCTGGACGAAAATTCGCGCGTTCTGACGATTTCATCGGGCGGCTGCAACGCGCTCAATTATCTGCTCGAAAACCCGCGATCGGTGACGGCGGTCGATCTCAATCGCCATCATATTTTCCTGCTCAACTTAAAAATCGCCGCGCTCAAATTTTTGCCCGTTTATGAAGATTTTTTCGCATTTTTCGGCTTCGGCAAAAGCGACAGGACGATCGAGAACTACGAAAAATTTATTGCGCCGAACCTCGATCAAAAAACGAAAGCGTTCTGGGAAACGAGTTCTTTTCTCGGCAGGATCACGCACGGAAGACGGATCAATTTTTTCCGTAAAGGCGGGCTTTACGAACATTCGCGCAACGGTTATTTTCTGCGTTTTTTTCATAAATTCTCACGCGTTTTAGGCTGTAAACCCGACGAGGTTCTAAAGGCGAAAACGCCGGAAGAACAAGCCGCGCTCTACGAAAAATACATCGCGCCGTTTTTCGATTCGTTCGTCATCAAAGCGATCGGCAAAATGCCCGTCACGATGTTCGGACTCGGTATTCCGCCGCAGCAATACGATGAATTAAAGAAGGATCTGGCGGACGGCGCAAATCTGATCGACGTTTATAAAGAACGCACCAAACGCCTTGCCGTCGATTATCCGATCTACGAAAACTATTTTGCGTGGCAGGCTTTTGCCAGAAAATACGACACCGAAAACCGCGCCGCTGTTCCCGAATATCTGAAAGCGGAAAATTACGAAAAACTGAAAGCGAACGCCGAAAATATCCGCACAAAGATCGGTTCGATCACCGACGAATTAAAAAGTCAGCCGGAAGGAACGTTCAATCGTTTCGTTTTTCTCGACGCGCAGGATTGGATGAACGCCGAAATGATGGCCGATCTCTGGCAGACAATCGCCGACCGGGGCGAAACCGGTTCACGGATAATCTTTCGAACAGCCGGCGCAAATTCGCCGATCGAAACGAATCTGCCCGAAAGTCTGCGCGAAAAATTCGTTTACGAGGAAGATTTATCAAAAGAACTTTTTAAGCAAGACCGCGCTTCGATCTACGGCGGTTTTCATCTGTATATTTTGAAAAATTAAAAATCTATGGAAAACGAACAGCTGATCCGGCATTTTTACGAATCTTTTGCAAACAACGACGCGGAAGGAATGATCGCGTGTTATGCCGACGACATCGAGTTTTCCGATCCGGCTTTCGGGCGGCTGAAAGGCGCAGACGCGAAAAATATGTGGAAAATGCTCGTCGAGCGCGCCAAGGGAAATATCAAAATCGAATACAGAAATGTTTCCGCCGACGCGCAAAAAGGTTCGGCAGACTGGACGGCGGATTATCTTTTCAGCAAAACGGGCAGACAGGTTTTCAATGAAATTCACGCTGAATTCGAGTTTAAAGACGGCAGGATCTTTCGCCATAGCGATACATTCGACATCTGGAAATGGTCGCGCCAAGCTCTCGGAATCAGCGGATCATTGCTCGGCTGGTCGTCGTTCCTGCAAAACAAAATTCGTCAAAATGCGCGGGAATCGCTGCGCGAATACAGCGAAAAAATTAACAAGTAAAAAATTATTTGATTAGAGTAATCATTTAAACATTCGAGGATTAGCGGCATGAAAAACCAAATCCACAATCCAAAATCCACAATCCACAATCCGGATGAGGCTTTTGAAAAAATGGACAAGATGTATCGCCATCAGCGGTACTTTTACGATTTGACGCGCAAATATTATCTTCTCGGGCGCGACCGTCTGATCAAAGAAATGAAAATTTCCGATGGCGAAAATGTTTTGGAGATCGGCTGCGGAACGGCGCGAAATTTGATCATCTTAGCGAAAAAACACCGCGGCGCGCGGTTTTTCGGACTTGATGCTTCGGCGGAAATGTTAAAAACCGCCCAGCGCAAAATTGACGCGAAATATTTAGACAACATCACGCTCAAAACCGCTCTGGCGGATACTTTCGCGTTTGATGAAACTTTTGATCTGACGCAGAAATTCGATGCTTGCTTTTTCAGTTACGCGGTTTCGATCATTCCGCCGTGGAAAGAATCGATCGAAAACGCTCTGGAAAATTTGAAGGCGGGAAAAAGCCTCTACATCGTGGATTTTTACGACCAGAAAAGCTTGCCCGTCTGGTTTCAGAAAACCTTAAAAGTCTGGCTCAAACAGTTTCACGTCAAATATCCGAAAGAATTGATTCCCTTTCTCGAAACTCTCGAAAGAAAAGGCTTGGGGAAATTGAAGCTCACGCCGCTTTACAAACGCTACTCACTGATCGCCGAGTTCAGAAAATCAATATAAAAAGACCGCAAACCTTCGCTAAAAGAATTGCCGCCTTTTTTGTTCAAAAATAAGTCCGTCGGAAAATTTACGATTGTTTCGCTTCGGCACGGCGGCGCATTTCCGCCAACAAATCTTCGTCGCTCATCGCAGTAATTTGCGGTGCCGCCGGATTTGAAGAAATCTGCTGACGCTTGGCGTTTTCCGCCAATTCTTCTTCCTCGGCTTCGCGCATTCCTTCCTTAAAGGCTTTGCGCGTTTGTCCCAAAGATTTTGCCAATTGCGGCAGACGCGTCGCACCAAAAAGCAAAAACAAAACCGCCACAACCAAAATAATTTCCGTAGTTCCAAAATTCATAATAATACCCTTCACTTTTGACGCCGATCGGTTATAAAAAGTTTGCGCGTCAATTTGTTTATCATAACGCTATTTGCGCCAAGTTTCCATTGAAAAAGACTTCAGCTTTTGCTTTTTTCCCTGAATTTATCCATCGCCTCAACCAAAGCCGCGGTAATTCCCTTTTCGCTCACGGAATGACCGGCGTCGGGCACGACGATGAATTCGGCTTCGGGAAACGCACGGTGCAAATCCCACGCGCTCGTCATCGGACAAACGACATCATAGCGTCCCTGCACGATGACGGTCGGAATA
>DATLOR010000273.1:0-13051 GCA_035536135.1 Pyrinomonadaceae bacterium | reverse complement strand
GGCGTAATCAGCAGGCAGCATTTCGCGCCCGAAGTGAACCAGCGAAAAAGTTTGTAAAGATTAAAAAGCAGTAAATATGAAGCGATGAACGAAATTAAGCTGAAAATTACGAGCTGAAATTTGCCCCAGAGAAAATCATTGGTCAGATAGAAAAGCAATCCGAACCAGAGCACCGCGATAATTATTGAGATATACGAAGAAACAACTTCAGCCGTCTTAAAAGCAAATCCTTTGCCTTCGCCGTCCTGTCTTCTGGAAAGCCGCTCCTGAATTTGCTTCGGAAGCTTGTTAAACTTTAAACGAACCGGAGGCGGCACAAGTGTTTTATCCGGTGCCGTTAAATTGATGGGCGTTTTTTCCATATGAATTTTGAGAATTGAAGAGCGAAACTTTCAATTGATAATACTTTTTCGGGTAAAAATAAAAGGTAAAGAGCAAAACCTGATTTTTTACCCTTTACCTTTTTCTAAATTTTGGTGAGTCGTGCTGGGCTCGAACCAGCGACCCGAAGATTACATACTACTCCGGCTTTCACCGACCGCTAAAGATTTCAGCGTTGTAGTCTGGACTATCTCATCACCCACAGCCGAAACTGTTTGGGTGTGCGGCGTATAGTCTCTGAGGGCTCTCTTTTCAATTATCATTTGGCATTTACCATTTATCAAGGATTGTTTCTGATAAATGATATTTGTTAAATGTTAAATGACAAGGTTGCCTGCTGATTGCCCAATTTTCAAGATTTTTACGTGTTTACCGTACTTGAAACTCTAAGGGTTTTCCAGCATACAGCCGCATTTTCAGTTCATTGTTTCCAATGAACGCTCCTATTTCAATGAACAAGAGTCTTCTGCTCTGCCAACTGAGCTAACGACCCAAAACTAACGAACGATTTGGATTATAACAACAGTATTTCGAAAAACCAAAGCGGATTTTTGCAAATTTGCATTGTTTTTCGCGTTCTTTGTTTTGCAAAAACTGCTCTTATGAGGAAAATATAACGTAAATGAGAGAATGTCCCGAATGTAAAAACTGTTATAGCGATGAGGTCGAAATTTGTCCGAACGACCAGAAGCCGACGCGCCACGCTTTGCCGGGAAGTCAGCTTTTGGCGAGCCGCTATTTTCTCGAAAAGCAGCTCGGCAAAGGCGCGATGGGACAGGTTTATTTGGCGACCGACAGAAAGTTTAAGGCGCGCAAGGTAGCGGTTAAGACAGTTCGTCAGGATTTGCTGAACAGCGAAGATTTACAGGAAGGCGAGGCAATTTCACGATTTGAGCGCGAAGCCGAATCGGCGGCTTCGATTCAGCATCCGAATACAGTGTCGGTTACGGATTTCGGCGAAACTCCCGAAGGCGTTTTTTATCTCGTGATGGAATATGTCGAAGGCGAAACGCTGCATCGTCTGCTGCGGCGCGAGGGTACACTTTCCGTGAAACGCGCGGTCAAACTGCTTCGCCAAATTTCCGACGGCGTCGAAGCCGCGCACGACGCCGGTATTCTGCACCGCGATCTGAAACCCGCGAACATTTTTATTATGCAGACGGGCAGAAGCCATGACGACGGTTTTATCAAGGTCGGCGATTTCGGTTTGGCGAAAATCGTTAATCAAACGATGGCGGACATCGACTCAAAAGCCGGTCCGACATCGCGCGGAATTATCGGAACGCCCGAATTTATGGCTCCCGAACAGATGCAGCCCGAGCTCGGCGTTGACGGTCGCGCCGATCTTTACGCGCTCGGGACGATCGCTTACCTGATGCTCGGCGGGCGCACGCCTTTCACGGGCGATTTGATGCAATTGGTGATGCAGAAGATTATGCACGCGCCGCCGCTTCTTTCTACACTTCGAACGGATATTCCGTCCGATGTTGAAAGAGCGATCATGAGTTCACTCGAAACCGATGCCAACCGCCGTCCATCGTCTGTCACGGAATGGATTTCCGAGCTCGAAAAAGCGGCGGAAGACGTTGACGATAAAGATAAATCGGGTGCGGCGCGGCTGGTGATTCTGGCTCCGGTCGGCGCGGAAGTTTACATCAACGACGAGCGCAAGGGAAGTATCGGAAGCTCCGGCAAACTGGTTTTATCTAGTATCCCGACCGGACAGCATATTTTGCGCGTTTCAAAAGCAGGAGAAAAAGACGATGAACGCGTGATCGAATTACGTGAAGGCGGACAGGAACAGGTTATTCAAGCCCAGCTAAAACCTTTGCAGGGAACCGCCAGCCAGCCGTCGCCGTCGCATTCGAGCCAGAGCGGAATGGCGCAATCGAGCATTATGCCGGGAATTGTCGCCTGCACAAATTGTCAGGCGCGGTTTGCCGAAGGCGTTAAGTTTTGCGGTCGCTGCGGAAACCGTTCGTTTACGGTCGTCAGCGCGGGGTTAAATTCGAAAAGTTATACTGTTTGCCCGCGCTGCTCGACCCAATTGCCGCAAAACTCAAAATTCTGCGGTCGCTGCGGGATGAATTTTGTCCAACCGACGCCGACCAATAAAACAGGACAATCAGTCGGATTTTATTCGGGCGTTGCACCGCCGACTCCGCAACCCGTGCAGCGAATCTGCCGAAAATGCGGCGCATCCTTTCCGCCAAATATCAAATTTTGCGGACGCTGCGGCGCGGGTTTATGATTTAAATTGAAAATTTTTAAGCCGAATCGATCGTTTATCGAATTTTTTCTCAAATCTGCTCGACAAGAACAAAAATTTAATCAAATACGTTATAATGATTTTGTCCGACTGAAAATTTTTAGGTAATTTATGAAAATTTGTCCAAGCTGTAGGCAAACTTATACCGATGACGAATTAAATTTCTGTTTGACCGACGGCTCTTTTTTGACATCTGTCGCGGATAATGAACCGAAAACCATTTATATGGATCAGCCGCGCATTACAAATCAGACAAACTGGGGACAACAGCCGAGTTATCAGCCGCCGGCAGTTTGGCAAAATCAGCAAAACATCCAAAATCAGCAACAGAATTATCCGAACTATCCGATGCAGAGCAGGTCGCAAGATAAAAACCTGCCGACGGTTTCATTGGTTTTAGGGCTGTTGGCTGTTTTGATCGGCTGTTTTTTCGGCGGCATTCCGCTGGGTGCATTAGCGGTCGTGACGGGCGTCATGGCGTTAAATAATGAGAAAAGAGATTCGTCGAAATACGGCGGAAGAGGTTTGGCAATTGCCGGAATCGTGACGGGCGTGGTCGGATTTTTATTAAGCGTTTTTATTATCTTATTGGCGCTTGCCGGATAAACTGTTGCCAATCGATTCCGACTTTTTGCATAAAGCGCGAAATTAAGTAAAATTTGAACAAATGCGAGTTACACTCCGCGTGATAGCGGGTCCGCAAACCGGACGCGTCTTTACGTTTGAACAACACGAGACCTTTATGATTGGGCGAAGCGAAGATTCCCATTTTTGCTTACCTCAAGACCGCTATTTTTCGCGCCATCATTGCATCTTGGAAATCGCGCCGCCGCAATGTTTCCTCCGCGATCTGGGTTCGACCAACGGAACTTTCGTCAATGGGATCAGGGTTGAAACCTGTTACCTAAAAAACGGCGACCGCATTCAGGGCGGCGAAACCGTGCTCGAAGTCGACGTTTCAACCGAAAATTCGTTTGCGCAGCCTTTGGGACAGCCCCAGCAACTAAGAACTACCACGGTTCCGTCACTGATTACGGTGCAATGCCTGAATTGCGGAATTCCGGCGGAAGCAGAAGCATCGCGTCCCGATGCGAAAATGACTTATCTGTGCGACGATTGCCGCGAAAAACTCAAACAAAATCCGCAGCCGATTCCCAATTATCAAATGATCCGGATTCTCGGACAAGGCGGAATGGGAAGCGTAATGCTGGCGCGTTCGATGAAGGACGGTCGTCCGGTCGCCATTAAAACTCTGCTGCCCGAGGTTGCTATCAGCGAGCAGTCTCTGAAAAGATTTTTGCGCGAGATCGAAGTTGCCGCAAGCCTTCAGCATCCGCACGTAGTCAGCTACATCGAACACGGAACGCATAACGGAATCGTTTATCTCGTCACCGAATTCGTGCAGGGAATGGATGCGTCGAAGCTTGCCAAACATCGCGGCGGAAAATTGAATTATCAGGAAGTAGTGAAAATTATGGAGCAAACTCTCGCCGCGCTCGATTTTGCGCATTCGCTCGGGTTTGTTCATCGCGACATCAAAGAGCAGAATATTCTGGTTGACGGCACATTTCCGAATTACAATGCGAAATTGACCGATTTCGGTCTGGCAAAAAGCTACAAACAAACCGGGATGAGCGGTGTGACGATGGTCGGCGATGTTGCCGGAACGATCGCCTATATGCCGCCCGAACAAGTCCGTGATTTCAAAGAAGTTCAACCGCCTTCGGACATTTACGCCGCCGGGATGACGGCTTACAGTTTGCTGACCGGCGCGCACGCGCTCGACATCAGCCCGCGTGCCGGAATCGCTGAAACCGTCAAAGCAATATTTGAAAAACCGATCATTCCGATTGCTCAAAGAACTCTCGACGTGCCGCTGCGTGTCGCCTCGGTGATTGAAACGGCGATTGCCAAACAGGTCGAACTGCGCTGGCGTTCAGCAGGCGAAATGCGCGACGCTCTGCTCCGAGCGATGAATTAAATTTAAAAAATTATGCCGGAATCTTACAAACTTCTCTCGGTCATAATTCCTGTCTATAACGAAAAATCCACAATTTCCGAGGTCATCGAAAAAGTTTCGGCGGTCGAATTGCCGATTGATAAAGAAATCATTGTGGTTGACGACGGGTCAACCGACGGAACGGTCGAAATTCTTCATTCGAACAAAGTAAAACTTGCCAACACCTATCTGACACCGATCAATATCGGCAAAGGCGCGGCGGTTCGCATCGGCTTGACACTCGTCAAGGGCGACATAATTTTGATTCAGGATGCCGACCTCGAGCTTAATCCGAACGAGTATCAGCAATTGCTTCAGCCCATTTTCGACGGAAAGACTTCGGTCGTTTACGGTTCGCGGTTTTTGGGCGAAAACCGCGTCGCGCCGCTCCGACGCTTTGCCAATTATTTTTTGACTTTCACGACAAATCTTCTGTTTCGCACCAAATTAACGGATATGGAAACGGCTTATAAGGTTTTTACCGCAGAAGTCGCGAAAAATCTGTCGCTCGAAGCCAATCGTTTTGAGATCGAGCCCGAAATTACCGCGCAAATTGCGCGAAAAGGCTTTAAGATTTTAGAAGTCCCGATCTCGTATCGCCCGCGCACAAAATTCGAAGGCAAGAAAATTAAATGGAAAGACGGGGTTAAGGCGCTTTGGACGCTTCTGAAACATCGTTTTTTGAAATATTAGAAATTCCGACTAACAATCCGAACAAAATCCATAAATGCCGTGCATCTTCAAACGAACCGCTCAAACCCTGGTATAAAAATGTACCGACAAAAGCACAGGACAAAGCCAAAAGTATCAGATTTTGCTCATTTAATTCATTAAGTCTAAACCGGCATCTAGTTATCAAAAAAGCATTTAGCAAGATAAAGCTAAAAAGTCCGAACAAACCTGTTTGACCCGAAACATTTAGCCAAATGTTATGCGCGTCGAGCAATATCTGATTATCGCCCGAAAGCGTTTCATATCTTAAAGATGCCGCATCCGTGCCTGTTCCTTTACCGAAAAAAGGGAATTTTTTGAAATTTTCGAGGGAATTTTCCCAAACCAGAACACGCACCGAAGGCTCGAGTTTTTTATCCGTTAAAGGAATTGAAAATTCTTGCGCCGTATTATTGGTATCGGGTGAAACCAGTGTCGCGCCGAAAACCGATACGGCAAAAATAATTGCAAAAGCCAGCGCCGCGTTAGAATATAATCGCTTTTGCTTTTCCTTGAACAAAGCCCAAAACCAAATTCCAAGGCTCAGAACCATCCCGCCGAGACCGGCTGAAAATGTGAAAATTGCCGCCAGCCAAATGCCGATCTGCAGAATTTGCGCCAGTATTTTCTTCAACCAGTTTAACTTTTCAGCTAAAACCGCCAACATCAAACTGATGTTCAGAAAATTACACATCATATTGGCATTGGCGAAAAGCGCGTGAATTCGCGGGTAATTTCCGGCGGGCAGACTTCCGAAATGCGACAGAAAATAATTGTCGGCTTGAGTTTTAAAGCCGAGATAAAACAGCACGAATCCGCTCATCGAAGCCAAGATCGTCAAACCCGTTCCGATCAGCCAGGCGATTACGATTTGTTTGTAAAACGATTTGTCCTGAACGAGATTGAAGGTTAAAACAGCCAATGCGAAAAGATAAAACTCGCCTAAAAGTTTGAAAAAACTATTTTGCGGCTGAATTGAAAAAATTGTCGAAATAGTTAAAGTCAGACCGTATAAACTGAGGAAAATAAAGAATTTATCAAAATGGAATTTAGTTTCGCCGCGAATCAAAGCGAGAAACCAGACCGCCAAAACGGCAAGAAAAATAAAATCGGTGAAAGGAACCTGTAAGCCGAAAATTACGACATTAAACGGACGAATAAGCGGCAATGATACGATCAGAAGCAAAAACAACCATTTGGCAATTTTAAAAGTCATTTCAGTTTATTGACCAGTTTTTTCAGCTTTCCGGCAAATTTCGCCAGTTCAAAATTTTGCGGGTCGTCGTGCGCGTCTTTGATTCCGGCATCGATCGCCGAATGATAGGCGGGAATCAGCCATGTTCCGCGCCGGATGCTCGCCGCAACGTAAAGCAGAGCCAATCTTTCATATTGCTTTTTGGTAAAACCGGGAAACGGCGCAAATAAATCGTTTTCGGGATTCGGTTGCGTCGCGTCGCGTCTGCGCGGCTGGATCAGTTCGATATGGATTTGCAAGCCTTTGCCGTCGGCTTTCAGAAAATCACGGGCGAATTTTGTGCCCCAACCTTTGCGGGCGGTTTCGTCAAACGGTGTGGTCGTGATCGATTCGCCGAGGCGGTTGACGAAAATATGCGCGACCGGTTGTTTAATCCAGATCAATAAATCATTGCCTTTCCAATTCGCGTCCTTGTTGAATTTTTGTGGAAAAGGCTCATCTTTCAAATAAGGCGATGATGTGTCGTGAATGATGAAATAAAGCGTCTGAATTTCCGCGCCGTTTGGTAATCTGGCTTTTGAAAGCGGTTTGTCCAAACTTCCGCCGATCGTTTCTTCGTCAATCTTGTTTTTTTGCAGGAATTTACGAAGCTTTTCCTTTTTGATTTTGATGGGTTCGCCGATCAAACTTTCGAGCGGTTTTGGAAGCGACTTTAGTTCCTCACCCAAAACTCCGCCGATCTTGTTCGGACGCAGTAAACATCGCGCTTGCTGAACGGGCGTGCCGGCGAACTGCAATGAACTTTCATCGAATTTGCAGGCCGTGTTTTGAGCCGTAACCGATGAAATCAGAAGATAGAAGACGACAGACAGAAGCAAAACAAATTTTGAATTTTGAATCCTGAATCTTGAATTCATATCGTTTTCGTAACTTTTGAAAGCGAACGCGGCGCGTCGGCATCAATTCCTTTTTCTTTTGCCAGAAGCGCGGCGAAAAGCTGTGCGGGAACGATGAACGGAATCGGCGAAAGAAATTCATCAATATCCGGGGGCATCTGCAGGAAACGCGGACTTTTCCGGGCGATCTCTTCATCGTTGGTGATCGAAAGACAATCGGCGTGAAGCTCGTGTAATCTTTCGAGTAAATCAAGATTGCTCTGACGCGTGACGCCTTGCGGGGCGAATAAAATCACGGGAAAACGGCGTTCGACGATCGCCAGCGGACCGTGAAAAAAATCGGCGGACGAGAATCTTTCGGCGACGACATAACAGGTTTCCATCAATTTCAGCGCGAGCTCGTATGAATTTCCATAGTTCAAGCCGCGCCCGACGACGACGCAGTTTTCCATAAAAACGTAGCGCTTAACTAATTCTTCGACCTCGGTTTTAAGCTGCAAGGCTTGCGCAGAATAATGCGGAATGCGTTCGAATTCTAATTTTGAATCGGCGAGCGCGGACGCCAGCATATAAAAATGAAGCATTTGTCCCGTGTAGGTTTTTGTCGCGGCAACCGATTTTTCGCGTCCGGCGTGAATCAGCAATGTTTCGTCGGCAATTTTAGCCATCGTCGAATCGGCTTCATTGGTGATTCCGATAGTGAACGCCCCCGAATTTTTCGCGCTTTCCAGCACGGCATTGATATCCGTTCCTTCGCCCGATTGTGACACGCCGATGACGACGGCGCGTTTCAGATTCAGTTTTGCGCCGTAAAGCGTAAAAATCGAAGGCGCCGACAGCGAAACCGGAATTCCCGTTGTGATTTCAAGCAGATAACGCCCAAACAGCGAAGCGTTATCCGAGCTTCCGCGCGCGACCAAAACGATCAGATCAATATCGCGCCCGCGCAAAAATTCGCCGAGTTTTTCGAGTTTTGCCCGTTCAGCCTGAATCGTTCTTTCGAGAACGACGGGCTGTTCCGAGATTTCTTGAAGCATTAAAGACATAATTAAAATTGGCAGTTTTCTAAGTTTTTGACTCCTTTCCGGTTTGGGTTTTTTCTTCCCTGACCTGTTTCGGGTCGGTGGCTTCCTTTTTAACGCCGGACTTTTCATCGAAAATAGCGTTTATCGCACCGCCGATTAGAATAACTAAAGCCGTCAGATAAAGCCACAGCAGAAGAATAATAACCGCGCCGAGCGAACCGTATGTTTTGGCGTAAGAATCGAAAAAATGCAGATAAATCTGAAACCCGACCGAAAAAAGGATCCACAGAACGATGGCGGAAATTGCACCCGGCGAAATCCATTTCCATTCAAACGGATCGTGATTCGGCGTGAAATTATAGATCAGCGCGAATGCCAGGATCAAAACCAGTAAAATTATCAGCCATCCCAGTATTTTCAGAATAAACGGCGAATCGATCGGCAAGATCAAGGCTAAAAGCGGCGTACCGTAAAAAATAAAACTGAGTGCGATCAGCACCAAAATGCCGATCCCGAGCGTTAAAAGCACGGCGAGGAGTTTGGTTTTCCACCAGGATCGGGTTTCCATTAAATTGTAAACCTCGTTCAAGGCACCGCGCAGATTGTCAATTCCCGCCGCCGCCGCCCACAAAGTGATCAAAACCCCGACGGTCAACGTGCCGCCCGAACTCTCTTTGGTAACTTCTTCGAGCGTGGTTCTTACCAAGGTAAAAGCAGATGCAGGCATTACTTGCTGCAAATATTGAAAAAGCTCCGCCTGCAAATTTTCCTTACTGCTCAAAATGAGTCCGAGCAGGGTCATCAAAAACAACAACAGCGGAAAAAGCGCGAAAGTGAAATAAAATGCGACCTGTGCGGCATTTCCGAGAATATCGTCATCGGAAATCTTCGCATATAAACGCTTGAAAAAATCCTTGTAATCAAAGTTCATCATAAACCCCCTTGTAAAAAAAATCCCGTAATTGAAATTTACCCGCAACACGCGGCAAATAAAAAAATATCTATTAATCTGAAACGGTTTCGATTATTTCTAACGTTTCCGATGCCTTCTTTTGACACTTAATATCTTCCAAAATCGAATTCAAAGCACCGCCGATCAGGATCACCAAAGCCGTCAGATAAAGCCAAAGCATTAAGATAATGACTGCTCCGAGCGAACCGTAAGTTTTATCGTAATTGTTGAAATAATGCAGGTAAAGGCGGAAACCATTGGTTAATAAGACCCACAAAATGATAGCTGTGATCGAACCGGTCGAAATCCAACTGCATTTCGATTCTTTCTGGTCGGGCAAATATCTGTAAACCAGCCCGAAAGTTAAAAGCAAAACTAAAATAAAGGTGATCCACTGGATGATTTGCAGAATTATAAAAGACTGAATCGGTAAATTTATTAGCGTCAGCAAAAGCAAAAGGAACTTCCAACCGTAAAAAACAATTCCGAGTACAAACGACAGCAGAAAAATCAGAATCAATGTAAACAGCAAAGATTCAAGCTTTGTTTTCCACCAGGAACGCGTTTCTTTGAGTTTGTAAACGTGATTGAGCGCAACGCGCAGCCCGTCCATTCCAGCCGAAGCCGACCAGAGCGCGATCAAAATCCCGAATGTCAATTTTCCGCCGGAGCTGTTTTCGGTTACTTCCAAAATCGTTTTTTGCACCAAAATATACGCCGTATAAGGCATTATCTGTCGCAGATAGGAAAATAATTCCAATCTGAGATCGTCGGCTTGCCCGATAATCAGACCAAATAGATTGACCAAAAATAATAGTAAAGGAAACAGTGAAAAAGACAGGTAAAACGCGACTTGCGCCGAGCGGCTTAAAACATCCTCTTCCCAGAAAGCATTGTATAACCGATGAAGAATGATTCTTGTTTCGTGAAATTTTTCGCCAAATGTCGAGGACATAATTCTCCTACCCGATTGCGCGTTTTAGTTCGGTTTTATTTTCGCTTATCAAAGAGGATTTTGCCAGTTTTTTTAGTTCATAAAGTTTCATCATCGCTTCGACGGGCGAAATCGAATCCAAATCCAAATCGTTCAATAGATTTTCGAGCTCGTTATTTTCATTCGTCCGCAGAGACGTTCTATCGCCCGAAATTTCATATTCGTGCAAAAGCTGTTCGGCACGTCTGATAACGGGTTTCGGCAATCCGGCGAGCTTTGCGGCATAAACGCCGTAACTTTTCAGAGCCGTGCCTTTTTCGAGCTGGTATTTGAAGGTCAGTTCGCCCGCGTCTTCTTCGATCAAAAAATGAAGATTTTCGAGATTTGGCAAAACGCCTTGAAGTTCGGCGAGTTCGTGATAATGCGTCGCAAAAAGTGTGCGGGTTTTGAGCTTCGGGTGATTATGAATAAATTCGACAACCGCCCGCGCGACCGCCAAGCCGTCGTAGGTCGAAGTTCCGCGTCCGAGCTCGTCAAGCAGGATCAAAGATCTGGGCGAAGCGTGGTGAAGAATTTCGGCGGTTTCGATCATTTCCGTCATAAATGTCGATTCGCCTGCGCCGATCCGGTCGTAAAGTCCGATGCGCGTAAAAATACGGTCGCAAATTCCGACAACCGCTTCATCCGCGGGAACGAATGAACCGATTTGCGCGAGCAGCACAATCAGCGCGATCTGGCGAAGGTATGTTGATTTTCCGCTCGCGTTCGGACCTGTGATCAGAGCGATCTGCGGTGCGCCGTTTCCGCCGAGAGCCGCGTCGTTGGCGATAAATTTACATTCTTTTTCCCGCAGAATTTTTTCAATGACCGGATGACGACCGTTTTTTATCCGCAAAAGGGAAGTTTCATTGACGGTCGGACGCTCGTAATTCATCTCGTCCGCCACTTCGGCGAGCGAGCAGATCGTGTCGAGATAGGCAACCGTCTGCGCCGCCAACAAAGTTTCGGGACGCGCTTTGCTGACTTCGAGACAAATCTGCCGGAACAGATTACTTTCCAGCTCGGCAATTCTTTCCTGAGCGTGAATCACGAGCGATTCGTGCTCTTTAAGCTCAAGCGTAATAAATCTTTCCGCCGGAATGAGCGTCTGTTTGCGCGTGTAATCCGAAGGCGCGAGATGCAGGTTTGACTTGGTGATCTCGATATAATAACCGAAAACTTTATTGAACCCGACGCGCAGGGATTTGATGCCCGTCCGTTCGCGCTCGCGCCGTTCGAGTGCGGCAAGAAATCCTTTACCGTTTTGCAAACTCTCTCGCAATTTGTCCAATTCTTCCGAAAATCCTTTTTTGATGATGCCGACCTGATCGGTTTGGCGGAGCGGTAATTCGTCGGAAATTGATGATTCGATTAATTTTGCGGTTCGTTCGCAATCGGGAAGATGCGCCAGAAGCTGTCCGAAACGAATCGTATCTTTTTGCAAAATTTGTTTGAGACGCGGAATCAGCTCCAGACTTTTTCCAAAAGCACGAAGCTCGTAAGCCGATATATAATTAGCCTTGGCGCGGCTCGAAAGTCTTTCCAAATCTTTGATCTGCGATAAAATATCGCGGAGAGCGTTTCTTTCACTGGAATTTTCCTTAAACCAACCGATATATTCCTGGCGGCGAAAAATTTCCGACACATCAAGAAGTGGCTGCCGAAGCCAACGGCGGAGAAGCCGTCCGCCCATCGGGGTTTTCGTGCGGTCGATGACCGATAAAAGACTTGCGCCCGAACCGCTCTGAAAAATTTCCAAACTTCGCAGAGTGTTGCCGTCGAGCAGCATAAATTCGGAAAAATCATAGCTCGTCAGCCGGTTTAACTGGTCAGCCGTCCCGAACTGCGAATCTTTAAGATACGTAATTATCGCGCCCGCCGCTGAAACCGCCAACGGCAATTCGTCCAAACCGAAAGGTTTTAAAGTCGTCGTACTGAAATGTTTGAGAATTGCTTTCCGGGCTTTTTCAAAGCCAAAAACTTCCGTTTTAAGTCTGGTCACAAAACGCGGCAGATCGCGGTTGCTCAATTCTTCCTGCGTTTCGGTGATCAAAATTTCAGCCGGGGCAAGCCGTGAGATTTCCGCAAGAGCGTCTTTATTATCAATTTCCGTCGCGGCAAAATCGCCGGTTGAGATGTCGGCATAAGCGATTCCGGCGCGATTTCCGTCGCTGATAAAAGCGCAGAGATAATTGTTCGAACTGCTTTCGAGCATTTGCGGTTCGATGATTGTTCCCGCCGTGACGATTCGCACAACCTCACGCTGAATCAATCGTTTACCGTCTTTTCCTTTGATCGGAGTTGAAGAAAGCTGTTCACAGATCGCAACGCGATGACCTCGTGAAATCAAAGTTGCGAGATGCCGTTCGAGCGAATGATGCGGCACGCCGGCGAGCGGCACGCGCATTCCTTTGCCCATCGGCTTGGAAGTCAGCATGATGTCTAACTCACGCGCCAAAAGACGCGCATCGTCGTCAAACGCTTCATAAAAATCACCAAGACGAAACAGTAAAATGGCGTCTTGGTGATTTGCCTTGATTTCCAGATATTGCCGACGAATCGGCGTTTCGTCCTTCATAAAAACTAACCGCGGCGGCGTTCTAAAAGGGTCATCATTAAAATGCCCAAAACGATCCGCGTTTCTTCTTCG
>DATLOR010000272.1:0-2322 GCA_035536135.1 Pyrinomonadaceae bacterium | reverse complement strand
ATACGCTCAAGGAAGATTACGAAACGGTTTTAAGTGCGTATTTATCGCGTCCTTCGGAAACTTCAGTCGTGATCTTTGTTGCCGATGAACTCGACAAACGGCGGAAAATGTCGAAAATTTTGATCGAAAATTCGTGCGCCGTCGAATTTGCAAAATTTTCCGATCACGAACTTGTTAATTGGGCGCGGAAAGAGATCAAAGACGCGGGTTTTGACGCGGAAGAAAAGGCTCTGCACCAGCTTGTCGGACTGGTCGGCGATAATCTGCGCCGTTTGACCAATGAAATCAAAAAAGTAACGACCGCCGCGCTGCCTGATAAGATCGTGACTTACGATCTGGTCGAATCTCTGGTGACAAATTCGCGCGAGATCCCGAATTTTGATCTGACCGACCAGATTTTCGGTAAAGACAAACGCAAACCCTTGCAAACCTTGAAAAAAATTCTCGACGACGGCGCGGAACCCTTGATGCTGCTCGGTTTGATCGCGCATAATCTGCGGCGGACACTGATGGCAAAGGAATTAATGAACCAGGGCGTTGAACGCACGGAAGTCGTCCGAATAATGAAACTCCATCCGAAATATCACCAGGATTTTCTTGAAACGGCACGGCGAAGCGATGCGCAAAAATTACTTCACATCATCAAAAGAGTCGCCGAAACCGATCTGGCGATCAAAACTTCGAAGGGCGGTGGCGGAAACGCGGGTTCACGCATGCAAATCGAAATGCTCGTCTGCGAAATCGTTAATCTTTAAGGAACAATAACCGCAAAGGGCACAGAATTCACGAAAATCTTTTATCAAAAATGATTTTCGTGAATTCTGTGCCCTTTGCGGTTATTCCACATAAAAAATCGGAAGCAAGCTTGCTTAAGACTTGCTTCCGTTCCATTCAAAGGAGAAAAACTATGAATGATAGTTTGTGAGGTGAAACTGTTATTGCCCTAATTCATTGACGTGCGACGTTAAACGGGATTTATAACGCGCCGCCGTGTTTTTGTGCAAAATACCTTTGTTGACAGCTTTGTCGATCGTCGAGATCGTCGGATTCAAAAGCTCGACGCTTTGCGTTTTATCGCCTGCCGCGAGTGCAGTCCGAAGTTTTTTGATCTGCGTACGCAGACGGCTTTTGTTTGCTGTGTTAATTTCGTTGCGCTTGATTGTTTGTCTGACGCGTTTTTCTGCTGATTTATGATTCGGCATAATACTTTTATTCTGTTAAGTGAAAATTTTCTCATTTAAGAGAAATTACAGAGTATAGTTTTTGAAATCGCGGTTGTCAAGCCGCCTTTATTCGAATTTCGACGCGACGTTATGCATCAGATCCACAAACAAAACGACGATCGGCGGGTAAAAAATAAATTCGAGCCGGAATGTGTGCGAATAAACCGAAGGCATCATCGCCCCGATAAACAGATCGAGATAGTTGCCGATCAAAAGCCCGACGCCGAGACTCAGGAAGATGCCGACGACGATAAACGAAACCGCGGTAAAGCGCGAATAAGGCTTCTGTTCGGGTTCGCTCATTTCAAATATCGAATCGTGAATGTTTTCGTCGTAAGTGTAGCGCTCAAACGCCTCGCGCAGTCTTGAAAAGAGATGAATCACGCCGACCACAAAGAGCGTGAACATTACAATTTTAAGAGCCATCGGCGAACGCGTAAAAAACGCGGGTTTAAAGACGGCGACCGCGAAAGTCGAAACAAAAAGCCCGACCATCGGAAAGATTATCTTCTGCAGGGCGACCGATTCGCGCCGTTCGTCGGCGATCATCCGGTCGATGATCTCGTTATAGCGTCGTTCGTAAGCCATCTGCCGCCAACGCCGCGCATATTCGTTTTCGGATGTGAAAACCGATTCGCCGTTTGAAGAAATTTTATACTCAGCCTGCAAAAGCTGGCGGTCGTAATCGGCGCGCTGCTGCGGATTGCCCAAAATTTCGTAAGCCTTCGCGACCTTCGCAAATTCCTGGGCTTTTTCCTCGGAACCGTTGTTTTTATCGGGATGAAGTTTACGCGCAAGTCGGCGATATGCCGATTTTATCTCGGCATTTGTTGCCTTTGGTGAAACTTTCAGGATTTCGTAATAATTCACCATTTACGACGCGGTTCAGGGAAGAGTTTTTTTGAGTTATAAAGCGAACTATTCAGGCTTTTTCAGCCAAGAAAATTATAACACAAAATAATTTTCTCCGAAAATAATTTTCAATTACAAATGACGAATTTCAAATGACGAATTAGTTTGAAAATTCTTTCAATTCGTAATTCGTCATTTGAAATTCGTCATTGATTTACTGCAGGTCGTCGATCTGCAAACCGATCGG
>DATLOR010000271.1:0-12325 GCA_035536135.1 Pyrinomonadaceae bacterium | reverse complement strand
AGGTCGCGCGCGTTGCCGGACTGGCGAATTTGCACCCGCTCGCGCCGGAAGCGGAATCGCAGGGCGCGCTCGAATTAATTTATAAACTGCAGGAAGATCTGGCGGAAATCACCGGACTTCCGGGCGTCACGCTCCAGCCCGCCGCCGGCGCGCAGGGCGAAATGACGGGCGTTCTGCTGATTCGCGCATTTTTGGATAAACGCGACGGCGAGGAATCGAAAAACCGCCGCGTCATGCTGATTCCCGATTCGGCGCACGGGACAAATCCCGCATCCGCCGCGCTCGCCGGATTTTCGGTCAAAACCATCAAATCGACCAATGAAGGTTTGACCGATCTCGAACATTTGAAAGAACTTTGCGCCGAAGGCGGCGTTGCCGGGTTGATGCTCACGAATCCGAACACGGTCGGGATTTTCGAGAAAAACATCAAGGAAATCTGTACGATCATTCACGAAGCGGGCGGACTGGTTTATATGGACGGCGCGAATATGAATGCGCTCGTCGGCGTCGCGCGCCCCGGCGATATGGGCGTTGACGTGATTCACCTGAACCTGCATAAAACATTTTCGACACCGCACGGCGGCGGCGGTCCGGGCTGCGGTCCGTGCTGCTGTACGGCGGAACTTGCGCCGTATTTGCCGACACCGCGCATCGTTAAAGACGGCGAAGATTATAAACTCGATTTCAATCGCCCCGAATCGATCGGGCGCGTCAAAGCGTTCTACGGAAATTTCGGAATGATGATCCGTGCGCTTGCCTACATCTACACGCATGGCGCGGAGGGCTTAAAAGAAGCAACCGAAGCGGCGGTTTTGAACGCCCGTTATCTGGCGCATCATTTGGCGGAAGATTTCGATAAACCGTTCGATTCAGACCCGATGCACGAAGTCATTTTTTCGCACAAAAAACAATCGCGCAAAGGCGTTCACACGCTCGATATTGCCAAGCGTCTAATCGATTACGGCTTTCACCCGATGACGATCTATTTTCCTTTGATCGTCGAAGGCGCAATGCTCATCGAACCGACCGAATCAGTCGGCAGACAGGATCTGGACGCGTTTATCGAAGCGATGAAGGACATTAACGAAGAAGCGCAAACCGACCCGCAGCTCGTCATTGACGCGCCGCATTCGACCCGCATCGGAAGATTGGACGAAGCCACCGCGGCAAGAAAACCTGTTCTGCGCTGGAAAAAAGATATGGAAACCTTGTCGAAATCGGCTTAGATACTTTTGAATTTTGCAAATTTCACGGCGGCGGAATAAATTTCGCCGCCTTTTTTACGCCTAAAGTTATTAAGCAAACTATAAGGCAGTTTGATGGAATCGGTTTTTGGCGTAATATACTCGGCAAATGTTTCAGCCTTTTGTTCACAATATTGACCCGATCATTTTTTCGATCGGCGGTATTCACATCTGGTGGTATGGTTTGGGTTTTACGCTCGGCTTTATCAATACATATTTCATTCTCAAAAGAAACCGTCAGAAACTCGGACTTTCATTGAAATCGGTTTACGAACTGACGCTGTTTTTCGCTTTGGGTGTCCTCGTCGGCGGACGCGCTTTAGTTGTGGTCAATAATGAATGGGAATTTTACCGGGAACAGTGGTGGCTGATTCCCGCGATCTGGATCGGAGGTTTTGCCACACACGGGCTTATTTTCGGCGGCGCGGCGGGTGTCGGGTTATTTTGCTGGAAAAATAAAACACCTTTTCGTCCGGTTCTTGATGTTCTGGCAATTTCTGCTTGTTTTATCCTGGGCTGCGGAAGAATCGGGAATTTTATTGACGGTCAGATTCACGGCAGTTTGACCGATGTTTTCTGGGCGGTTAAATTTCCCGCAGTTGAAGGATTTCGTCATCCCGTTGTTTTATACGACGGTCTGAAGAATTTTCTTTTAATCCCATTACTGCTTTGGGTGCGCAAACGCGGTGTTCCCGATGGTCGGATTGCGGCTTTGTTTGTTTTTCTTTATGCGGCTTTGAGAATTCCGATCGATATTCTGCGGGAATATCCGATTTCGATGTGGGGTCTTCCGACCGGACAAACCTTGAATTTTTTGAAGCTCTCTGTCGGCATCATAACGTTGACGATAAATTATCTCCGCAATCGAAACAGATCTCCCGAAAACCCTCCAAAGGATATTAAGGATATCGGGGAAACAGACACGGGTTGGAGAAAATGGGCTTTTTTTGTTCTACTTATCCCGCCTCTGGTAATACCGAGCGACGCGACCAGAGATATTCCGGTACGTTATGGAAATCGTCATCAAGGTTTGGTTCATTCGGTTATCTATCCGCCGATTGCCGACAAAGTTAATCAGTAAAGAAATTTGAAAAACGAAAAAAAGCGGTTTTAATCAATTAATAAATTCAGATCCCGATAAAAGCCCTTTGGGCTGGAAACCGGATTTGGATCGAACGACAAAAACTGCCTCAATATCCGGTAAAACTGTTTTACACGGAAAAGCTGTGAGAAAAATCCCGCAGCTTTTTTTTATTCCATCAAAAAAATGTACGCAAATATATTTTTTATTGTTGTCTTTTTAACATACAACGTAAACGTTCGTAAATGTTTTACAGATTTTTCATTCATTATCCCCAATGAAAAACGTTTTCCATTGGTAAATGAATTCACCTAAAACCGGCTTTACTTTAAAGGTTGATTTCGCCCAAAAAGCCCTATCAAATTAAAAACTTTTAAGGAAAGCCACCAAACCAAAAGCAAAGGAGGTTGCTGAATACTTTAACAAAAGTAAGCAAACAAAAGACTATGATTATTACTATGCAAGGAGACTGGACTGTGCGTGTAGCAGCTAAAAATGCCGCCTTTCCACAACGATTTATTATTTCTGGCGCAACCAGCGGCAACGGGACATACAACGGTGTGACGACAACTGCGGCTGTCCCCGTAACCGGCTCACAGTGGACTATTGCTATTCAGCATAATCCGGGAGGCGGTTTTCAACTTTCCAAGACAAAACTTAAATTTCCGCAGCAGGTCGGAGGAAACTATCAATTTGACATTCAATCGGACGACAGCGGCGGCGACGGCGATTTCAACGATTTGATTCTGACTTGCTGGAGACCGGCAACGCCCAACGATTTTATTGTTTACGGCAATGTCTCTCTCTACAGCGGAGGCTGTGTTTTCAATCCGTGTCGAAAAGATATATTCGTGCTCGAAACGCCCTCGGCTTTAGAGGAAGCGCTGAAAAACTCGCGCCTGCGCGAGATAATTGAAAAGCTTTACCCGGAAAGAGTTCCGCCCTTTAGAGTTGATCCGAACCCGCCTGACCCGCCTTACTTTATGCCGGTTGTCCTTGATCTATTTGGCGAAGCCATGCAGCCCAAAACAACTCTCAACGTGAGTCGCGTGGTCGAGGATACTTTACCTCAAACCCGCGGTAAAACGAGTGCCAAAGAAGATTCTGCTTCCGCAGTAAATTTCAGGACGGAAGAAATCGCTTCAACCAGAAAAACGGCGTCCGAATCGCTTTTTGTGGCTAACAGGTATGAAATTGCTCAGGCGATAGACAGGTTTCCACGTTTATGTTCGATCGAACCCGGCTATGGTTTAGACCTTAGATTTGAAGAATATGACCGGACAACTGCCGAAAAAGCCGGCGGTCCCTACACCGGAACCGGCGACCGCCGGTTACTCGGCGATACCGTCAGCGATATGTACGGCAACTATATTTTTCACTTCAGATTTGATATGACTTTTCCGTTTCTCGATGATGAAACCGATGATTTTCCGGGGCAAACGCCAAGTACCTACGCTTACCCGGACGTCATTGTCAAAGTGATCGGCGCTTCGGGACAGATATTGTATGAAAGCGCTCCTTATTACAATATTCCAAACCTGAAGAGAATTAATATTTGTTTACCGAAAAACAGGATTCGTCTGACCTCATCGTGTGTAAACGATAATCTGATCGGCAGTATCGGGAATGTTGCGCTCGGCGGCAGTCAGAATACAACGGCTTCGACCTCGACGGCGGCATTAACCCGCAACGGCTACTTCAACTACCTTGATGACCGCGGAATTATAACGGTCGGCGCTTCCGATGCTCTATTTGATGTGCAATGCGCTGCCTGGAGCGGGACGATCGACATCATCGGATGTATCTATGACGAAACCAAACCGCTCGCGGAAAACAAAATCCGCTATTATACGATTCGGATCAAAAGAAAGGGCGCTCCCGATTGGAGATTTGTCGATGAACAGTACAAACACCAGATTCATCCGACGGGAGAAGGGATTGTCGGCTCAAGCATTCACACACTGCGCGTTGACGGCGGTGCGCCCATTGATGTTCCGGCTTACAGAAACATACGTTACGAGCTGCATGCCGGAATCGCGCTATGGAAAGAATCTCATATCGACCGCCTGATACAATTAAACACTGCTTTATATGACGGCACGAATCTCGGCGCGTCCGCTCCCGGAACATTTTACCTGCGGATTGACGGGTATGATGCTGCCGGCAATCCGGTTCCCGGAGAAACCGATATGATTGCCCTGTACATTCACAACAAACCGCTCAATTTCGGTATGGAAGCACCGATTCTGGACGACTCCTCGATCGTCTTTGCCGGATGCGGATTGTATCGGCTGACCGAGGATCAGAACAGCACGCCGATGAAATTCAAGTTTAAGGCAAACGACTTTGAAAATCCGCTGAGCGGCATTTATGCCTTTGTCAACAGTTTTAAGGTAACAATGTCAAGATGTCCCGGTTCGACAATTGCCCTGCAAGTTGACCCGAGTCCGCCGCTGACCGATACAGCGGCAGGCGCCACGGATTTATCGCAGGGGACTTCGAACAGTACGCGTGCGACCAACTGTCCGGGCTATACAGGCACTAAGGCAGTATTCGGCACATATGATTTAGTTGAAGTAACTCTTCAACCCGTTGCCGGAGAAGGCTGGATTAAACCCGCTGAATATTTCACGAAATACAATTTCACCCTATCGGCTTCGAAACGGGCGACTAACGGCTATAACGTCGGAGTCGGCGGACCTTATCCGGTAAGCAGTGAAATTTTGATGGAAAGACTGACTTGATGATTATGAATGCTCCATACTTATTTCTCCTGTGTGTGCTGGCAGTTTGGCGAATTTGTCATCTGCTCGCGCAGGAGGACGGTCCTTTCGACCTGATCATTAAATTCAGAAAGCTGTTCGGGCAAGGTTTCTTCGGAAACCTGCTCGACTGCTTTTATTGTCTGAGTATGTGGGTTTCGATTCCGTTTGCCGTCTGGCTCAGCAGCAACTGGAAGGAAGGCGTTGTCTGCTGGCTCGCGCTCTCGGGCGGTGCCTGCATACTTTTTAAACTGACGGAGAAAAATTCATCGAATTAAAAGGAGGAAATTATGAGCTGTTGCGGACAAAAAAGAAGGGCGTTTATGGAGGAATTGAGAAATTTATCGCCGGACGAACCGAAGGATTTTGTTGATTTTCAGCCCGAAACTGCAAAGGAACCAAGGTTTTTTGAATATACCGGCAATGCAAATCTGATCTTGAAAGGGATCAGTTCCGGCACTGTCTATCATTTTCGTTTCAAGGGTGAAAAATTAGAGGTAAATTACTATGATTCATTCGCAATGATGGCAGAGCGTGATTTGAAAGTCGCCTGATAAAAGCTAAAACAGGAACAGGATTGAACCTGAAACTGCAAAATAAAAAAGCCGTAAACAAAAATCACGCGGCTTTTTTATTTTATTTTAGAGAAAAATACAACTTCACAGAACATAAAAACGCTTCCTGCGTATAAAAATTTTGGGTATCAAATAAACCAATCACGGAGAATCGTCTGAAATGCAATTTTTTATTAAACCGCAGTATTTTCGTGCTTTAAATTACAAAATCTTTCTTTTTTTATTAATCATTTTCGCTGTTCAGACACAGGCGCAAACCGCGCCGGAAGTCGAAAGCGGCAAGTTTCGTCTGCATAAGTTCGAGCAGGAAATCGGTGAGGAAACTTACTCAATTACCCGCGAAGGCGATTCTTTGCTTGTTAAATCCAACTTTAAGTTTACCGACCGCGGCTCGCCCGTTCCTTTGACGGCAACGCTCAAAACCAAACAAAATCTGACGCCCGAATCTTTCGAGATTAAAGGCAATACGGCGCGCGGTTCGACTATTGACACTTCGATTCAGATCAACGGAAATTCGGCGTCGATCCGCGAAGGCAAAGAAACCAGAGAAGCCAATTTACCCGCCAAGTTTTTTACGATTGCGGGTTATGCGCCGACCGTCGTTCAGCAAATGATGATGCGTTATCTGGCAAACAATAAACTTAAAGGCGCGCTCGACACCTTGCCGAACGGCAAAGTAACGGTCGAAAAACGCGGCACCGACCAGATCAAGATCGGCGACAAAACGGTTGCGCTTGACCGTTACATCGTCAGCGGACTTATTTGGGGACGCGAATCAATCTGGCTCGACAAACAAAACAATCTCGTCGCGCTCGTCGGCGTTGACGCGGAATTCGACCATTTTGAAGCAATTCGCGACGGCTACGAATCCGCGCTCGCGACGTTTGTCGACAAAGCCGCCGCTGACGGAATGGCTTCGCTTGCCGAGCTTTCAAAAAAATTAAATCCCGAACAGAAAAACTCAATGATTATTACAAATGCCAATATCATTGACGGAACGGGCAAAGAGACAATAAAAAACGGCTCGATCGTCATCGAAAACGGGCGAATTACGGCGGTCGGTCTGCCTTCGAATATGAAAATCCCGAAGGGAGTTAAAGTTTTCGACGCGCAGGGAAAATACGTTGTGCCCGGACTTTTTGATATGCACGCGCATTTTGAACAGGTCGAATGGGGACCGGTTTATCTCGCGGCGGGCGTGACGACCGTGCGCGATGTCGGCAACGAATTTGAATTTATGACTTCCGTGCGCGACGCGATCAAGGAAGGTCGCGGGTTGGGACCACGCATTTTGCTTGCCGGAATTATTGACGGCGACGGTCCGCAGGCGCTCGGCGTCATTCGCGCCAACACGCCCGAACAAGCCCGCGCCGTGGTCAACCGCTATTACAACGCCGGATTTAATCAGATCAAGATTTACAGCTCGGTCAAACCCGAAATTCTCAAAGAGATCTGCGCCGAAGCGCACCGGCTCGGGCTGACGGTGACCGGTCACGTGCCGCGTGGAATGAATGCGATCCAGGCGGTCGAAGCCGGAATGGATCAAATCAATCATATCCAGTATTTGCCGGCAGTTTTGTTCGCCAAAGATTTCAAACCGGCGCCGGGCGTTTCGCCGACGGTTGACGTAAATTCGCCCGAAGCCAAATACGCACTGCAATTCTTCAAAGATCACAACACGGTTTTCGATCCGACGCTCGTCGTGATGGAAATGTTTCTGCATCCGGCGAGCACACCGTTCGCCTCGTTTGAACCCGGCGCGGCGAAACTTCCGCAGGAGCTTTACGCGCCGATCAACAATACGGGCGTTTCCGCCGAACGCGCCGCGCAAGCCGCCGAAAATTTGAAATTGTTTTCAAATATTGTCGGCGTTCTGCATCAGCAAGGCTTAACGATCGTCGCCGGAACCGATCAGGTCGTGCCCGGTCACAGCCTGCGCCGCGAGCTTGAATTATATGTCAAAGCAGGCTTTACGCCTTTGGAAGCGATTCAGGCGGCAACGATCGTACCGGCGCGGGTGATGAAAATGGATAAGGATCTGGGAACGCTCGAACCGGGCAAAATCGCCGATCTGATCCTGGTTGACGGAAATCCGCTCGAAAACATCAGCAATCTTCGCAACACGAAATATGTTGTGACGGGCGGCAGAATGTTCGATTGCGCCGAGCTCTGGCAAAGCGTCGGATTCAAACCGTAAATATTGATTGCCGCTTGAATTAATGCGGCAAAAAGTTTTCGCAAAAAGCGTCTGAAAATTTGATATTTTCAGACGCTTTTTAATTTATGAAACCTTTGATTTGTCCGCAATGCGGCGGGAAAATTACCGAATACGACCAGTGGCAAAAGTTTGCGACGTGTCAATATTGCAGTACACGATTTTTGATCGAGGCGGAAAAACCAACGCCGCCGCCCGTTCGCTTTGAGCCTTCGTATAATTCTTCGGAAAAACTGGATAACGGTCAAAATGTAGTGATCGGGATCGTCGCCGTGGTCGGTTTGATTTTCGGGATGATAATTTTGCTGACCGTCGTCAAAACCAAATCAAAACCGACTCCGCCGACTTATCCGGTTTATACGACGGCAACTCCGCAAAAAACGGTTTCGCCGACTCCGACACCGAACCCGAATCTGCTCGAATTCGGCGGCAAAGGCACCGGAAACGGTTTGTTTCAGGACGCCGATGCGATTACGGTCGATAAACAGGGCAGAATCTACGTTGCCGACGATTCCCTGCGCGTTCAGCAATTTAATGAAAAAGGCGAATTTTTGAAGGTCTGGCAGATTCCGTCGCAGACCATTCATTACAAACGCGCCCGGACGATTCAGAAAATCGCGGTTGACGACAAAAACCGTCTTTACGTGCTCGTCGGCGGCACGATTCTGGTTTACGAACCGGACGCGTCCGAACCTTTCAACACGTTCCACGCCGCGCCCGATTTTATGGTCGATTTTGCGCTTCGAAGCGACGGGACGATGCTGATCGTTTCGACCGACGACGAGATCGAAACGCTGATCTTCGTCAATAAAGCGGGCAAAGTCACGCGCCGCATCAACGGGTTTCATACCGAAACCGCCGATGCCGTGCTTTCGCCGCGTGAGACGGGTTTGGCGGCGATCCGGCTCGCTGTTGACGGCGCGGGAAATATTTATTCGGTTTATGCGTTCGGCGATCTGGGCAGTTACGAGCTCAATTATGATGCCGAAGACCTGATGATTTTCCGCTTTACGCCCGAAGCCAAATACGTCAATAAATTTGTCCAGACGATGAATTCCTGCGGCATCGAGCTCGATAATCAAAGCCGAATTTATATTTCGGACGAAAATTCGATCAATATTTATACAAACAACGGCGAGCTTGTTTCGACCGTTCCCGATCTGGGCGGAATCGATGCTTTCGTGCTCGACACGCAAAACAACATCTATGTTTTAGCAGACGACAAAGTTATCAAACGTCCAATGGTCAAATAAATTTCAGGCGGCTTAAAATGACAAAGATTTCACGGCAAACAATCTGGATTATCGGTTTGATCGCAATTTTCGGTCTTGAAATCTTTGCCCAAAATGACAAACTTTTTCTCGGCATCAGGCTCCGTCCCGAAGTCCGCGCGATCGCCGACGAGGTCGAGCAAAAAACGAAGAAGAAAATTTACGCCGTGTTCACGGAATTCGTTGATCAATATATGCTCGGCGCGAGCTTTATCAACGAGGACGGAACGGCTTATTTGCGAGTAAATACAATTCTTAAACCCCAGAAACAAAAACTCGAAGCGGTGATCGCGCACGAGCTTCTTCATCTGCGGCTGCGCGCCGATAATTATCCGGTCTTTTTGTTTGCGCCAAGCGTTAAAACGCGGCGCGGTTTGGCGCAGGATGTCGAACAATCGAACGCCAACGATCTGGCAAGCCTCATCGAACACCGAATTTTCAAAGCGGAAATGGACAAATTCGGCTTGAACCAAACCCTCAATCTCGCGGGCGACACCGAACGCTCCGCCGAAAGACGCAGCGGCGAGGAGGACGGACAATCGGACGCGATCAATTTTGCCCGTGCCGTTTTGGAATATCAAAACCGCGAAGATATTGAAAATCTGCGCAAGATCTACATCAAAAACAAATGGCAAAAATCGATCAGGATCGGGCAGGAAATCGCCGATCTGATCAGCCGCTCGAAAATTGATTCGCCCGAAGCGTCCGCCAGAGTTTTCAGTCTGTGCATCGCCAAACTTTACCCGTCGCCGCGCCCGTTCAGGCTCACGCCCGACAAAACCGTCAAGGCTTACCGGCAAATGCTGATCGGGTTTTAAGCAGCCGTGAAAAATAATTTAGCCGCGGATAAACGCAGATTTCACGGATCATAATCAATAAAAATAAAATCCGCGTCATCCGGCGTTTATCCGCGGCTAAATTGAAATTAATTTTGCGTACCCGCTTAAGTTGATTTCGATTGCTTTTTTACGAAATTCAGCGTAGATTTTTCTCTTCATAAGGAGAAATATTGATGGAAAATTGCAATGATGAAAAAAAATGCGGCGGTCGCCGTGAGTTCCTGGTCAAAGCGAGCGCGATTGCCGGCGGCGTGGTTTTGAGTTTGTCGGGTTTGAGCGCGGCGCAGGGGCAAAAAGACGATTCGAAAAAAGATGATCCGGCGATCTCGGACGATCTGGTTTTGAAGCTCGATCCTTCGAGCCCTTTGAGCAAAGCAGGCGGTTCGCAGATTTTCGACACGAAATCGGGAAAGATCATCGTCATCCGAAAAGACGAAACGAGCTTTGCGGCTTTTTCGGCAAAATGCACGCACAAAGGCGGAACGCTCGGGTATGACGCCAACACCAAACAGCTTGCCTGCCCGCTGCACGGGTCGCGTTTTGACGGTGCCAGCGGAAGCGTTCTCAAAGGTCCCGCCAAGCAGCCGCTTCCCGCTTTCACGACCGACAGCGCGGTGGTCGTTTCGTTAAAATCGAAAAGCTGAACGCTTAAATAAAAGCCGAAAACGCAAGCGATCTTTTTTCTGATTGCTTGCGTTTTATTTTGGGTATATAATTTCAGACCTCCAATAAAAAAGCGTCTTCCATGCAGATCGATTGATAATAACGGAGGTTTTATGGCGCAGACGGTTTCTACAAAAACTCCCTTAAACGAAGAAAAGTTACAGAATTTTTTAGGTCAGGTGGTCGGCGATTTCGGCGCGGCTTTGAGTTCGGTTTTAGGTTACATCGGCATCAAGCTCGGGCTTTATAACGCGCTCGGCGAAAGCGAAGGACTGACTTCCGCCGAATTAGCCGCGAAAACGAACACGACCGAGCGTTACGTCCGCGAATGGCTTTTGAACCAAGCGTCGGGCGGATATGTCGAATACGACGCGGCAAGCGGAAAATACTCGCTCGCGCCGGAACAAAAAGTCGCGCTGACGGACGAAACCAGCCAGTTTTACGTCGGCGGCGGTTTCTACGTCGTGAAAGCGATGGTCAATGCCCAGCCGCGCATTATGGAAGCCTTTCAAAACGGCGGCGGAATGCTCTGGGGCGAACACGATTCGGATCTTTTTGTCGGAACGGAGAAATTTTTCCGTCCGGGTTATCAGGCGCATCTCGTCGCCGAATGGATTCCGGCATTGACGGGCATCGAAGAAAAACTAAAGACAGGCGGAAAAATCGCCGATGTCGGCTGCGGACACGGCGCTTCTTCGATACTTCTCGCCGAGGCTTACCCGAATTCGCAGATTTACGGTTTTGATAATCACGAGCCTTCGGTTAAACACGCCCAATCCGCCGCCGCAAAAGCCGGTGTCGCAACCCGCGTAAAATTCGAAGCCGCGTCGGCAACAGATTTTCCCGACGCGCAATACGACCTAATTTGTTTTTTCGATTGTCTGCACGATATGGGCAATCCGACCGCCGCGATCAAACACTGTTTTGATACCTTAAAATCCGACGGAAGCGTTTTGATCGTCGAACCGATGGCGGGAAATTCGGTCGAAGAGAATTTCAACCCGGTCGGCAGAACGTTTTCCGCGGCATCGACGCTCTGTTGTACGGCAAACGCGATCGCTCAGGGCGGCACGGCGCTCGGCGCGGTCGCTTCGGAAGATGCCTTGAAAGAAACGGTTTTAGCGGGCGGTTTCAAACATTTCCGGCGCGCCGCCGAAACGCCTTTTAATCGAATTTTTGAAGCGCGAAAACAATAGCGAGAAGCAAAAATTTTCAAGACTTGCAAAAAATTACCGGAAATTCAAAAATAAATAAGAGAATTTTCGATGAAGGTTTTTTGCTTTATTTTGACTGTTTACATTTTATTTCTGTCACTTCAGCCCTGCGCGGAAATGACGGCGATTGCCGAATTTCGCGCCGGTAAAGTTTCGCAGGAAACGCAAATTCAAGCCGGCGAACAAGCCGCGGAAAAAACCGACGATTGTTCGCCGTTCTGTATTTGTTCGTGCTGTCATTTTTCGACCGTTTATCAAAACAAAACATTTTCCGTGACAAATAAAATAACGGCTTCGGCGATCTCAAGACCGAATTTTCCCTACCAAAACCCTTATTATCAAATCTACAAAACTTCGATCTGGCAGCCGCCGAAATTTAATTCAATTGTCTAACTATGCCTTTTTCTCGAGAAAAGGCTTTCCCGGAACAATTTCAGTTTTTGGAGTTGTTTGAAGTACTT
>DATLOR010000270.1:0-5704 GCA_035536135.1 Pyrinomonadaceae bacterium | reverse complement strand
CCCGAAAATTGGCGGACAAATATGTTTTTATCCGGCGGACGAATTTGTTTGAAAAAGCGCGGGTATTAAATACCGGAAGTGCGCTTGCCGAGTATGAATTTGTTTTGTGGCTCGATAACGATCTGCTTGTCGCGCCCGATTTTATTCGCCGCGCCGCCGCCGAAATCGATTCGAGAAATCTGGATTTTTTGATTCCGTATTCGGAGATCCGATACCTTTCGCCGCAGGACAGCGAAAAAGTGATGAACGGCGGACTTCATCCGGATAAATGCCGACCGATAAATAGATATACAAATACGATGACCGACGGCGGCGCGGTAATTGTCAGGACAGATTTCTTACGGCGCTTTGGCGGCATTCCGGAAGTCTTTCACGGTTGGGGCGGCGAGGATAACGGCTGGCGTCTGAAGGTCGGTTTGCTCGGAAAAAGCGGGCGCACGAATTCAAAACAAATCGTCTTTCATCTTTACCACGAGCTTTCGGGCGGCAATGGCGGCGACGCGCACCGGCTGGCAAATCCGCATTACCAGCAAAATCTCGAAATGGTCACTAAAATGCGAAGTATTTCAAACCCCGCCGAGTTTTTAACGCAATTTCCGCCGGATAAAATCAGCGTTTGCGACAATTCATCAGAAATCTATCTTGTCGCGGAAAAAGACGAAAAATCGTTTGCGGCGGTTTCACGCCTTAAAACGCAGCTTTCGGAGCAATTCGGAATCAACGCGGAAATTATCTCTGCCGGAAAGCTGCACGATGATCTCGACAAACAAAATAACGCCGCCGCGCTTATTTTTTTCGATGATCCGTTAATTCCGCCAAGCTTTTCAGCCAAACTTTTCGCCGCGCTGTCGAAAAAAATTATCGTGATCGCGGGAAAAAGTTCTTTTGACAAAAGATTGTGCGGCGTCTTTGCCGTTTTAACCGCCGTCGATGACGATTTTCAAAAACCGGAAAGCCTGAACCTGAACGGTTCGGTCTGGAAATACGACGAAAAAAATCCGTCGGTCACGCTGGCACAGACTCTTTCGATACTGGTCAACAATCGAAAAAAAGGCGTTCCGGAAATTTCGGAAACAATTTCGGAAAAAAATCTTTCAAGACTGACGACTATTTCTAAATTTAATGCGAGAAACACAAAGAGTATGACGATTGCAAAAAAAGACGATTTACTTTTGCCGGAATTCGCGGCATTTAATGACGGCTGTAATTATCCGCCGATGCGCCGGTGGGAATTGCCGTTTGCGCTCTATCAAATGCGTCTTTCCGGATTTATGTCGGTGCTCGATTGCACGATCAATCCCGTAAATTTCGGTCAAAGATTGGCGGGGCTTTATCCGAATGCGGTTTACAGGCATTTTCAGCCGGTCAGCGGAAAGCGGTTTATTTTACCGAACGGAATGCCTGACGGAGAGTTTGACCGCGTTGTTTGCATCAATACTTTAGAGCATCTTCTAAAATCTCAGCGCGAAGAGTTACTGGCAGTCCTTTCGCGCAAGCTGAAACCCGGCGGGTTGATGGTGATTACTTGCGATCAATATCCCGAAACTTTTCGTGAAAGACCCGAACTTCTAAGAATGGGACTCGTGAGCGCGACGGGCGAAGAAATTTTCAATGGTTTTAATCAGGTATCGAGCGAAGAATTAATTGCCGTTTTGAAAAAATACGGCTTAAATCCGGTGAGTAAAAACCTCTCTCAAGCTGATGAGGCGGAGCTTTATCGAAATGTCGAACCTCATCCGCATACCTGTCTCGGAATGGTTTTTGGTAAAAGCGCAAAACCCGTTCTGCCGAAGGGAAAAAAGATAATGCTCGGCTTGCTTTCGTGGAATACGAAGGATCTTGTGCTTGATTCGCTCGAAGCGCACTTGCGCGAAGCGGCAATGCTCAGGCGTTTGGGCTGCGAACCGTTTGTCGTCGTTTGCGATAACGGCTCGGTTGACGGAACACGCGACGCGCTTCAAAAGCTGGACAAAGAAATAAATTTGCCGCACAAGTTTATTTTGAACGACAGCAACAAAGGAAGTTCGGTCGCCCGCAATCAAATGATCGATCTGATGTTGGCTCGCCGCGAAGATTATCTTTTAATGCTTGACGGCGATATCGAGATCGTTCCGCATTCGAGCTACGCGATAATGCGCTATATGGAAGAGCAGGGACATTTTTTAGGCTGTCTCGGACCGTATTTTTTCGGCTATTCCGACGACCGGAATAAAACGACGAAAGTTCTGTTCGACCTGGCAAAATATCCTATGGAAAATGTTGATTCTGTCGCGCTGACGCAATACGGAATGTTTCGGCGCGCGGTTTTTGAAGACGGAATTCGTTTTGATGAAAGCGAACCTTTCAGCGGAGAGGGTTGGGGATTCGAAGATAATGATCTCGGATTTCAGATGCTCGAAAAAAATTATCAAATACAATTGTTCAGAGGAATGACATATCTCCACCGCGAAGTTCATTCTTCGATTCGCGTGATGAAATCGAACGGGCGAGAACCGTATGCCAACTTTGAAGCCCGGCGTAGTTATATGCTCAAAAAATGGAACAGCGCAGGTTTTATTGCTCCAAGCGTGATGCGTGCACTACAGATTTCCGGTTGTCCGCAAGTTTAGATGAATAATTAGGCTTTAATTATTCGCTTCCTGTTCGCGCTTTTTCGCGCGTTGCTGTTCAAGCCAGATTTGATAGGCGGCTTTCCCGCGTTCAAATTCGGCGGCAGATGAATAAAAATTGTGCGAGCCGTCGTTTTTCTCGACATTCAGAACATAAAAAAGATAATCGGTCTGTTTCGGGTTGAGCGCGGCTTCGATCGCCGATTCGCTCGGGCTTGAGATCGGTCCGGGCGGGATGCCCGAAACTTTCCGCGTGTTGTAGGGCGAAGTCGATTCAAGGTCGCTTTTGTTGATCGTGCCGTCCCAGCGGTTTTCCATCTTGGCGATGTAAACGGCGGTTTGATCGATGCCGAGCGCGATTCCTTTATTCAAACGATTGTAAATGACCGACGCGACGACGGCGCGTTCCTCGTCAACCTTCGATTCGGTTTCGATCAGGCTCGCGATCGTGACGATTTCCTGCGGCGTTCTTCCGAGAGTTTTGGCTTTGTCTGACCATTCGGGTTTCCAGATCTTTTTGAACTGCTCGACCATTTTTTTGATCACCTCGTTCGGCTTTGTCCCGATCGGAAAGCTGTAAGTGCTCGGATACATATAGCCTTCGAGATTTTTGGCGGTCGGTGAAATGTCTTTGATGAGGCTCGTGTCGTCCATCAGAGCGAGCACCGCTTTTTCGTCCGACGGCGGATTGGTCGGGAATTTTTCCGCGAGGCGTTTGGCAATATCAAAGCGCGTGAAACCTTCGGGAATCGTCACTTTGATCGTGCGTTCCTCGCCTTTTTCGAGTTCTTTTAAGACCTGCAAAGGCGTGATCGGCGAATCGAACTGATAATCGCCCGCTTTTAATTTGCTCGCGTCGCCGAATGTTCGCAGATAAATGAGCGTCGGCAGAGAATTTTTGATCACGCCTTCCGCGGCGAGCTTATCGATAATTTCGGTCGGGCTTGAGCCTTTCGGAATCTGGATAAACTGGTTTGCTTTGTCGTGCGGCTGCGGTTTGTTGAGCGAATTATAAAGCCAGTATGAAACGCCGCCGAACGCGGCAATCGAGATGATGAAAAGAATGATAAGAATTTTGACAAATTTCATTGCGAAAAAAGTTTAGCAAAAAAAAATCGTAAATCGTTAATGGTTAATCGTAAATTGTCTGAAATCAATAAACAATTTACGATTGATCATTAACGATTTTATGAAAAGAATTTTTGTCGCCGTTGATATTTCCTCTGAAGCAAGACGCAATGTTGCGGCTTATATCGAAACTTTGCGAAAAGAATTTCGTGAAGTGCGCACGGGCTGGGACAAGCCGGAAAAACTGCATCTGACGCTGAAATTCCTCGGCGATACGAGCGAAATTCAATTAACGGAATTACAAAAAATCGTGGCGAAAATTTCGGGCGGGATTTCAAATTTCAAATTACAGATCGCCGAAACCGGTGTTTTCCCGAATGCCCGAAACGCGCGGGTTTTGTGGATCGATGTCAAAGACGAAGCGGGAAAACTGGCGAAAATAAATGCTTTGCTCGAAGCGGAATGCAAAAAAATCGGCTTTGCGAAAGAAAAGCGCAAGTTTGTTCCGCATCTCACGATCGGGCGTGTCCGCGAACCGCACCGGGCAGGCGAGTTAGCTAAAAAACATCTCAAAAACGAGTTCGAGCCTGTCGAGTTTGAAATTTCGGAGATTGTAATTTACGAAAGCAAACTTTTGCCGGCAGGCTCGGTTTATTCGGTCGTGTCGAAACACGAACTCGAATAAATTATTTATTTTCTTTGAGATATTTTTCGATCGCCTGCGTCACGGCTTCGCTTTCGGGCGTGTCTTTCGAAGAAAAACGCGCGACGACATTGCCTTTTTTATCGACCAGAAATTTGTTGAAATTCCACGTAATATCGCCCGCAAAGTTCGGGTTTGTTTCCTTGCTCGTCAGGAATTTGTAAAGCGGGTCCTGATCGTCGCCTTTAACGGAAATTTTGGCAAACATCGGGAAAGTCACTTTATATTTCGTCGTGCAGAATTCCTTGATCTCTGCTTCCGTGCCGGGTTCCTGTCCGCCGAAGTTGTTGGCGGGGAAACCGAGAACGGCGAAACCCTGATCTTTATATTTGTTGTAGATCTTTTCCAGACCTTCGTATTGCGGCGTGTAGCCGCATTTGCTGGCAGTGTTGACGACGAGCAGAACATTGCCCTTGTATTTCTTTAATTTGACATCGTTGCCGTCAATGTCCTTCATTTTGAATTCGAGAATCGACTTGGTTTTCAGCTGTGCCGTCGGCGTTGAATCGCTCAACAGACAACCGGCGGTAATAAATAAAACGAACGCAGTTAAGACTATTTTTCGCATAAAACTCCTTAAAAAACTAAAAATTATTCTCCTAATTCACGCGGACTGCGCGGGACTTTCGGCGGGAGCGCTTCTTTTTTCTCCCGAACTTCGCCGGTTTCCGCAAAGATTTCTTTGATCGAACCGATGCTCGAAAGCATTGCCGAAGTTTCCATCGGCATAAAAATGACCTTCGAATTGTTCGTCTTGGTCATATCGCGCAAAGATTCGATGTAACGCGCCGTGATCAGATACTGCGCGGTCTGCTGCGGGTCGCCGATCGCCTGAGCAATTTGGGAAATCGCCTGCGCTTCCGCCTGCGATTGACGGTAACGGGCTTGGGCGGCTCCGTCCGCCTGAAGGATCGCCGATTCCTTTTCGCCTTCCGAGCGCGTGATGGCGGCTTGTTTTTCGCCTTCGGCACGCGTCATCGCGGCTTGTTTTTCGCCTTCCGCTTGAAGGATGAGCGCGCGTTTGTTGCGTTCGGCGGTCATTTGTTTTTCCATCGTGATCCGCACGTCTTCGGGCGGCGTGATGTTTTTGACATCGATGCGCGTTACTTTAACGCCCCATTTATCGGTTGCTTCGTCGAGGATCAAGCGCAGTTCGCTGTTGATCTGGTCGCGCGATGAAAGCGTGTGGTCAAGATCGAGTCTGCCGATCACCGAGCGCATTCCGGTAAACGTCAACTGGACGATACTGCCGACCAGATCGTTGACCTCGTAGGTCGCTTTGATCGGGTCGGTGATCTGCCAGTAAATGACCGAATCGACGTTG
>DATLOR010000269.1:0-4024 GCA_035536135.1 Pyrinomonadaceae bacterium | reverse complement strand
ATATTTCCCGGAAATACCCGTGATCGCGCTGACCGCGACTGCCGACAAGCTCGTCCGCAAAGATATTTTCGAGCGTTTGAACATCAAAGATGCCGAGCTTTTTCTTTCGAGTTTTAATCGACCGAATATTCATTACCGCGTCGAGCCGAAGCGGAATTCCTACGCGCAGCTGCTCGATTATCTTGAAACGAAACGCGATGAAAGCGGGATTATTTATTGTTTGAGCCGTAATTCGACCGAAAGCTTGGCGAGCGATTTGCGCGACGAAGGTTACAACGCCTTGCCGTATCACGCGGGACTCGACAAGGCGACGCGCGATAAAAATCAGGAATTTTTCTTAAAAGACGAGGTCAAGATCATCGTCGCGACGATCGCTTTCGGGATGGGAATCGATAAATCGAACGTCCGGTTTGTCGTTCATTGCGATTTGCCGAAAAACATCGAAAGTTATTATCAGGAAACCGGACGCGCCGGACGCGACGGTCTCGAAAGCGAAGCTTTGCTGTTTTTCTCGTGGGCGGATGTCGTTAAATTAAAAGGGTTTGCCGAGGTCGAAGGCAATAAATCGCAGACCGATATCATGCTTAGAAAGCTCAGTCAGATGGGCGAATTCGGCGATTTGAAAACCTGCCGCCGCAAATTTCTGCTTAGTTATTTCGGCGAAGCTCTGCCGGATGATTGCGGAAATTGCGACAATTGCGGCAAGGAATTCGAACGCTTTGACGGAACCGTTATCGCCCAAAAAGCTTTGAGCGCGGTTTACCGGACAAATCAGCGGATGGGACTCGGCTATCTCGTCGATTTTCTCCGCGGCTCGCAGTCACAGAAAATCTGGGACGAACATAAAAACCTGAAAACTTACGGGGTCGGCGCGGACGTTTCCAAAAATCAATGGTTCGAATATTTTCGTGATTTGATTTCGCAAGGTTTTTTAAAGCAGTCGGACGGGCAATTTCCAATCATTCAGCTGACCGAAAAAAGTCTGGATGTTTTGAAGGGAAATGTCGCGGTTGAATTGATCAAGGTCACGGTCAAGGAAGAAAAATAGAAAGCTTCGCTGGTTTCAGACGTTTCGCACGAATATTTCAAAGATCTGCTCGACGAATTGAAAAGGATTCGCACCGGATTTGCGCGCGGCGAAAATGTTCCGCCGTATGTTATTTTTTCCGACGCGACGCTGGTTGAAATGGCGACATTCCTACCGCAAACGGAAGCGGAACTGCGAAAAATTTCTGGCGTCGGCGAGCTCAAATCGGATAAATACGGCGCGGATTTTTTGGCGGAAATCAGAAAATATTGCGACGAAAACAATCTCGAATCGCGCATTGCTCTGAAATCCCCGAAACGCGAGACGAAACAACGCGCGAAACGCAACGAAAAAGGACAAAATACTTTTCAAATCTCACTCGAGATGTTCCAGTCGGGAATGGACATTTACGAAATCGCCCGCGAACGGGGCGTGACGAACAGCACGATCGAAACGCATCTCGTTCGTTTCATTCCGAGCGGTGAAATAGAATTGACCGATCTGGTTGACGAAGAAAAAATCGAACCGATCAAACAAGCGATCACGAAATACCGCGACATCGGCGCAATTTCGCCGATCAAAGAATATTTGGGCGAAGATTTTAGCTACGGCGAAATTCGTGCGGTGTTGGCGACAATGTGAAATTAAAAAAAGGACGAGCCGAAACTAGCGCTCGTCCTTTTTGTCCTGCAATAATTGCCTTTAATTACTGCTCTTTTTTCGTTCGCACGAAAACTTTGGTCGGCATTTCCTTGAACTTGTCCGCGATATTCGCCGGATTGACTTCGTAGCTTGTAATATCAAGCACTTCATCGTCTTTTCCGCCGACGGTTTGCGTCCATTTGAAGGGAAGCTGTAAACCGCCTGCGCTGCGGAAATCGGAGAATTTGACTTGAAAATCAGCCATTTCCGGCTGCGGAAGCTGGCGCGTAAAGATCTTTGTTTCCGCGTCTTTGCTTGCCACGGAATCGTCTTTGTCAATTCTGATCATAAACGGTTTATGTCCCTGAAATGTCATCATCCGGGGCAGGCTCGTTGATTTATCGAGATAAAGTTTCACGGTCGATCCGCCGTCGTTTGCCGCGATGATATCGCACGAAACGCCGTCAACACTGCCTTCGCCGACGTAGGTGTAAGTTACGTCCAAACCTTCGGGCGCACTCAGGAGGAGCGAAAGCGTCGTGCGGAAAAGCTCGTTCGAGCGGAAATTTTCGCCGCCGCCGAGTCCGTCAGACTTTCTGAGAAACACTTTTTTGCCGTCAACGGTCGCAGTTTTCCCGTCTTCCGAAGTGACAACTGTTTGGTCGCCTTTTTCTGTTCTAAAAGTAATTGTCTTTTCGCCGTCGGTTTTGACTTCTTCCGAACTGCCGTCCTTTTTCTGAACAATCACGGTTTTAATACCGTCCGGGTTTTCACTGCTTTCGGTTTTCCACTTTAGATTGTCGTCGCCGGTTCTGACAATCATCACGTCAACTTTTTTGTCAACCAATCCTTGACCGTCGCCCGAACCCATCTTCATATTGCGGCTCATTTTGTTCGGAAGCTCGAAATTGATCTCGACGTCACCGTTTTCGGTTCTGGCAACGCCTTCGACTTCAAAAGTTTTCGTCGCTTTGCCAAGGATCGTCATACTTTTGACGCCCGCAATCGCCGAATCGCCGCCGATCGCGCGCCGCGCTTTGGCGATCAACTCCAAAGCCTTATCGTCGGATTTAAAGGACGCGCTCGCCTTTTCGATCAAATTGCCCAATCCGATAAAAAATACCGATATACTTAAAACTGTCACTATAAATTTTTTCATCTTTTTTCTCCTGATTATTTTGAATTATTCCTTGATTTGTTTTGTCCAATCTCGAATCTGCGAGCCGACCTTTTCGGCACTTGGCGGATCGTAATTCGACAAAACGATGATTGTGTAACCTGTTTGCGGGTTGATCAATAGCAAAGCATTGATACCGTTCGAGCCGCCCGCGATTCCTAAACTTTCGCCTTTTCGCGGATTGCCGTCGTCGTCGGGAATCGTCAGTTTACCGTTTTTCAAAGCCAGCGAAAATTTCAATAGATCCGCCGCGTTTGAATATCCGCCGCCTGCCGCACTGCCGCGATAGGGGCGCGTGTCGACATTATTTAAAAGTTCTCTTTTCGGATTTCTCCGCGTGTAACCGTCAGCCGTGTTCGCGGGCATTTTGTCGGTTTCGAACGAATCCGTGTTGGTCATTCCGGCGGGTTTGAAAATATTCTCGCGGACATAATCGTAATAGCTTTTGCCCGAAACTTTTTCAATGATCGCGCCGAGCAGAATATAGCCGCCGTTTGAATATTGTTCGTTCGTTCCCGGCTCGAAAGCCAACGGCTTATTCGAAAAAAGCGGGATAAAATCGCTGTTTTTGCGCAATTTATCCTTCGGCATCGCCATAAATTGTTCACCGAAAAAATCGCCGATGCCCGATTTCATCGTGACGAGATGGCGGATCGTCACTTTTTCAGCCGCGTCTTTGTTCGGGTAATCGGGCAGAAATTTGCCGAGCTTATCATCAAACGAAATTTTGCCCTGACTGACTAACTGCCCGATGGCAATGCGCGTAAATTCCTTGTTGATCGAGCCGAGGTTGAATTTTGTGTCCGTATTGTTCGGCGTTTTAGCTTCCTTGTTTGCCAAGCCGTAAGCCCTTGAAAAGATCGGTTTACCGTCTTTGGCGATCAGGACAACGCCTGAAAAATTGTCCTGCGAGACCTGTTCGTTCAAATATTTTTCGGTCGTTGAAAGCAATTCGGCTTTACTCGTCGGCGCGGAATATTTGGGTTTTTCCGCCGTTTCGGGCGCGTCGGTTTGTTCGATCTGCCAGCCCAGTATTTTATTGGGCGCAGCTTTTTCAAACAGAAAGGTATATTCGATCCAACCCCCGTTTTTTCCCTGCGCGAAAAGTTTGATCTCGGTTTCGTTGACCGATACGATCTTTTTAATTTCGAAAGATTGATAATCGTTCCGAACCTGGC
>DATLOR010000268.1:0-7080 GCA_035536135.1 Pyrinomonadaceae bacterium | reverse complement strand
CCGGTTTGGTCGGACCGATTTCTTCGGTTTCGGTGACGTTGAATAATTACACGACACCCCGCCCGCAGCAGGTGGATTTCCTGCTGGTCGGACCCGGCGGGCAGAAATTCATCATTGTTTCTGACGTGGGCGGGACTGGTGCCGGCTCTGCATCGAATAACATAAACCTAACCTTGAGCGACGCCGGAGCCACGCTGATTGGACAGAATCCCGGGGGCGCCCAGGCTCTTGTCTCCGGCACTTTTAAACCGTCTGATTATGATGCGAGCGTCAATTTTCCGACATCGGCTCCGCCGTATCAATCGCCCGCCCCTTTAGGCTCGGCGACGTTTACCAGCGTTTTCGGCGGTCTGTCGGGCGCGAGTGTCAACGGTAACTGGGTTTTACACGTTTTTGACAGCAGCGCGGGAAGCGGTACGAGCACCGTCGCTGGCGGCTGGTCGATAGACATTGTGACAACGGCGGCGGCTTCGACGACGACGACGCTGGCATCTTCACTAAACCCGTCTTTTACAAATCAAGCGGTTACGCTGACCTCGACAACGACGAGCAGCAGCACCGTTAACATCGGTAATGTTAATTTTGTCGATAATACGACCAGCACCACTTTGTGCAGCAACGTTGCGGTCAACGGCAGCGGGCAGGCGACCTGTAACATTCCCGCCAACACTTTAACCGAGCGCATACACAATATCACGGCGACCTATGTTGGAAACGCAACTTTCGCTACCAGTAATGGCAGCGTTAACCAGACAGTAAATTGCCCGACGACGGGAGCAAGCCCCACATTTACCAACGGCTGCGGAATTACAATTCCCGATGCCGGTGCTCCGACACCCGCCATTCCATATCCTTCAAACATTATCGTTTCAGGTTTGAGCGGCTCGATTTCAAAGGTGACCTTAACCTTGACGAACGCAAATTTACCGGTGACGAGTCATTTCAACTTTATGTTGGTCGGTCCGGGCGGGCAGAACTTCGTCTTTTTCTCGGATGCGGGCGGTAACGTCGCCTCGACCGGCGTCAATATATCGCTCGACGATACGGCGGCATCGCAACTGCCGAACAGCGGCTCGATAGCTAGCGGAACATATCGTCCGGCGGATTATAACGTTGACAGCGACCCATTTCCCGCGCCCGCGCCCGTCCCGACTAATTTTGCGGCTCCGAATGGCAGTGCCACTTTCGCCTCCTTGTACGGCGGCAGCGCTCCGAACGGAACGTGGAGTCTTTACGCGTCTGACGATACGGGCGGCGGGGCGAACGGCACAATCGGAAGTTGGAGCTTGACGTTTACGACGAGCGGCGACGCGGCGACGACGACCGTTGTTACGGCTAATCCGAATCCGGCAACTACGGCTCAACCGGTAACCTTTACCGCCACCGTAACGAGCAGCAGCACGGTCAACGCCGGAACCGTTACGTTCCGGCGCGGCGCGACAATTCTTTGCGCGAACGTTCCGGTTGTCAGCGGAGTGGCGACTTGCAACCAACCCGCGTTTACGCAGGGCGATTATATTATTACCGCCGATTACAACGGCGCACCCGGACAATTCAACATTAGCAGCGGCAATGTGACGCTGCAGGTCAATAGTCCGACAATCAAAACCGGACTCAATTTCGCCAACAATGGCGGTATTACGATAAACGATGCATCCACAGCCAGCCCGTACCCGTCGCGTATTATCGTAAACGGCTTGGGCGGCACGCTTACGAAAGTGACGCTGCAGATGAACGGCATAAACAGCATTAATCCCGACCATACGGATTTCCTTTTAGTCGGACCGGGCGGGCAGAAATTCTTGTTTATGGGTGATGCCGGCGGCACGACCGATATGGTCAATGTCAATCTGGTGCTTGATGATGCTGCGGGAACGGCGCTTCCGGACTCGACCGCTATCACGAGTGGTACCTACAAACCGGCGGCTTACACGGGCGATCCGGACGTTTTCCCGGCACCTGCTCCTGCATCGCCTTATAACCCGGCAGCACCCGAGGGAGCGGGAACATTCGCGCTCTTTAACGGAATAAGTCCGAACGGAACGTGGAGTCTTTACGCGGTTGAAGATACCGGCGATGCAACAAATGTCACGATTTCCAATTGGAGTCTGACATTCACGCTTGCCGCGGCGGCTACCACGACATCGGTTACTTCAAGTGCGGATCCGTCGGTCTTCGGTCAACCCGTGACATTTACGGCAACCGTTGCTACTGCCGGATTGGGAACGCCAACCGGAAATGTTCAGTTCTTCGACGGCGCAAACCCGATCGGCGGAGCTGTCGCGTTGAACGCTTCGGGACAGGCGCAGGTTACAACCTCGTCGCTGACGGTCGGAAATCACACGATCACGGCAAATTATGCCGGTGATGTGCCGAACGGCTTTAATTCGAGCAGCGGTAGTTTGAACACAAATCCGCAAACGGTCAACCAAGCCAGCACGACAACCGGCTTGACGAGCAATCAGTCGAACCCGGTCGGTACGGGAGTTCCGGTCACCTATACGGCGACTGTCAATCCGGTCGCGCCGGGTGCGGGAACTCGAACCGGTACGGTGACTTTCCGCCGTAATGGTTCTCCGGTTTGCTCTAATGTGGCGATTAATGTTTCTGGACAAGCGACCTGCACCATATCGTTTTCTCTCGCCGGAAACTATAACATAACTGCTGCCTACAGCGGCGATACCAATTTTACTGCCAGTTCGAGCCCGACATTTGTACAGCAGGTAGTCGGACCGACTGCCGCGCCTGTCGATGTTTCGGGTCGGGTCTTCTCGCAGGAAACGGGTATGGCTGTTTACAATGCACGTGTTGTAATGATTGATTCGTCCGGACAGACGCGGATGGCGATCACGAATCCGTTCGGATATTTCAGGTTTACCGAAGTTCTGTCGGGTGCGACCTACACATTCACGGTTTCGGCGAAAACCTATCAAACTCAGTCGATTGTCAGGTCAATTACTGATGAAGTCACCGATTTCGAAATTCAACTCGAAAGATAGTGAAACTTCTTTAACTGACAATAGTTTGTGAAACAAAAAGAGTGTGTTCAGAATAAAAAATGAACACACTCTTTTTTTGTAATAAAACATGATGTCGAAAGAAAATTTGAAACAATTTTGCCAGTTGGTTTTACGCGATTTGAATCTTCAGGATCAATTAAAAGTGACGATTGAACGCGAAGCGTTTATTGCACAGGTCATCGTACTTGGTGCGAAGTCAGGTTTTGAAATATCGCGCGAAGACGTTGACTTGCAGCTGCGGGAAAATCGAAGTTTATGGCACGAAAGATGGATCTGAAACAATTCGAAAATTTTCGTGAATGGATTCCGGTCAGATGTTATTGGCAGGAAGATCGGGCTTTTGTTGATTGGTGTTTTCTTGGAAAAGAACGTTTGACCGAGCCCTTTTTTGACGATTCGATCGCCAAACGCTTTCGGCAGCCGTTTAACTTGTTGTTCCGTCATCAAACTCCGATCGAATTTCTCGACGCGCCGGATTATTTTTCGAACGGATTAAAACCGACAGGCTTTATTTTTCACCTTTCGCGCTGCGGCTCAACGCTGATCTCGCAGATGCTTGCCGCTTTGGAGCAAAATGTCGTGATTTCCGAAGCCTCGCCGATTGATTTTGTCCTTCGCACCCCCCAAATACCCGATCAGCAGCGCGTCAAATGGCTGCAAAATATGATCAATGCTTTGGGGCAAAAAAGAAATTCTTTTGAAGAAAATTTTTTTATAAAATTCGACAGCTGGAACACATCCGAGTTAAGCCTCATAAAACGAGCTTTTCCCGAAGTTCCATGGATTTTTTTGTATCGCAATCCGGTTGAAATTATCGTTTCGCATATCCGGCAGCGGGGAGCACATATGGTTCCGGGATTGATCGGGAAAATTGTGCCCGGGTTAAGTTTCAAAAAATCTCTGCAAATTCCGCCCGAAGAATATTGTGCGCGGGTTTTGGGTGAAATTTGCAAAAATGCTTTGCAATCGTTAAAAAGCGGCGAAGGTTTGGCGGTAAATTACACCGAATTGCCCGATGCCCTGAACACCAAAATTTTGAAGCATTTTAATGTTTCGCTAAACCAAAAAGACCGCGAGAAAATGCTTGGGGCAGCAAAGTTTAATGCCAAATCGCCGCAGATGAATTTTGTCGGCGACACCGAAAAGAAAAAACGCGAAGCCGGCGCAGCGGCGGTTGAAGCGGCTGAAAAGTTTGTAAATCCTTATTACAAAGAACTTGAAAAGATTCGAAAGCATCCGCCGCAGGGAATTTAAAAGCACAAAAAACTCGCCTGTGATATAATTTACAGTTTAGAGATTGAAGCAAGGAAAGGGATTTTATTGTGAAAAAAATAGAAATAATACCGCTCGGCGGAATCGGCGAATTCGGAATGAATTGTATGGGAATTCGCTATGACGACGAAATGATTATCGTTGACGCGGGAATGGGTTTTCCCGAAGAAACGCCTTACGGAGTTGATATTTCAATACCGAATTTCGATTTTTTGGAGGAATACCGCGACAATCTGACCGCTCTCATACTGACGCACGGACACGAAGATCATATCGGCGCATTGCCTTATTTTCTCAAAAAATTTAATTTGCCCGTTTACACTTCGCGTTTTACGATGGCTCTGGCGGAAAGAAAACTTGAAGAACATAAAATGATGGGCGATGTCCTGCTGCATCGCGTCGAGCCGAACGACATTGCCGAGGTCGGGAATTTCAAGATCGAATTCATCCACGCTTCGCACAGTCTGGTCGATTGTTTTTCGCTCGCGATCAAAACTCCGCTCGGAACGGTCATTCACACGGGCGACTACAAAATTGACGATACGCCCGTGATCGGCAAGCCCTACGATTTGAAAACGCTGGCGAAATACGGCGACGAAGGCGTTTTGGCACTGCTCGGAGATTCGACGAACGCAACGGTAGAAGGCAGAACGCCGTCGGAAAAAGCGGTCATTCCGGCATTTGAAGAAATTTTCGAACAGGCGCACGGGCGAATTCTGGTTTCGACCTTTTCGTCCTCGATCCATCGTTTGCAGATAGTTTTTGATGTCGCCTACGAATTCGGCAGAAAGGTTTGCGTGCTCGGGCGTTCGATGCAGAAAAACGTCGAAATTGCCGACGAGCTCGGAATCTTACGGATTCCGCCGAATACGATGGTTGATCTGGGAACAGCGCGCTCGTTACATGACGAAGACATTGTTTATATCATCACGGGTTCGCAGGGCGAAAATCGCGCCGCGCTGTGGAATATGGCGACTTCCAGTTATAAGGGAATGGAGATCGAAAAAGGCGATACGGTCGTACTTTCGGCGCGGATCATTCCGGGCAATGATAAAGCGATTTCGCGGCTGATCGGGAATCTTTACAAACGCGGCGCGAATATCATCGAAGAAAAACGCCGTTTGATCCACGTTTCGGGACACGCTTCGCAGGAAGACATCAAAATAATGGTCGAAACGGCGCGACCGAAATATCTCGTGCCGATTCACGGCGAATACCGGATGCTTTTCCGGCATAAGGAATTCGTCAAAAATCACGTTCCCGGCTACACGGACGAAAACGTGATCCTGATCGAAAACGGCGATGTTCTGGAGATTGACGAACTCGGCGCACGCGTACTTGAAAAACACGAGCTCAACCGCACGTTTATTGATGAAGAATCGCTCGAAGAAATCGAATACGACATCATCCGCGAACGCAAAAAACTCGCGTACGGCGGGGCAATTTCGCTGGTCGTAAAAATCGATAAAGCAACAAATAAGCTTTCGGGCGAACCGCAAATTTCGTTTCAGGGCGTTGCCGGAATTGATCTAACCAATGGTTTTACGGGCGAAGCGAAAAAATCCGTCGCTAATTTGGTGTCAACGATGACTGCGAAGGAAATTTCCGATAAAAACTGGCTGCAGGAAAACATCCGCGTCCATTTGAAAAGATTTTTACAAAAAGAAACCGGTACGAAACCCGTCATTGTGACGACGATCGTTGAAGTCTAAAGAATCGTTAACCGAAGAAAAGTCTTGACATATTTCGATTTAAGGTTACAATTTTATGAAATTTTAGAACAAATTTAATTTTTCCTAAACTATGTTTCCACAAATTGAAACTGAAAGGCTTTTGTTGCGGACTTACAAACCGGATGAGATGGAAAAAGTGTTTGAACTCAGTTCAGACAAAGATGTTACCAAACATTTTCCGCCTTATTTTAGGATTGAAAAAAAAGAAGTTCTGGCAAGCTTGCCGGCGCGTCTTGAGCGTTGGCGGACACAGGGTTTTGGACAATTCGGCGTTTTTGACAAAGCGGACGGAAACCTGATCGGCTACTGTGGTTTTCAATATTTGGATCAAACCCAAGCCGTCGAAATCTATTACGGTTTTTTCAAAAAACATTGGGGCAAAGGTTTTGCGACCGAAGCCGCTCGCGCCGCTCTGCGCTTTGGTTTCGAGCAGGCGAAACTTCCGAAGATCACGGCGGTGACGCATCCCGAAAACATCGAATCGCAAAAGGTTTTAAGAAAAATCGGTTTCAACGGCGGGGAATTGACGGAATTTTATAAGATGCCGGTCGTTTATTTCGAAATTACGGTAGAGCAATACGAACCCGACGATTCATTTTACAATTTAAGTTTTACGGAAGGTTAAAATCAGTTTGGAAATCAGTGAATTACTGCAGAGAACCCGCGTCGAAATCGCGCCCGACGTTTTTGCGATCGTTTCATTGCGGAATGAAGATTGGCTGAAACTTCTCGAAAATCCCGAGCTTTCGCCGCGGATGACCGCGCCGTTTATGATTTTCAAGGATAAATGGGAAGTGACGCTGCTGCTCGATGAAATCGATTTTGAAGCGATGCGCGTGGGACTTCGTGACGCGAAAATCGCGAAAGGTTTTAGGCTTCTGAGTTTCGATATTGAACTGGATTTTTCGGTCGTCGGTTTTTTAGCATTCATTTCAAATAAACTCGCCGAAGCTGAAATTTCAATCATCGCGCTTTCGGCATTTTCCCGCGATCATTTACTGATAAAACAGGAAGACCTGGTAAAAGCCTTGAAAGTTTTGAGCGAATTTGTTGAA
>DATLOR010000267.1:0-5551 GCA_035536135.1 Pyrinomonadaceae bacterium | reverse complement strand
GAATATATTTTCTTGCCGCGTTTTGCCACGAATTATCAACCGTCATTCCGTTCCATTGCAATTTGCGCCAAGCCTCTTTGTCGTAATAGGCAAACAGGGCTTCGTAAATCTTTTCCAAAAACTTGTCGGCGCGGTATTCGCGGAATTTGAAACCGTTGCCTTTGCCGCTGACGGCATCGTAATTCTCGACCGTATCCTCCAGACCGCCGACCGCACGGACGATCGGAATTGTGCCGTAACGCAATGAATACATTTGATTTAAGCCGCACGGTTCGAATTTCGACGGCATCATAAACAGATCCGCGCCGGCTTCGATCTTGTGCGCCAGACTTTCGCTGTAGCCGCGATAGATCCCGACTTGCGACGGCGCATAATCGCGCAAACGCTGCCAGAAATCTTCGTAACGCTGTTCGCCCGAACCGAGCGAAATGATAAACGCGCCGGTCGACAAGATATCGCCCGCGACCTGCATCATCAGATCGATTCCCTTTTGCGCCGTCAAACGCGTCACATTTGCAAAAATCGGGCGTTCCAAATTTACGGGCAGCGAAAATTGTTCGAGCAGATCTTTTTTACAGGCAAGTTTTCCGTCGATGTTCTGCGCGTTGAAATGCGAGCCGAGTTCACTGTCGGTTTCGGGATTCCAGATGTCGAAATCGACGCCGTTGACGATACCGTATAAACGATTCGACCGTTGGCGAAGGAGCCAGTCGAGCCCGTAGCCGTTCTCGGCGGTTTGCATTTCGTAACCGTAAGTCTTTGATACGGTCGAAAGCATATCCGCCGTCGCCAGTCCGGCTTTCATCGCCGAGGCGTAGCCGTTAAAGGCAAAAGCATTGCGTTCAAAATCCGACGAAAACCCGAATTTCCAAAGCTCGTCCAAACCGAATCCGCCCTGATAAGCCAGATTGTGAACCGAAAAGACGGTGCGCGAATTGCGCCAGTAAGCATCCCAAAACCTGAGATGCGCGATTTCGACCGCCGCAAATCCGCAATGCCAATCGTTCAGATGAACAATATCGGGCGGTGCTCCGAGCCGTTTTATTAGGGCAAGCGCGGCGTGGTTGAAAAAAGCAAACCGCTCGTAATCTTCCGTATAACCGTAGATCGAATCGCGGTGAAAATAGGACGGCGCGTCGATCAAATACGTCGGCGAACCGTTGGCTTCCGAGTAAAAAGCTTTCGCCTGATAGCGTCCGCCGCGCCAGTCAACCCAAAGGTCGTCGATCGCCGTTTGCCACAGATATTCGCCCTTGGTCTGCAAGTAGCAAGGCGTGATCAAAAAGGCATCTTCGCCGATCGAGCGCAAAGCCTTCGGCAGCGCGCCCGCGACATCGCCCAAACCGCCTGTTTTTGAATATGGAACTGCTTCCGCAGATAGAACCGCAACTCGCAAGTTTTTTTCCTTAAAATATAAGTTGTAAAGCCGTAGTAAATTCTAACAACACAAACGCACTTTCGTCTATTTGCTTATCCGCTTTCCTTTTCTTAATTGACTAAATTGCCGAAAAAAGTTAAACCAATTAAAGCAGCACAACCCTTTTTGATTTCAGATGGAAAGATTAACAATCATTTTACTACTAATCGTTCAGCTGACGGGCGCGTGTTTTTTCAGTTCAAACAAGGAAAAAACAAACTCCGCCGACACGAAAAACGCGAACAATCTAAACGTTTCCGCCGAAAAATCGAATTCGGGCGCGGGTTCAAATCAAGCTGATAAAAAGGAAACCGCTTCTAAAACACCGGAAAACGCCGATTGTTTTAACATCAAGCTTCCAACGGATAAAAAATTAGACAAGAAACAAACCTTTGCGTTCGATCACGAACCGTTCAAAAATGCCTGTTTTGTTACGATTCACGACGCCGAGTATGATGATCCGCCGCTTAATTCCGAGTTTTTTATCTACAAAGACGGCAAGCAGGTTTATAAATTCCCGAATCAATTTAACGGTGTCACGATCGGCTGTTGGGCGGAAGGTGTCGCATTTCAGGATTTGAACGAAGACGGTTTAACCGACATAATCATTGCCGGTATGTGTAGTGCGAAATCCGCGCCGTATAGCGAAAATATGGTTTATGTGAACAAGGGAAAAGAGTTCATGACCAACGAAGACGCGAATTACACGCTCGAAAAATTTAAGAAAATCAAGGACATCGCAGATTTTGTCAAACAAAACAGAGAACAATTCTTTCAATAGCGAGGCAAACCCAACTTTGCCGCTCGTGATCGTCAACCCGAAATCCGCGGGCGGCTCGACGCAGTCGCGCTGGGCGGAAACTGCCGCCGATTTCCGCGCACATTTCGGCGCGTTCCAGGTTGCTTTTACCAAACAACAGGGCGACGGAACCGCGCTTGCCCTGCGCGGCGCACAGCAAGGACGAAAATTCATCATCGCGTGCGGCGGCGACGGGACGATCAACGAAGTCGCCAACGGCCTTGTGCAATCAGGCGCGGACATCGAATTCGGCGTTTTGCCTTCGGGTACGGGCGGCGATTTCCGGCGGACGATCGGGATTCCGAACGATACGCGCGAAGCCGGTGTGACGCTTCGAAACGGCGTCACGAAACAGATCGATGTCGGCAAAGTGACTTTTCTGAACCACGAAAACGAACAGGTTTCGCGTTATTTTCTCAATGTCGCCTCGTTCGGTCTGTCGGCTGCGATCATTGAGCGCGTCAAATCATCGAACATTGTCGGCTGGATTCCGCACGATGTTCTGCGCGGCAAAACGAACTTTGCGCTTTCGACCTTGCAGGAAATTTTGGGTCTGAATTTCGACACCGTGCGCGTCAAGTTCGACGACGACGAAGCGAAACCCTTAAATACGATAAATTTCTGCGTCTGTAATTCACGATTTTTCGGCGGCGGGATGAAAATTGCGCCCGATGCGAGCATTAACGACGGGCTTTTCGACGTCGTCAATATCGGCGATATTAAAACCGCCAAAATTCTTCTGAATGCTTATAAACTGTACGGCGGCTCGCATCTGAATTTAAAAGAAGTAAAATCGACGCAGGCGCGAAAAATCGAAGTTTCGCCGATGAATTCGGAAGAAATTCACATCGAGATTGACGGCGAACTGCCGGGAAAACTGCCTGCAACTTTCGAGATTTTGCCGAATGCTTTAAAAGTCCGTGTGCCGAAATAGTTCATAGAGTTTGTTGAGTTTATTGAGTTTATGTTTTTACTCTAAAAACTCTACGAACTCTATAAACTTTACGAACTCTAAAAACTTTATGAACGATTCATTTTGCCAGCGATTGATTGCTTCCTGCGAAAAACACTCCGAAAGAACCGCGATGCGCATCGTCGGCGATGATTCGGAAGTTTACGATTACGAAGAATTATTAAAACAGATCCGCGCCGTCGCCTACCGGATCAAGGAAGAAAAGATCGAATTCGGCGAACGCGTGGCGCTGATCGGCGAAAATCATCCCTGTTGGGCGGTTGCCTATCTCGCGACGCTTTATCACGGCGCGGTCTGCGTCCCGATCGACCCGCACGGCGAGATCGAAACGATCACCAATTTTTTAGAAAATTCCGAAACAAAACTCGCTTTTTTGTCGCCCGACGTGACCGAAAAATTCACACAGATCGAGGAAAAACTCGGTCGTCATATACCTTCTGTCGTCTGGCGGATGGAAAATTCGACGAACGGCTTTCAGCATTTCGAGGATTGGGTAAAAACTGATTTTCCGGCGCAGTATGCGAGCGAAATCCCGAAAGCGCATGGCGACGACACGGCGCTTTTGATGTACACGAGCGGCACGACCGGAACACCGAAAGGCGTGCCTTTATCGCACGGCAACATCACGGCGGAGCTCGACGGCATTAATAAGGTTCTGCAATTGACCGAAAAGGAAAAAATCCTCAGTCTTTTGCCGCTTTTTCACGCTTATCTGCAGATCGTCAATCTCTGGGTCGCGACGACTTACGGCGCGGAAGTCGGTTATTTGAAGGAAATGACGCCCGACGAGCTCGGCAAAGCGATGCGCGAATTCAAGCCGACGCTTTTAACGACCGTGCCGCGTCTCTGGTATCTGTTTCACAAAAAGATCTTCGATGCCGTGAGCGAAAAACCGAAAGCCGTGCAGGCTTTATTTAAAGGAATGCTTGCGGCGAACGGTTTTTTCCGCGATTCCTTGAAGATCAATCTCGGCAGTAGGTTTTTCGGCAAAGTTCAGGAATCTTTCGGCGGCAATCTGCGGTTTGCGGTGACGGCAGGTTCGCGCTTTGACGAAGCGGTTGCCGAAGATTTCTATAAACTCGGTTTCACGATCATTCAGGGCTACGGTTTAACGGAAACTTCGGGCGCGGCGACCGCGACCTATGAAGACGATAACCGCGTCGGATCGGTCGGTAAGCCGTTTTTCAATGCCGAGGTAAAAATCGATCACGCCGATAAGGAAGGCGTCGGCGAAGTTCTGATCCGCGGCGCGATGGTCTTCAAAGGCTATTACAAAAACGAAGCGGCGACCGCCGACGTTTTTACCGACGACGGCTGGTTTCGCTCGGGCGATCTGGGAAAATTCGATCAGGACGGTCATCTGTATATCGTCGGACGCGCCAAAGACGTGATCGTTTTGCCGAACGGCAAAAACGTGCATCCCGAAGATCTGGAAGTTCATTATCTGAAATCGCCGTATGTCGAGGAACTGGCGATTCTCGGAGTTGAAGACAAATCCGTCGGAAAGGCTGGCGCGGAAAAATTGGTTGCGGTCGTCGTGCCCGATTTTAACTATCTGAAACACGAAAAGATCGCCAATTCGCAAACCGTCATCAAATTTGATCTCGACAATCTCGGGCGCGAATTGCCCGAATACCAGCGTGTTCGTGAATATATCGTCCGCGCCGAACCCTTGCCGCGCACGGCGACGCGCAAGATCAAACGCTTCGAACTGCAAAAGGATATAAAAGCAGGAAAAATCTCTTCGGGTGAAAAACCGCCCGAAAAGGTTTGGACATTTTCGGCTGAAGACAATGCCCTGCTCGAATCGAATGTCGGCAAAGCTGTCGCGGACGTTATCAGACGCAACGCTAAAGATGCCGGAAAAATTCACCCGCAGATGAATCTCGAAATCGATCTCGGACTCGATTCGCTCGCCCGCGCCGAAGTTTTTGCCGCGCTTGAAAATGCATTTTCGACCGAATTTGAAGGCGAAGAAGCGGCGCAGGCTCTGACTGTTGCCGATGCGGTCAAACTTGTCCAAAAACACGCCGGAAATGTTGACGAAAGCCAAACGATCTCAACCGATTTAAACTGGTCGCAGATCGTCCGCCAAGCCGACGAGGATATGCCCGAACTGCGCGCGATTTTGCAGAATCGTCCGTTGTTTTTAGGCTTTGCCTTTGGCGTTTACAAGACTTTTAATCTTTTCTGCAAAGGATTTATGCGCCTCGAAGTCGAGGGCATCGAAAATCTGCACTAGGTGAAAAGACCGCTTTTGATCTGTCCGAATCATCAAAGTTTTCTCGACCCGTTCGTGCTGACCTCGACTTATGATTTCGATAAATACCGAAACACATTTCACGTCGGCGCGAGCGAATTT
>DATLOR010000266.1:0-2966 GCA_035536135.1 Pyrinomonadaceae bacterium | reverse complement strand
TGCTTGTTTTTGAGTTTGCGACCTCGAATTTTGACTTCGGAAGTCAAAAATTTGATCTAATCGAGAAATTCGCGCATCCAGATCTCGAAATTCAGAAGCTGAAAAACCTGCAGGTTAAAATCTTCCTTGCCCGATTGATTGAGTTCGATGATTTTTCGAACTTCTTTCGCATCAAAAAGTCCGCGCTTTTTGATCGTTTCTTCCGAAAGCAGATCGTCGATCATCGGTTTTAAGCTCGTTCTCAGCCACGAGCGGATCGGCGCGCCGAAACCGGCTTTTTTGCGCCAGATTATTTCCTTCGGTAAAATGCTTTCCGCCGCTTTTTTCAAAATATATTTGCGCTTTAAGCCTTTGATTTTCAATTCGGCGGGAATTCTTTCCGAGAGTGAAACCATCTCGTGATTTAAGAATGGAACGCGCACTTCGAGGTTTGCCGCCATCGAAGTTTTGTCCGTTGTGTCGAGATTCAGCGCGGGCATAAATGTTTTGAAATCGACATATAAAAGCCGGTTCAAAGGCGCTGCGCCGCGGCAGTTTTCAAAGAATTTTTTATGCTGCGCGTAAGCGTCGAAATCCTTCATCGGACCGCGCAGATTTTCTGAATAAAGCCGCGCTTTTCGCTCGTCCGTGAAATAAGTTCCGAAACCAAGGTAACGATTTTCAAAGTCTTGTCCTGCGCTTCGCGCAAATTTTTTCGCATTGCGAAGCGGCGCGGTAAATTTTCCTTTTTTTCCGCCGTAGAGCATTGAATCAAGCGTTTTCATCAAAGGACGGCGCACTGCCGAAGGAATAAAATCCGTCGCGCCCGCTAATTTCATCGCCAGCTGGCGCGGATAACCCGCGAAAACTTCGTCGCCGCCCATTCCCGAGAGCATCACTTTCTGCGTTTCGCGCGACTGCTGTGAAATCAAAAACGACGGAATCGCCATATCAATCACGGGCGCGTCCATATGATAGACGAGTTTCGGCAAAAGCTCGGTCAAATCGGGCGTGAGAAGCGTTTCGTGATAATCGATCGGGAAAATTTCCGCGACGCGGCGCGACCATTCGACATCGTCGGGAATAATATCGAACTGCAAATCATCAGCCGAAACTCCGGTCGTGTAGGTCGAAATATTGCGCGCGTGCCGCGTCATCAGCGCGACGATTGCCGAAGAATCAACGCCGCCCGAAAGAAATGCGCCGAGCGGAACGTCCGCGATCATTTCCATCGAAACGCATTTGTCCAAAGTTTCCAAAACCTGTGCTTGCCAGAAATCTTCCGATTTATCCTTTTCTTCACGCGAAAAATCCAGATCCCACCATTCTTTAACGTTTATTTCGCCGTTTTTCCAAACAAGAAAATGCGCGGGCGGCAATTGATAAATTCCCTTAAAAAGCGTTTTTTCGTGAACCGTCCAAAGAAACGTCAGAAATTGATGCAAGCCTTCATAATCGAGCTCGGCGCGAATCAGTTTTGAAGCTAAAATCGCTTTGATTTCCGAAGCGAAAATAAATTTTTCGCCGATCCGTGCATAATAAAGCGGTTTGATTCCGCTCCGGTCGCGCACGAGCGTCAGCGATTTTTCCCGCGTATCCCAAACGGCGAAAGCGAACATTCCGTTCAGCTTCGGCAGACAATCGGTTTGCCATTCCTGAAAGGCATTCGCCAAAACTTCCGTGTCGCAATCGGTTTTGAACTGATAGCCTTTGCCTTCGAGTTCGGCTTTGATTTCGAGATAATTGTAAAGCTCGCCGTTGTAGGTCAACACATAACGCCCGTCGGCGGAAAAAAACGGCTGATGTCCGCCGGATGTTGTGTCGATGATCGAAAGACGGCGATGTCCAAGGCAGGTTTTTAAGTCATTTTTGCCGAATTTATCGGAAACAAAAACGCCTTCGTCGTCAAAGCCTCGATGCTCGATCGCTTTGAGCATCCGACCGATCAGATCTTCGGGTTTTTGTGAAATTAATCCGGCAATTCCGCACATTTGGTTTTATTATAATTCGACAGAACGAAGTTTTTTAGCCGGAACGCCCGCGACGATCGTGTCGGGCTCGACGTCTCTGGTGACGACCGCGCCCGCGCCGACGATTGCGTTTTCGCCGATCGTGACGCCCGCGATAATCACCGCGCCCGAACCGATGCTTGCGCCTTTTTTGATGAGCGTCGGGATAACTTCCCAATCTTCTTCGGTTTGCGCCGAACCGTCGGCATTCGTCGCGCGCGGGTATTTGTCGTTTGTAAACATCACGCCGTGACCGACGAAAACATTATCTTCAATGCAAACACCTTCGCAGATAAACGTGTGACTCGAAATTTTACAGTTTTTACCTATCTCAACGTTTTTCTGGATTTCGACAAACGCGCCGATTTTCGAGCCGTCGCCGATCGCACAGCCGTAAGCGTTGACGAACGAAAAAATCTTCACCTCGCGCCCGAGCCGGACGTTATTCAGACGAATAAAATTCTCTTTTAAATATTCTGCGGTAAAAGTTGTTTCGCTCATTTACAGTGTAATCAGTTTTCCCTGATTTTTTATCGATACTTCCGAGGCTTCTAAAATCCGCACGACGTTTAATCCTGACGTGCCGTCGGTGAGAGGCTTTTTATCGTTTTTGATGCAGTCGATAAAATGCTGTGCGGCGAGGCTCAAGGCTTCGGTTTGTTCGATTTTCGGCGAAAGCATATCGCCTGTGCGGTATTGCACAAGCGTATCGTAAACGCCTTCGCGCGTCGTGACTTCGATTCCTTTATCGTAAATTTTCAGCTTTTCGCTTGCTTCCGTATCATCGTAAACGATCATCGATTTTGTGCCGCCGATCAGCGTTTTGCGGATTTTGACGGGCGCGAGCCAGTTGACGTGAAAATGGGCGATCAGATTGTTTTCAAATTGAACCGTCAGGTACGCGATATCTTCCAAACCGTTGCCGACGTGACAGCTTCCGGTCGCCGAAACGGCTAGAGGCTTGCTTTCCAAAAGATA
>DATLOR010000265.1:0-16246 GCA_035536135.1 Pyrinomonadaceae bacterium | reverse complement strand
TCGTAAAAAAGATTGACGGTCGCCATCGGAACTTTTATGCCATTGTCGTCGCAAGCCTTGTGAAAATCTTTGACGATTGCGGCGCGCTCACTGGCAGTGGCGTCGATCGGCACGAGATCGTTGTCGTGAAAATTGACGCCGTAGGCGCCGACTTCGGCGAGCATTTCGACGATCTCCGTGGGTGAAAGTTTTCTGCGAACCTGTGTGCCAAAGGGATCGGCGCCGCGGTTGCCGACCGTCCAGAGTCCGAAAGTAAATTTATCCTCGGGTTGGGGCGTGTATCTGCCGTTGTTCATATTTTTATAACTCCAAAAATTTATTGTCCTGTTAAAATTGCCGTCGCCGGATTCAGGGCTGATTACAGCAATTTATAAGTTTCTTAGTTTCTTCTTTCTTAATTTCCGACAACTTCCAGTGTTTGTTTGATTAAATCCACGGAATTTCCGCCGACCATAATCTGAAATGTTCCGGGTTCGACGACCCGTTTCATTTCGCGGTTGTAAAACTGCAGCTTGGCGGGCGTAATCATAAACGTCACCGTTTTTGTTTGTCCGGGCTCGATTGAAACCCGGGCAAAATCTTTGAGCTCTTTGACCGGACGCGTGACGCTGCTGACTTCGTCGCGAATATACATCTGCGCGACTTCATCGCCGCGCCGCCCTCCGGTGTTGGTAATATCAACCGTCACGGTCGTTTCTTCATTCGCGCCGATTTTCGGTTTCGCGATTTTCAGATTCGAATACTTGAAAGTCGTATAGCTTAAACCGTAGCCGAAAGGAAAAAGCGGCTGCGTCGTCGATAACACGTAGCCGCGCCGCGCCGTCGGTTTCATATTGTAGTAAATCGGTAATTGCCCGGCTGAACGCGGAAATGAAACCGGCAATTTTCCGCCCGGATTGTAATCGCCGAAAAGCACGTCCGCCGCGGCAGTGCCGGTTTCTTCGCCGAGATAAAAGCCTTCCAAAATTGCCGGCGCATTTTCGGCGACGTAACCGATCGCGAGCGGTCCCGAATTTGTCAGAAAAACGACGGTCGGTTTACCGGTAGCTAAAACAGCTTTAACGAGTTCGTTTTGCCGCCCGACAAGTTCCAGACTATCGCGGTCGCCGAGGTGATTCGGTGCCCAGGCTTCTTTGTTCGTGTCCTCATTGCCGCCGATCGATAAAATCACGGCGTCCGAATTGTTTGCCGCCTGCACGGCTTCGGCGATCAATCTCCGGTCGTCGGCTTCATCGTTGAGCGTCGCCGTATCGCCGAACCAATTGCCGCCTTCTTTCGTGATTTTGACGCCTTCCGCGTAATTTACTTTGACCGCGCTTCCGAGTTTGTTTTTAATTCCTTCGAGAATGCTGACCGTGCGCGGCGGCACCGGATCGGTATAACCGCCAAGATGCGCTTTTGCCGCGTTCGGTCCGATGACGGCGATCGATTTCAATTTCGTGCGGTCGAGCGGCAAAATATTTTTGTCGTTTTTGAGCAAAACGATCGCGCGTCGCGCCGATTCCGCCGCGATGTTGCGGTCGTCCGGCGTGTCGATCATTTGCGCGACCGTTTCGGCATTCACGTACGGATTTTCAAAAAGCCCGAGCTGGAATTTTTGATAAAGAATTCTCGAAACCGCCTGGTCGATCAAACTTTCCGGAATTTTTCCCGCCTTGACCTGTTCGACCAGAGTTTTATTGACATCCATATCGGGGAGTTCGACGTCGAGCCCGGCTTCCAATGCCTGTCTGGCAGCGTCCGACTTGTCGGCGGCGACCGAATGAAGCTCCAAGAGCTGAGTCATCGCGTAATAATCCGAAACGACCGTGCCGCGAAATCCCCATTCCTTGCGCAGGAGGGAATCGAGCATCCATTTATTTGCGTGCACCGGAACGCCGTCGATCTCGTGATACGCCGGCATGATGCTGAAAAGACTGGCTTCTTTGACGGCGGCTTCAAACGGCACGAAATGCGTTTCACGAAGCAGCCGCTCCGATAAATTAACCGGACCGATGTTGGTTCCGCCTTCGGGCTGTCCGTGTCCCGCAAAATGCTTGCCGGTCGCAATGACGTGCGTGTTGTCAATGCGCGGATTGGCGTAAGTCGCGTTGCCCTGAATGGCTTTGACGAGCGCGACGATCATCCGCGAAGTCAGGTACGGGTCTTCGCCGTAGGTTTCTTCGGTTCGACCCCAGCGCGCTTCGCGCGCCAGATCCATATTCGGACCCAAAACGTGATGCGTTCCGCGAAGCCGTGTCTGGCGCGCCGCGACCGTGAAAACCCGCGAAATCAAATCCGTGTCCCAGCTGGAAGCGAGCGAAAGCGGCGTCGGGAAAACGGTCGAACCGCTCGACATATTGCCGTGCAGAATCTCGTCGTGGAAAACTGCCGGAATGCCCAAACGAGTGTTTTCTTTGAGCCAGCGCTGCGCGGCATTGGCATATTCGGCGGATTCTTTCGGGCTTAAAAGCTCGCGCTGGCGGGCAAACTGCCCGATGCCGAACGGCATTCTTTGTTTGGCAATTTCAGGCGAAAACTTACCGCCGAACGGCAACTGCTCTTTCGGAACGCGGCTGTTGTCGTTTGGTTTTTCCATCCAAACGCACATCATCTGCGCGGTCTTTTCTTCCAGAGTCATCCGCCCGAGTAGATCTTTGACGCGCTCGTCGATCGAAAGCTGCGGGTTCTGATAAGGTAACTGCGTCTGTGCCCGTGATTTATTTTGAAAGTTTAAGGCGGCGAAAAAAACAAGCAAAATTGCGGAAAAGATCATTAAAATTCGCTTGCCGAGACTCTGTGTTTTGATTTTTTTCATAATAATTTGCTAAAAATTCTAAAGACCAAATTGCATGATCCAATATTTATCGACAGCCGGAAATTTCAATTTTTAGAAATCTACCGGAATTAAAAAAGGCGGTTTCCGGTCTTTTTTCTCTCAATCCCTGTGAGAACTTCTTAAAAAATCGCTTTTTCTAAAAAACTTTGTTGCAGGGACTAGCAAAAGTGGTTAAATAAAATCTATAATTATAATGATAAATCCAGTTGTCTTGATTCTTATTTAATAATTTAGCGAGAGATTTCTTAAAACTGATGGAAGTATTCTATTTGATAATTCTGAAATCTTCAAGAAACTTTTGGAGTTTTTGAATCTCAGCTACTCTAAAAGCCCGGCAAATCCGTAATTTTGCCGGACGAAAGGCTGCTTTTCGAACCTTTTATATTCCGAGGACAAATAAAAATGAATCTTGGTCGAAAAATTTTTTACCCGATTTTTATCAGCTTGGCGATTTTGAGTTGTTTGCAAACCGCATCGGCGCAGGAGGAGAACCGGACTCCGGGAGCGGATAATTGGGCAGACTGGGCATTTGCCGATTACGATATAACGCCGAATATTACTTATTCGACGGCGAATAACACCGACTTAAAACTTGATCTATATCTACCCAAAAATCGGGAAATGCCCGTTCCGGTGTTAATGCTTTTTCACGGCGGCGGCTGGGTCGGAGGAGAAAAAGAACGTAATGTTTTCCAGTTGCTTCCTTATCTTTCGATGGGCTGGGCGGTGATCAATGTGGAATATCGCTTAGCCAAAAACTCTCCGGCTCCGGCAGCGGTCGAAGATTGCCGCTGCGCTCTGCGCTGGGTATTTTATCAGGCGAAACAATACAATTTCGAGACCTCTAAAATTGTTCTGACGGGCGGTTCGGCGGGCGGGCATCTGGCATTGATCACGGGAATGCTGCCCGAAAAAAACGAGTTTGACCGGCAATGTCCGACCGATGGCAGCGTACGTTGGAATCAGGCAAGCCAACCGCCCGTGAAGGTTGCGGCGATCGTTAATTTTTACGGGATTACGGATGTCGCCGATCTGTTGGAAGGCGCTAATGCCAGGAATTATGCAATTGAATGGTTCGGCAGCGCAAAAAACCGGACGGAACTGGCGAAAGCGGTTTCCCCGATAAATTATGTCCGCGCCGGCTTGCCGCCGATCATCACATTTCACGGCGACCGCGACGACATTGTGCCCTACAGTCAGGCGATTCGTTTCCACGCCGCGCTTGAGAAAGCCGGAACGGTAAATCAACTTGTTACTTTGAAAGGCGCCGGGCACGGCGGATTTAATCGCCAGCAGTTGGTTGACAGTTTTGCCGCCGTCCGGGAATTTCTTCGTAAAAACAATATTCTGACCGCTAAATAAAGAAAAATGAGTCTGAAAGCTAAAATTTTTTCCTTGCTTTTTATTAACTTGACAATTTTGAGTTGTCTTCTCGCAGCGGCGGCGCAAAACAAGGCGATCGCTTTGACGATTGATGATTTGCCGCTCAACGGACCGTCGATAGAAATCGAAAGGCTGCAAACGATGACGAAGAAACTCCTGGCGGCAACCCGGCAAAACCGGATTCCGATGGTCGGTTTCGTCAACGAATCACTGCTTTACGCGCCGAACGAAACCGATGCGCGGATGGCGGTTTTAAAGATGTGGCATGATTCGGGCGTCGAATTAGGGAACCACACTTTTTCGCATTTGGGTTTCAAAGGCGCACAGCTTTCGGCTTACGAGGACGATTTTATTCGCGGCGACTCGGTTATTAATTTATTGGTCAAACCAAAAAAACCGAGGTATTTTCGGCATCCGTTTTTGCAGATGGGCGACACGCGCGAGGCGGAAGATTCATTTGAAAAATTCATCGCCGAACGCGGTTACCGGAGCGTTCCGATCACGATCGACACGATGGATTGGATGTTTCTCGCGGCTTACGCAAAATCTTTAAAGGAAAAAGACAAAGCCCTACAAAAACGAGTTTCCGAGGACTATCTGAAATTCGTCGCCCTGAAAATAGATTCCGGCGAAAAGATGGCGGACGGCTTATTCGGGCGGCAGATCAAACATATCCTGCTGCTTCACGCCAACGAGCTGAACGCCGATAATTTCGAGGCTTTAATCAAGATTTTCAGGGAAAAAGGCTATCAATTCATTACGGTCGAAGAAGCCCTGCAGGATGCGGTTTATCGTTTTCCCGATAAATATACGCCGACTTCCGACTGGCTAAGTCACTGGGCGTTCAGCGAAGGCAAAAAGTTCGATTCGCCCGCGCCGCCCGAATATATTCAGCAGATTTTTCAGGGCAAATAGTGAAAGATAAAAAGTTTTACAGCTTAAATGGATTTATCGCGGTTTCCGTGATGCTCTTCTGTGGGTTGTTCGTTTTATCGCTTAGAGCCGAGGACGGCTACCGGCTTTGGCTGCGTTATGACAGGCTTTCGGAGCCGTCGGCAAAAGTTTATCGTGCGCAGATCAAATCTCTCGTTATAAAGAAAAGTTCTGAAACGTTTGCCGCCCGGAGCGAACTTGAAACTGCTTTGAACGGTTTACTCGGCGAACAAATTCCGGTCGGCGAAACTCTCGTTGAGAACGGCGCGGTAGTTGTCGGAACACCAAAAAACTCACCATTTATCGGTTCACTGAAATTAGATAAAGAATTAGCGGAACTCGGCAACGAAGGATTTATCATTCGCTCGTTTAAATTTAAGAACCTCAGCGCCATCGTGATCGCGTCAAACGGCGAAACGGGCGCGCTTTACGGTGCGTTTCATTTTTTGCGGCTGATCCAAACTCTGCAGCCGGTCGAAAATTTAAAGATCGCCGAAAAGCCGAAAATCAAGCTTCGTGTATTAAATCACTGGGACAATCCGGACGGTTCGATCGAGCGCGGGTATGCCGGAAAATCCTTGTGGAATTGGACGGAATTGCCCGAAAAAGTCGATCCGCGGCTGCGTGATTACGCGCGCGCCGATGCTTCGGTCGGCATTAACGGCGCGGTTCTAAATAACGTCAATGCGAGCGCGCAGATGCTCACGCCCGAATATTTGCGAAAGACGGCGGCAATTGCGAATGTTTTTCGCGCCTACGGAATCAAAGTTTATCTTTCAGCCAGATTTTCCGCGCCGATCGAGCTTGGCGGACTCAAAACCGCCGACCCGTTTGACGAGCAGGTTAGGGATTGGTGGAAACGCAAAGCGGACGAAATTTACAAAATTATTCCCGATTTCGGCGGTTTTCTCGTTAAAGCCAACAGTGAAGGGCAGCCCGGACCGCGCACTTATAACCGCACGCACGTTGACGGCGCAAATATGCTCGCCGACGCGCTCGCCCCGCATAACGGCGTCGTGATCTGGCGCGCCTTTGTCTATGATATGAAGCCGGGTTATGACCGCGCCGGCGCGGCTTTCGAAAATTTACAGCCGTTTGACGGCAAATTCGCCGCGAACGCTCTTTTGCAGGTCAAAAACGGTCCGATCGATTTTCAGCCGCGCGAGCCGTTTCATCCGCTTTTCGGCGCGATGCCGAAAACGCAGTTGATGCCCGAGCTGCAAATCACGCAGGAATATCTGGGTTTTTCCAATCATCTCGTTTTTCTCGCGCCGATGTGGCGCGAGGTTTTCGAAGCCGATACGCGCGCCAGAGGGAAAAATTCGACCGTCGCGCGCGTTGCTGACGGAAGTCTTTTCCGGCAGAAACTGACGGGCATTGCCGGTGTCGCCAACACGGGAACAGACCGCAATTGGACGGGACACGATTTTTTGCAGGCGAATTGGTATGCGTTCGGCAGACTCGCCTGGAATCACGAAATTTCTTCCGCGCAGATTGCCGACGAATGGATCAAAATGACCTTCACGCGCGAGCCGAAAGCGGTCGTGATAATTAAAAAAATGCTCCTCGAATCACACGAAGCGGCGGTTGATTATATGGTGCCGCTCGGGCTTCATCATCAGATGTGGGGCGGGCATCATTACGGTCCGGCGCCGTGGTGGAACGCTTATGAGCGCGACGATTGGAACCCGACCTATTACAACAAAGCGGACGCGAACGGCATCGGTTTTGACCGCACCGCGACGGGCAGCAACACGGTCAGTCAATATTTTCCGCCCGTTCGCGATGAGTTTTCGAACCTGCAGACCGTTCCCGAAAAATATCTCTTGTGGTTTCATCACGTCCCCTGGGATTACCGTCTGAAATCAGGCACGCTCTGGGACGAAATGGCTTTGCATTACCAGCGCGGCGTCGAATGGGTGCGGCAGACGAGAAAGAACTGGGAGAATCTGAAAGGCGTCATTGACGCGGAACGTCACCGGGCGATCGCGAAAAAACTTGCGATTCAGGAGCGCGACGCCGTTTGGTGGAAAGACGCGTCTTTAAGCTACTTCCAGACATTTTCAAGGCGTCCTTTGCCGCCGGATGTCGAGAAGCCGCAGCGGACGCTCGACGAATATAAAAAGATAGATTTGCTCGATGATTTTGCACGGGGAACCGGAAGTTTTGACGAAAATCATCAATAGTTTGTGCGCAGCCGTGATTATCAAAAATGACGCGCTGATTTTTAGTTTCGCACCTGCTTTTGTCACAATGCTTCAGCTGAACTTAACTGTAAGCATTAAACAAAGGCAGCTTTTTTTGAGAGGAAGTTATGAAAATTTACCGCCGTCTGATTTGTTGGGTCTTGATTTTTGTGGTTTTCTTGTCGCTTGCGCCGGCTGGGCGAAATATTGCGGCGCAGGATGCGGAAAGTTTGCCTGCCTTTAAAGATCCGAAACTGCCGCTTGAAAAGCGCGTTGATGATCTGGTTTCGCGGTTGTCGCTCGAAGAAAAAATCTCGCAGATGCAGAATGCCGCCGCCGCCATTCCGCGGCTCGGCATTCCCGAATACGAATGGTGGAACGAAGGCTTGCACGGCGTGGCGCGCGCGGGCATTGCGACGGTTTTTCCGCAGGCGATCGGAATGGCGGCAACTTTTAACGATAAAATGATCTGGCAGGTGGCAGACGCGACCTCGACCGAAGCCCGCGCGAAATATCACGAATTTGTCCGCCGCAACGAGCGCGGGCGTTATCAGGGCTTAACTTTCTGGAGTCCGAACATCAATATCTTTCGTGACCCGCGCTGGGGACGCGGACAGGAAACCTGGGGCGAAGACCCGTTTTTGACCGGCAAGCTCGCGACCGCCTTTGTCAAAGGGTTGCAGGGCAACGACCCGAAATATCTCAAAGTCGTTTCAACGGTCAAACATTTTGCCGTCCACAGCGGACCCGAACCTGAACGCCATGCGTTCAATGCCGCCGCGTCGGAAAGAGATTTGCGGGAAACTTACCTTCCGGCTTTTCGGCAGACGATCCTCGAAGGCAATGCCGCGGGCGTGATGTGCGCTTACAACAGCACGAACGGCGAGCCGGCGTGCGCCAACACCCGTCTGATGCAGGAAATCCTGCGCGGCGAATGGAAATTTAAGGGGCACGTCGTTTCCGATTGCGCCGCAATCGAAGACATCTGGAAATGGCATAAATTCGTGCCGACCGAAGCGGAAGCCTCGGCAATCGCCGTTAAAAAAGGAACGGATTTAACCTGCGGGCGCGAATATAAATCTTTGTCTGAAGCGGTTCAAAAGGGTTTTATCAGCGAGCAGGAGATCGACGCGGCAGTTAAGAATTTGATGCGGATCCGTTTTCGGCTCGGAATGTTCGACCCGCCCGCATTGGTCAAATACGCCCAAATTCCTTTTTCCGAAAACGATTCGCCCGAGCATCGTCAATTATCGCTCAAAGCCGCGCGCGAATCGCTCGTGCTTTTGAAAAATGATAAAAACCTGCTGCCGCTTAAAAAAGATTTGAAAACGATTGCGGTGATCGGTCCGAATGCCGACGACCCGGAAGTTCTGCTCGGAAATTACAACGGTCAGCCGTCTAAATCTTTTACGCCGCTTGAAGGCATCAAAAACAAGGTTTCGCCCGCGACGCGAATTTTGTATTCGCAAGGGATGTACCCGACCGGTGTGACGAACGAGCCGGTTGCGGCGGAATCTTTGCTCAACGGAAACGTCAAAGGCTTGCGCGCCGAGTATTTTAACAACCGCGAATTTCAGGGGACGCCGGCGCTTGTCAGAAACGATCAGCAAATCAATTTCAACTGGGGTTCGATCAGCCCGGCAAAAGAGATCGCGGACGATAATTTTGCGGTGCGCTGGACAGGTAAAATCATTCCGCCCGAATCCGGCAGTTATCAATTCGGCTGGCGCAGCAACGGCGGCGTCCGAATTTATCTCGACGGAAATCTTTTGATCGAAGAAGTAACCAATCGCCGGACCCGAAATGTGAGCAGAGAAATTGCGCTGGAAGGCGGGCGGGCTTACGATATTCGGATCGAATACACTGAAAACGCGAATCATTACGCTTCGGCAAAACTGCTCTGGACGCCGCCCGGCGCGCAGGCGAAGCTTCGTGAAGACGCTTTGAACAAAGCCCGGCAGTCGGACGCAGTCGTGATGGTGATGGGCATTTCGCCGGTCGTCGAAGGCGAGGAAATGGACGTTCGGCTCGAAGGCTTCCGCGGCGGCGACCGCACCGACATTGCGCTTCCGAAACCGCAGGAAGAACTTATCAAAGCCGTCCACGCGCTCGGCAAACCCGTCGTTCTGGTTTTGATGGGCGGCAGCGCTCTGGCGGTCAACTGGGAAGATGAAAACATTCCGGCGATTCTTGAAGCGTGGTATCCGGGACAGGAAGGCGGAAATGCCGTCGCCGATGTTTTATTCGGCGATTACAACCCGGGCGGAAGATTACCGGTGACTTTCTATAAATCCGTCGCGCAGCTTCCGCCGTTTGACGATTACAAAATGGAAGGACGCACTTATCGTTACTTCAAAGGCGAACCGCTCTATCCTTTCGGCTACGGATTAAGCTACACGAAATTTTCTTACGGCAATCTGAAGCTCAAAAATAAGATCAAAGCGGGCGCGAATTTGCAGGTCACGGTCGAAGTGCAGAACACGGGAGCGATCGCGGGCGATGAGGTCGCGCAGCTCTATTTAACGGATTCCGCCGCATCGGTTCCGGTTCCGATTCGTAATTTGGCGGGCGTCGAAAGGGTTTTTCTCAAGCCGGGCGAAAAGCGTACGGTTTCGTTTACCCTTACACCGCGCCAGATGTCAATCGTTTTGGATAACGGAAAGCGTGTCGTCGAGCCCGGCGATTTTATCCTGAGCGTCGGCGGCAAACAGCCCGGCTTTACGGGACGCGCCGATGCCGCGACCACCAGCCTCGCGGCGGGAAAATTTACCGTTACGGGACAGACTTTTGAAGTGGCGGAAAGATAAGAAAATCATTTATCAGGAGACGATCGATATGAAAATAAACGGGGCGGCATCAGCGGCATTAATTTGTATCTTACTGTTTGCGGTTTTTAATATTTCCGCGCAATCGGAAAGGGAAAAATTTCCGGGCGTGGTCATTCCGGGCGCCCATCTGCGGACGTTGAAATCGAAAGATACGGGGCGAACTTATGACTTGTATTTTCAACTGCCTGATCTGAAAGCCGGAAAAAAATATCCGGTTTTATTCGTTCTCGACGGGCAGTGGGATTTCAAGCTGCTTGATTCGGTTTACGGCGGACTGCATTACGACAAATTCGTTCCCGAAATGATCATTGTCGGAATCACTTACTCGGGGAAAAATCCGAATTACGATCAATTGCGGGCGATGGATTATACGCCGACCGCGGTCAAAAACGTGCCCGGTTCGGGCGATGCGGCTAAATTTCTCGATTTTCTCAAAAAAGACGTTTTTCCGTTTGTCGAAAAAAATTATCAGGCGGACGCGTCAAAACGCATTTTAATGGGGAGTTCTTACGGCGGTCTGTTCACGCTTTACGCAATGTTTACCGAACCAGAATTATTTTACGGCTATGTTGCGGCGGCGCCTGCCGTTTCCTTCGATGATAATTTTTCATTCAAACAGGAAAAGAAGTTTGCTGAAACCAATAAAAATTTACCGGTTAGACTTTCCATTTCGGTCGGCGGCGTTGAAGAGTTAACGCCGTCCGTCAAAGCTTTTATGGATGTTTTGAAAAGTCGCGCCTACAGCGGCTTAAAGCTGGAAACCAGAGTGATCGAAGGCGAGCGCCACGCCGGCAACAAACCGGAAGCCTATAATCGCGGATTGAGATTTATGTTCAATGACCAGTAGTAAAATATTTGTTTTCTTTGAAACGCTGCCGAAAAGCAAACCGGAACTTTGTTTCAGAGACGATCAAAAGTTGATTTAAAATAAAAATTAGAATTTTCTGTCAGCAAATTTTCGGTAAAGTTTTCAGCGATTTTACCGGTAATACAAACAGCTGATTGGGATCTGAATCCGGTATAATCGACGTTAATTTTCAACTAAAGTGCGATTGGTCTGACCAATCACCGATTGGTGTGACCAATTTATTATCGGCGTCTTAAAATTTATAGGTCAGAGGTTTATTTGTGAACAAATTTATCAAACTAAAACAGCGCTTTGCCGCTCGACTTTTCTTTTTAATACGTATTATTTCGGCTAAATACTTAGGCAAACCAAACAAATTATTAAAAATCTTGTATCTTTAGACAAAAAAATTACCAAAAATCTTGACAAAATAATTAATTCATAATAACTTTTATTGGGTCATACAACAAAGTATTTAGAAATAACATTTTTACTGGTTAAAATTTGCTGAAAATATAAGAAATTTAAGCAAATTGACGGTTCTCTATTCAGAGAGTCGCAGCTGTTCAACTTTTGGAATACCCAAAACCAAAGCTAAATAAGTTTTAAAGTAATTAAAAGGTAATTTAAGTTTGGAGGAATTTCTATGAATAAGGTAACCGCGCTCTTGCAAAGTTTCACTCGTTGGGTAGTTCCGCGTAATGAAAGCTTTGTGATAAAAGGGCTAGTTTTACTGTTTCTATTTGGGTTGTTTCTGTTTCCGATTGGAATCGCAGCCCAAACTACATCAGGTCAGTTAACGGGTAACGTCACTGACTCAAACGGTGCCGTTGTGCCGGATGCAACGGTCACTGTGACGCAAATTGAAACGGGCGCAAAAAGAAATGTTAATACCAATGCCGATGGTAACTATGCTTTTCCTAACTTAGGCATCGGGACGTATCGAGTTACAATAACAAAGCAAGGTTTCAAAGAAACTTCAGTTGCAAATGTTGTCGTCAACGTCGCAAATATAACCCGGCAGGATATTGTTTTGGAAGCCGGTTTATCTACTGAAGTCGTTAACATTACTGCCGAAAGCGTTCAGGTCGAAACCCAGACAGGGGCGGTCGGCGAAGTCATTTCCGGCGAACAGGTGCGCGAGTTGCCGCTTAACGGACGTAGTTTTGTTCAGTTAACACAATTACAACCCGGCGTGTCAGGGCAAGATAATCTTGACAGTAAAAGTAAAGGATTATTCGGCGGGGTTGATTTTTCCGTGAACGGAAACTCATCGCAGAGTAATTTATTTTTAACTGACGGTGCTAACAACAACGATACGGGATCGAACCGTACAATTTTGTTATTTCCTTCAATCGAAGCAATTGCCGAATTTAAATCCCTGCGTAACAGTTATGGTCCCGAATACGGACAGGCTGCGGGCGCGGTCGTTTCGATTTCGACACGCGGCGGAACCAATGATTTTCACGGCAGTCTTTTTTATTTCGGACGCAACGACGCGCTGAATGCCGCCGAGTTTTTCTCGAAAACGCGAGGCGGCGTCAAAGATAAATTGAGACGCCATGACTTTGGTTTTTCAGTCGGTGGACCGATTATCAAAAATCGTTTGTTCTTCTTCTATTCGCAGGAATGGAACAAAGAAATACGCGGACAGGCGCGTTTCGGCAGCGTGCCGACACTGCTCGAAAGATCGGGCAATTTCACGCAGCCGCGAATTGCCGCCAACGGTCAGCGCTGTTCGCCGAACGCAATTACCAGCGGTCCGGGAGCCGGTACGCAGATCATTCCGGCGGCTAATTTGAGCCCCGCAGGTTTGGCGCTGTTAAAGCTCTACCCGCTGCCCAATGTTTCAACCGGAACTTGTGATAACTGGTCAACGTCATTGAATTCACCGATCAACTTCCGTGAAGAAAATATTCGTATCGATTACAACATCACCAGCAAACACAAACTTTTCGGGCGTTACACCAAAGACGACTGGTCGAACGGTTTTCCGGTTCAGGTCGGCAGTCTCTGGGGCGACGACGCTTTTCCGACCGTCGAAAGCAACTGGCAACAGCCTTCGCAACAAGCGGCGTTTAAGTTGACTTCGACTTTGGGTTCAACGTCGGTCAATGAAATTCAATTTTCCTATTCGGGCAACCGAATTATTGTTGACCCGGGTTCGGGCGGCGATATTAACAAATCGATTAACGAAGCAATTCCCGGATTTTTCCCGGATTCCGATAAGGTCAACGGTTTAAACCGTCCGCACCCGGTTTTCTGGGGCGGCATCGCTCCGTATTATTCTTCGAGCGGCTCGGATTTGTGGGCTCAGATTCCGTTCAGAAATGCCTTGGACATTTATTCGCTAAGAGATGATTTCTCGACGGTTAAAGGCAATCACACCATGAAAATGGGTTTCCTGTACGACACTTCGGGTAAAGATGAAGATTCAGGACCGAACAATGAAGCAGTTCAGTTCTGGGGACCGGGCGGCTGCTGTCAGGGTTCTTCGGGAAATGTTCTCGCAGACTTTTTGACGAAAGGCACCTTCTTCGGGTTTAACGAAACCAATAGAATGCCGGTTGGTCAGACCCGCTACAAGAATCTTGAATTTTATTTTGGAGATTCCTGGAAAGTCAAACCGAATTTGACTTTGGAATTAGGCGCGCGGTATTCCATTCTTTATGAACCGTATGATAAGCGGAATTTGATCAGCTCTTTTTCACCGGCTGCCTATAATCCGGCGAGACCGTCGAGCGACCCGTGTAATGGTTTGGTCGTCCCGAAAGGAACCAATCCCTGCGCCGGAATTGCCGGAGCGAGCACGCCGGCTGAATTTTCCAACCGGTCGCTAAGAGAGAATAATTACAAAAATCTGGCGCCGCGCCTCGGCGTTGCGTGGGATGTTTTCAAAAACGGAAAAACTGCTGTTCGAGGTGGTTTCGGACAATTCTTCCTGCGGGAAAGAATTTCTCCGATCTTTGCAGCCTTAACGCTTAATGCTCCGTTTGCGAAAACGATTGGCGGTCAGCGCACATTAGACGCCTTTACGGTATGTCCGGATGGCAGTGCTCCGGTTCGCACAGGCGGTCCTTGTGGTGCCGGACTCTCGGCGGCGTCCAATGGTTCGCCGCAATTTGGATTGGATCCGACAGCCACGACTCCGTATTCATTACAGTTCAACTTTTCAGTCGGACAGCAGATATTTAAAGATACGGTTGTGGAGGTCGGCTACGTCGGCAACCGCGCCCGTAATCAGCTGACGCACTACGACGTTAATCAGGTTTTACCGCAAAACCGCGTAGCGGCGGCTTTCGCAGCCGATGCTAACGCTGCCAACCAGTTCCGCCCGTTCAGAAATTATGGTTCGATTTATATCTTTGAACGCGCGGGCAGGGCTAATTATGATTCACTGCAAGTCTTGTTCAGAACCAGATTTGCAAAATCGTTCAGTCTCCAAGGGGCTTACACTTTCTCCAGATCGGTGGCTGATTTCGGACTGAGTGATTCAAACGGCGGCAGAAGTGATTTCGCTGTTTTGAATAACAACGACCGTAATTTGGACTTGGCTGAATCCGACATTAACCGTCCGCATATTTTTGTTGCAAACTTTATTTATAACCTTCCGAAATTTAATGGTTCTAACGGGTTTGTGCAAACTCTCTTAGGCGGTTGGGAAGTTGCGGGAATTGTTCAGGTACAGAGCGGTATCTCGATTACACCGTCGCTGGGTGCAACGGCTTTGCGCGATTGGCGTGCCGCCCAGGCATTCCCGGCAGGTCCGACCGGACTCGGAACGGCTGTCGCCAATCAGCGACCGCTGCGAGTCGAAGGTCAGCCGTGTACGATTGAAGATGCGAACGGAACTCGTTTCATCAATCCTGCGGCTTTCACGGTGATCGGTTACAAGATCGGCGAATCGTCGCCGAAGAAATCAACCTGTCTCGGTCCGCCGCTGAAAAACGTCGACTTTTCGCTCTATAAAAACTTTGCACCTTCGTGGTTAAAGAATAGTTTCTTTGGTGAGCAGTCGCGCATTCAGCTTCGCCTGGAAATGTACAATGCGTTCAATACGCCGCAATTCAGAGGCGATACGATCGCCCGCCAATTCTATGGTGGATTTGTGGCATGCGGAAATGCGGCGTGCAGTGCGACGAACAATACCGTTACAGCTGTGACAGACTCTGCCGGTGTTGCTTTGCCTGCGAACCAGAGATACAACGGTAACTTCGGTGTTTCGACGCGAACCCGCGGTGGTCGTGAAATTCAGTTCGCATTGAAGTTTTATTTCTAGAACTTCGATGCTTTAGACTTGGCAGAAAGATAAGTTGTTTTTTAAGCTTCATCTTTCTGCCATTTTTTATTTTGTGGTATACTCTGGCTCATCCTTTTAATATCACAATAATATTGATTCGCACTTATGATCGCAAAAGTATCAGCTTTAATTTTACTTTTCTTGACGGTCAATTTCTCCGCTCAAAATTTGCCGGTCAAACCCGCTCTGCCGACCCAGGAAGATGAATTAAAAAAACACCTCAGCGCAGCGGAAACCTATCAAATTTCCGGTGATCTGGAAAATGCGCGAATCGAAAACCGAGCAATTGTTGCCATCGGTCTGCAAAGGCTCGGAAATGTTTCAATCGAAGAAGGCAGTCTTCAGAATGCCGTCAAAATGCTTGCGGAATCGAAATCGTATAACGATAATGCCCGCGTCAGAATCGATCTAGCCGTTGCTTATTTACGGATGAACGAGCTTGAAAAGGCTTTGGATGAAGCTAAAGCGGCAGTCGAACTTGACCCGAAAAATGCTTATGCCCGGTATGTTCTGGGAAATATTTATTTTACGAAAGAAGATTACGCGGCGGCGCTGCCGCAGCTTGAAAAGGTTTTGATTCTCGCGCCTAATTTCGAGGCGGCGCGCGCCCTTGGGCTGACTTATTTGTATCTGAAACAACCCGACCGCGCAAAGCTTCTTTTCGAGGAAATGCTCGAATCTTTTAAGGGCGACGATTCCGAACTGCATATTGTTTTCGGGCAAGCCTACGAGCAGACAAATTACCCGCTCGAAGCCGAACGCGAATTAAGACGCGCCTTAACGATCAAACCGCAGCAAAAGCGCGCGAATTTTTTTCTCGGGTATGTGATTTTACAGCACGGCGGCAGCGCCCGGTTAGCCGAGTCGGGAGAGGCGTTTGAGAAGGAGCTGCAATTGACGCCCGATGATTTTTACGCGAACTTTTTTGCCGGCGTCGTCGCTTCGTCGCAA
>DATLOR010000264.1:0-2488 GCA_035536135.1 Pyrinomonadaceae bacterium | reverse complement strand
TGTTTGCGACCGAGCAACTGCCCGAGATTCTCGAAAAGCTGAAGCAGAAATATCCGAACTCGGAAGTGACTGTCAGTTCGGGCACGAGCCAGGTGCTGGTCGAAAAAATAATGCACGGCGAGATCGATATCGCGTTCGTTTCGCTTCCGGTCGAAACCTCGAACGTCCAGACCGAATTGCTCTTCTCGGATGAAATTGTCGCGATCGCGCATCCCGCGCACGCTCTGGCGAAAGAGCGCGTGATCAGCGCGGCGGCACTCGCGGGCGAACATCTGATCTTAGGCGAAAAAGGCGGCAACACGCGCCGGATGATCGACGATTTTTTCAATGCGGCGAACGTCAAGCCGAACGTCACGATGGAGCTTTCGCGCCAGACGGCGATCAACCGAATGGTCGAAAACCAGATGGGTGTCGGCATCGCGGGCGCAAAAACCGTCGCGCGCGAAGTCAAGGACGGCAAGCTCGTTTCGTGGTTTATCGAAGGCGCGGAAATTAAATGGGAATTAGGTTTAGCGCGGCTTCGGGGCGGATATTTTTCGCCGATCGCCAAAGAATTCGTGCGGCTTTGCAAAGAAAGTTTCAAGGAACGCGAAAAAGAACTTAAGGCAAAAGGCAAAAGCTAGTTCGATTTGGGATTTGGGATTGCGGATTTGGGATTTTAGTTTCAATCCGCAATCCCAAATCCCAAATCCCAAATCAAGTAGGGGAAATGTTAAATAAATTTCAATTAACGCTTCGGCAAACTGCGATAATCTTCGCTCTTTGCCTTTTTACATTTGCGGCTGCAAACGCGCAGGGTTTGCCGGTTGCTTTGCCGCAAACGGTCGGAATGAATGGCGCGAGGCTCAATCAAATTGACGCTTTGGTCGAAAAAGACATCGCCGACAAAAAACTTCCGGGCGCGGTCGTGATCGTCGGGCACAAAGGAAAGATCGTCTATCGCAAAGCTTTCGGCAACCGTGCGCTTGTCCCGAACATTGAGAAAATGACGCTTGATACGATTTTCGACGCGGCGAGCCTGACGAAAGTTGTCGCGTCGACGACGAGCGTGATGATTCTCGTCGAACAGGGAAAACTGCGCCTTTCGGACACGATCGGCAAATTCATTCCCGAAATCGAGGACGAAAACGCGAAAAAAGTAACGATCCAGCAATTATTAACGCACGTTTCCGGCTACGCGCCCGATTTCGATTTACGGGAAAAATGGACGGGACGCGAAGGAATGCTCGCGGCGCTCAAAAAGGAAAAACTCCGCACGGCGCCCGGAACAAAATTCGTTTATTCGGACATCGGTTTTATCGTGCTTGCAGAAATAATTCAAAGGTTGGAATCAGTTGGAAACGTCATTGGATGGAATGAGATAAACGTTGACGATTATTCGGCAGGTTGGTTTCAAGAACTCGGAATGCGCGATTCACAATTTGTTGAGTTTTGGCGTTCGCCGAATGCGCTTGATAAGAATAAGGAACCGAAGAAACTCGATTCAAGAACATTAAATCGGATCGCACCGACCGAAAACATTAAAGGGCAAAACAGTTATCTTGGTTCACAGTTTGAAGGCGACGAAAAAACGGGAAGTCAGATTTTGCGCGGGCAGGTTCACGACCCGACATCTTATCGAATGGGCGGAGTTGCCGGACACGCCGGACTTTTTACGACGGCTGACGATCTGGCGCGGTTTTGCCAGATGCTTCTGAACGGCGGAATTCTGGACGGCAAACGCATTTTGTCTTCAAACACCGTCGCGCGGATGACCGCGCCGATCGTTGTCTCGGAAGACGGCGCGACGCGCGGGCTCGGATGGGATATGAACACCGCGTTTTCGTCGAATCGAGGCGAGCTTTTTCCGCTCGGTTCATTCGGACACACGGGTTTTACCGGAACTTCCGTTTGGATCGACCGTGTATCGCAAACCTTTGTCGTATTTATGTCGAATCGCGTTCATCCGGACGGTAAGGGCGACGTTTCGCCGCTTCGCGCACGCGTTGCGACCGTCACGGCTTCGGCAGTTGAAGACACGCCCGTCGAGGCGATTCGTTTAGCTGAAGATATTTATTGGTCACAGGTCGCGCCGCAGATCGAGAAATTTCGCAGTCAGCAGTCTGCAGTCGGCAGCCAGCAGTCAGCAGTCAGCAAAACTACGTTCGTACTAAACGGAATTGATGTTTTGGAAAAAAACGGCTTCAAAGAATTGGAAGGCTTGAAAATCGGTCTGGTGACCAATCAAACGGGCAGAAATCTGGCGGGAAAACCGACGATCGATGTTTTGAAGGGTGCCAAAAACGTGAACCTCGTCGCGCTTTTTTCGCCCGAGCACGGTATTCGCGGCGAGCTCGACCAGGAGGGAATCAAAGATTCGGTTGACGAAAAAACGGGTCTGCCGGTTTACTCGCTTTACGGCGAAACGCGCCGCCCGAAACCCGAGCAGTTGAAGGATCTGGACGCGCTGGTTTACGACATTCAGGACATCGGCGCGCGGTTTTATACT
>DATLOR010000263.1:0-3708 GCA_035536135.1 Pyrinomonadaceae bacterium | reverse complement strand
CTCTCTTTTGAGACTCAAAAGCTCCTCATCTATTGTAAGATTTCTAGGGCGAAGGGAAGTAACATTAATAATTTTATCAATCCTTCCTGAAGTTGTCATAACAGCTATCCGGTCTGCAAGGGCTAATGCTTCATCAACATTATGAGTTACGAACAAAATCGTTTTTTTTGTTTCTTTCCAAATGCGCTCCACTTCTTTTTGCATATTGAGTCGTGTGAGCGAATCAAGAGCTCCGAAAGGGATTACTTTGACGCTTGATGTTTATTCTGACGTTTTGCCAACAATGCAACAAGACGCTTCAGAGCAACTTGAAACAATGATTTTCAAAAAAATTAGCGGTAAATAAAAATTTCACACACTGTTTGCACACCAAAAGCAAAAAGCGCACCGTTTGATGCGCTTTTCTTCAATAAAAATGGTGGTTTGGGGCAGAATTGATTGAAAAAAACTACGCTACAAGTGCGTGAACCGCCGCGCGTCAGAGGATTGATGGGATTGCATGGGAGAAAATGCTCATTTGCCTGTCAAACAATCCTTCAGTCCTCAAATTCATTATTTTTTCAAAAGCTCCGAAAAATCCTCTTCGCAAAATTCCAGTTCGGGACGCGTTTCCGAATCGCGCGCTTCTTCCGTTTTGCGTAACTCCACGCGCCGGATTTTTCCGGAAATGGTTTTCGGCAGCTCGGAGAATTCGATCCGGCGCACGCGTTTGTACGGGGCAAGTCTTTCGCGGCAGTGCCGGAAGATCGAAAGCGCCGTGGCGGAATCGGCAGCCGAGTCCGCGCTCAAAACGATAAAGGCTTTGGGAACACTGAGCCGGACCGCATCCGGACTCGGCACAACCGCCGCTTCCGCGATTGATTCGTGTTCGAGCAAAATGCTTTCCAGCTCGAACGGGGAAATTCGATAATCGGATGATTTAAAAATATCGTCGTTGCGCCCGACAAAAGTGAGATATCCTTCATTGTCCCGAACGGCGATGTCGCCCGTGTGATAAAAACCGCCGCGCATCGCTTCCGTATTTTTTTCCGCCGCGTCCCGGTAGCCGAGCATCAGCCCGACGGGATTTTCCGATAGATCCAGCGACACTTCGCCTTCCCGCGCGGGGATGCCGTCCGGATCGAGCACACTCACCTTGTAGCCGGGAAGCGCTCTGCCCATCGAACCGTCCTTGACCGTTTGCCCGGGCGAATTGCCGATCTGCGCCGTCGTTTCGGTCTGCCCGTAACCGTCGCGAATCGTAATCTGCCAGGCGGAGCGCACCTGTTCGATGATCTCCGGGTTGAGCGGTTCGCCCGCGCCGACGATCTCGCGCAAACTAACAGGGTAGTCCGCGAGATTTTCCTGAATCAGCATTCGCCAGACGGTCGGCGGCGCGCAGAGCGTCGTCACCCGGCAGCGCTCAAGCGTTTCCAGAACCTTTCGGGCATTGAAACGCTCGTAATTATAAACAAAAACGGTCGCGCCGGCGTTCCACGGCGCGAAAAAAGAACTCCAGGCGTGTTTTGCCCAGCCGGGCGAGCTGATATTAAAGTGAACATCCCCGGGGCGCAAACCGATCCAGTACATCGTCGAAAGATGCCCGACCGGATAACTTTGATGGCTGTGGAGCACGAGCTTCGGCTTTGAGGTCGTCCCGGAAGTGAAATACAAAAGCAGCGGGTCTGAAGCTTTCGTTATGCATTCGGGCGCGAAAGACGCGCTTTCAGAGTAAGCGTCTTGATACGAAATCCAGTTCTTCTGTGTGCCGCCGACGCTGATTTTAACCAACGCTTTGTTAAATTGTGAGAATTTTTCGATTTCGGAATAATTCGTGACGACCACTTTCGCCTGCCCGCGCCGGATACGGTCTACCAGATCGTCAGCCGTTAAAAGCGTCGAGCAGGGAATGATGACCAACCCGAGCTTGATCGCCGCGAGCATCGTTTCCCAGATCTCCAACTGATTGCCGAGCATCACCAAAATGTGATCGCCGCGCCGAAGCCCAAGAGCGCGAAAAAAATTGGCGACACGGTTAGAGCGCTCCGCCATTTCCGAGAAGGAAAGTTTCAGTTCCGCACCCGTTTCTTCGACGATCCACAATGCCGTTGTCTCGTTTCCCGCCGCCTGCACGTCGAAAAAATCGATTGCCCAGTTGAATTCGTCGAATTCGGGCGGTTGAAAATTTCGGTAAGCGGTTTCATAATCGAGCTGGTGCTCAAATAAAAAGTCGCGGGCTTGCAAAAATTTTTGGGTCGGGTTCATTTTCTTTGATCAATCTATTTCTTGACTTTAAGGCTTATTCTTGTTCGGAGCAAGTCCGTGTTCGGTCAGCCAGTTAAAGGTCAATCGACGGTAACCCTGCGAGCCGATGCCGTCCGGGAAAGCGCCGGTCACATGATCCGCCAACGGCACGCTTACGAGCTTCGTCTGAATCCCGGTTCTCTCGGACTGCGCCGCGTAATCATAAATGGACTGCGCGTCCACCAGGTGATCGTTTTGCGCCGCGATCAATAAGGTCGGTGGTGTGTTAGAGAGATTTCAGAAAAACGCTTTCCGATTTAATAGAACAGGAGCTGATACAAATGGATGCAACAACAGCAAAGAATGAAATAGCCGGCGGCAGTTTTTTAATCGAACGGCGCACGCCGGAAGAAATTTTTACGCCCGAAGATTTCTCGGAAGAACACCGGATGATCGCCGATACGTGCCGCGAATTTGTCGCCTCGGAAGTTGCGCCGAATGTGGCGGCAATGGAAAAACACGACTGGCAGACGGCGCGCGATCTAGTCAAAAAGGCGGGCGATCTCGGTCTGCACGGCGCGACCGTGCCGGAGGAATTGGGCGGGCTCGATCTCGACCAGACGACCGCCGCGATCATCGCCGAATACACGGGAACCGTCTCGGGTTTCGGCGTCACTTTGAGCGCGCACGCAACCATCGGCATGCTGCCGATCCTTTATTTCGGCTCGGAAGAACTCAAACGAAAATGGATTCCGCGAATCGTCGCGGGCGAAACGGTCGCCGCGTATTGCCTGACCGAACCGGGTTCGGGTTCCGACGCGCTTGGCGCAAAAACCATCGCGCGGCTTTCCGAAGACGGCACGGAATACATCCTGAGCGGCGAGAAAATGTGGATCACCAACGGCGGTTTCGCCGATGTTTACGTTGTTTTCGCGAAAATCGACGGCGACCGGAAGAAATTCTCCGCCTTTTTGGTCGAACGCTCGGAAAACTGCCGACCCGGCGCGGAAGAACATAAAATGGGCATCAAAGCTTCCTCAACGACCGCGATCATCTTGTCGGACGCGCGCGTACCGGTCGGCAATCTGATCGGCAGCGTCGGCGACGGCGCGAAGATCGCTTTTAATATCTTGAACGTCGGGCGCTTCAAGCTCGGCGCGGCGGTTGTCGGCGGCTCGAAAACCGCCATCAATCACGCCGTGCGTTACGCTAACGAACGTCACCAGTTCGGCGTGCCGATCTCGAGTTTCGGCGCGATCAAATATAAGCTCGCGGAAATGGCGATCCGCACTTGGGTCGCCGAAAGCATCACGTACCGCACGGTCGGGATGATCGATGCGCTTATCGGCGACGGTGCGGACGATACTAAAAAACTGCGCTCGATCGACGAATATGCCGTCGAATGCTCGATCAACAAGGTCGCCTGTTCCGAAACGCTCGACTACGTGACGGACGAAACCGTCCAGATTTTCGGCGGTTACGGAT
>DATLOR010000262.1:0-12281 GCA_035536135.1 Pyrinomonadaceae bacterium | reverse complement strand
GATCGTAAAAATTATCAGCAAAATAATGTTGAAATTTCCGTGCGCAATCGCGGCAAAAAGTTTATACGCGCCCAAACCCAAAATCAACAGGTAAACCGACCATTTTATAGGATTTAGAGCCGTGCGGTCTTCGTCGCTCGTGAGCATTTGCTGTTGTTCGAGACGACCTTGATAAGAATGTCCGTAAACTTCAAGCTGTTTGACCAAACCGCCCGAGCCGAAAAATTCCTTCGGTTCACGCGTGGCTCCGAGCCAGCCGAGCGTCAATTGTTCGATCGGGTTCAAACCGCCTGTATTGGATTGATTTTGTGTTTTTTTGACTACGGCGGGCGTGGCGATGTTGTCTATTTCGATAAAACCTTTTTGCAAAAGGCTGAAAACCACCGAACGCGCCACCTCGTTTGTTCCGCCGCGCAGATATGCGATTTCGTAAGGATCAATATTTGGCGGAATTGAAGGAATACCGAGTTTATCCGTGCGGTCGAATTGTGTTTTGACGAGTGCCAGAATTACGACGGCAAAAAAGATCACGAAACCGAAAAATACCAGAAAATACGGTCCATACATCGTTGCAAACGGATTATCAATCAGAATTTCCATACGAAAATTTCCTCCTCGTTCGATATTATAAACGAAGTTTTCCGGTTTGCAGTTTGAAATGTAACAAAAATTTAAGGCGTTTTGATCAATTACGGATAAAAACCTGTGTGATGTATATTCGTCCGTCGCGTGTTTGGGCAACGCCGATTCCGGTGGTCGTGAATTGCCGGTCGAGTATATTGCGGCGATGTTCCGCGGAATTCATCCAGCCGCGCACGGCTAACGCATCAAAATCGTCGTAGCCTTCGCAGAAAAACAGGTTTTCGCCGATCTTGTTCCAACCGCCGATATTTGAATCCTCGGCGCGATTGATAACCGAGTTGCCGTCGCCGTCGAAATGGCTGAAAAACGATTCACGCGCCATCTTTTTCGAATATGCGCGCGCCATTTTTGCCAGATCTTCGTCCCAATACAAATCGCTCAAACCTTTTTTGCGCCGTTCGTTATTGACCAGATAATGAATTTGAAGCTCATCGCTCGATAAACTTCCGCGCGTTTCCCGCCGTGTTTCCTGGCGTATTGGCTGATTCGACGCAACTCTGCCCGTCGCGCTTTTTTGGATTCTAACCCGCTGCGCCGAAACAGCCGTGACGAAAAAAGTAAAAAGAATCGTAAATAAAACGATTCTTGAAAACTTAAATTTCCAAGTCATATTTGTAAATTTTCTTTTCTAAAATCGGAATCGGGGGAAAGTATCGCGCCCTTTGATGGCGAAAAAGTCTGTCGGGTTGTCAGGATTTTTTTATTTTGTTTCGATAATTTTCGCGCTTTCGCTTTCGGTCCAATCACAGATCGTTTTGATGTCGGCGTCGGACATTTTTGCGTCCCAGTGAATCCATAGATACGACGGCAGTGGCATTTCTTTCGACTGAACCTGTTCGCAAACTTCCGCTAATTTTTTCTTTTTGCGGCGCGCTTCATAGGTGCTCCAAACCGAAAGATTCAGTTCGCGGCGACCGTCCGCGATATGGTCTGCGAGAAACCACGCCGACGGCTGAATTTTTGAATACCAGGGATATTTTGTTTCGTTTGAATGACAATCCTTACACGAACGATTCAAAATCGTCTGCACGTTTTCGGGAACCTGGGTCGCCGCCGCGAGGGTTTCGGCTTGATTGACGGGCGGATTCGTAAAATCAGGGCGGATAAATTGAATAGCGATAAACGCCACTACGAGAATTACCGCCGCAATTTTTAGAGCTTTTTTCATAAATTTTCTTTCCCAAAAAGAGCAAAATCGTTAAACTATTGTTGCAAATGTCCGAAATATTAACAATTAACTTTGAACCGAAATCATTGCCAAATTCAAAAGCGAGCGAAATCGGTCAGATCGGCGAAGATCTAGCCGCGAAATTTTTAATTAGACGCGGCTTCCGGCTGGTTTGTTCCAATTTCAAAGTTCCGATCGGCAGAAATATTCGGGGCGCGGCGGTTACGGGCGAGATCGATCTGATCGCTTTGGACGCAGATGTTTTATGTTTTATCGAGGTCAAAACGCGTTCGTCGGACGAATTTGCCACGCCGCTTTCGGCGGTCGATGTGCGCAAACAACGGCAGATCACGCGCACGGCGCGTATTTACCGCAAAATCTTTAATCTCCAAAGTTTTAAGATTCGCTACGATGTCGTAAGCATTGTTTTGCAAAAAGAAAAGTCACCGAACATCGAGCTTTTCAAAAACTTCTGGACGGAAGAGAAATTCCGCAAAAAGTTTTGGAACGATGAAATCTGGTGAAATTTAAGTCCAAAGTTCCAGGTCTCAAGTCCCGAGTTAAAATAAAACGACCTGGGACTTGAGACCTGGAACCTGGGACTTAAAGCTTTTATTCCTCATCTTCCCGCAGTTTTTCCAGCACCGAAAAATCTTCGAGCGTCGTGACATCGCCTTTGACGGCATTGCCCGAAGCGAGTTCACGTAAAAGGCGGCGCATAATTTTTCCGCTGCGGGTTTTCGGCAGCATATCTGTAAAACGAATATCGTCGGGTTTGGCGAGCGAACCGATTTCTTTGGCGACGTGGGCGCGAAGCTCGTTTTTTAATTCGTCGCTTCCCTTGTGCGTACCTTCCAAAGTGACGAACGCCGAAATTGCCTGCCCTTTTAAGTCATCCGGACGACCGACGACCGCCGCCTCCGCCACGGCTTCGTGCGAAACGAGCGCGGATTCTATCTCGGCGGTTCCAAGCCGGTGACCGCTGACATTTATGACATCGTCAACTCTGCCCATAATCCAGTAATAACCGCGTTCATCGCGCCGTGCGCCGTCACCCGCGAAATAAACATTCGGGATTTCCGACCAGTAAGTTTGCTTGTAGCGTTCGTCGTCGCCCCAAATCGTGCGGAGCATTGAAGGAAACGGATGTTTGATGACGAGATAGCCGCCTTCGTTTGTGCCGACGGGTTTTCCGGCTTTCGTCACGACATCAATGATGATTCCGGGAAGCGGTCGCGTCGCCGTCCCGGGAACGGTCGGCGTTGCGCCCGGCAGCGGCGAAATCATAATCGAGCCCGTCTCAGTCTGCCACCAGGTATCGACGATCGGGCAATTTCCCTTGCCGATAACTTCGTGATACCACATCCACGCTTCGGGATTGATCGGTTCGCCGACCGTGCCCAAAAGACGCAGGCTATCGAGATTATGTTTCAAGGGATATTGTTCGCCCCATTTGATAAAAGCGCGGATCGCGGTCGGCGCGGTGTAGAAAATCGTTACTTTATGACGGTCAATAAGCCGCCAAAAACGGTCGGGTTCGGGAAAGTTCGGCGCGCCTTCATACATAAAAACTGTCGCGCCGTTTGCGAGCGGTCCGTAAACAACATAACTGTGTCCCGTCACCCAACCGATATCCGCCGTGCACCAGTAAACATCTTCATCCTTGAGGTCAAAGACAAGTTTTGACGAATAAACGGTTTGTGTTAGATAACCGCCCGTCGTATGCAGAATTCCTTTCGGTTTGCCGGTTGTGCCGCTCGTATAAAGGATAAAAAGCGGATGTTCCGAGTCGAGTTTGGCGGGTTCACATTCGTCGCCGACGGCTTCCATCATTTCATGCCACCAGTGATCGCGTCCCGGTCTCATTTTCAGTTCCGCGCCGGTTCGTTTGAAAACAACCACGCTTCGCACGCCCGGACATTGGACGACCGCCTGATCAACAACTTCCTTGAGTTTGATTTCGCTTCCGCGCCGGTAACCGCCGTCCGCCGTGACGATCAATTTGCAGTCGCCGTCGTTGACACGATCCCGAATCGCGTCCGCCGAAAATCCGCCGAAAATTACCGTATGTGTCGCGCCGATTCGCGCACAGGCGAGCATCGCGATCGCGAGCTCCGGCACGAGCGGCATATAAAGCGCCACGCGGTCGCCTTTTTTCACGCCGAGTTTTTTCAAAACGTTCGCAAATTTGCAGACCTGCCGGTAAAGCTGCAAGTAAGTCAAAGTGCGGATTTCGCCGGGTTCGCCTTCCCAGATAATTGCGGCTTTGTTTTTGCGCCACGAATTCAGATGACGGTCGAGACAATTATAAGAAGCATTGATCTCGCCGCCGACAAACCATTTCGCGTGCGGTTCGTTCCATTCCAAAACAGTGTCCCATTTCCTAAACCAATGCAGATTTTCCGCCTGTTCCGCCCAGAAGGCTTCGGGATTTTCGGCGGCGGCATTGTAAATTTGTTCGTACTCTTCAAAACTTTTGATATGCGCGTTTGCCGCAAATTCGGCGGGCGGCGGAAAAACCCGCGTTTCCTGCAAGGTTGATTCAATGTTGGTTTGAACTGTTTCTGACATAGTTTTTTTTCAATTAATTTGCTGAATTTATCCGTTAATTTTACATCAAAAAGATGAAATTCACATTTACGGAAAGGAATTTGAAATCCAAAATCCGAGATCTCAAATCCAAAATCAAAGTGGTCGGTCGTTCGGCGCGGTTTCGTTGAATTCGTCCCACATCCGCGTGTGATTCGTTTCTTTTAACAACAGCGAACCGATCACGAAAGTTATGCCCGCAACGATCATCGGGTAATACAAACCGGCGTAAATATTTCCCGTGTAGGCGCAAGCGAAAAGCCCGATGGTCGGAAGCAGTCCGCCGAAAACTCCGTTGCCGATATGATACGGCAGAGACATCGAAGTATAACGAATTTTCGCCGGAAACGCTTCGACCAGATAAGCCGCAATCGGCGCGTAAACCATCGTCACAAAGACCATTTGGATAAAAACGAGCGCAACCATCGCCGGAACATTCGGCGTCGCGATCGGCGCGGCAGTTACTATTTGTCCGCCGTCCGTAACGCTCATCGGCGTCAACTTCGGCTCGCCGGTCACCCGGTCAGGCACAGATTCGATATGATCGACAAAATTTCCCGCATAAATTTGCATTCCGTGATAGATCGGAAGATAAAAGATAACAGCGAGCAAACAGCCCGCCATCATAATGCGTTTGCGTCCGATCTTATCCGAAAGCCAGCCGAAAAAGACAAACAGCGGAATTGCCAGCAGAATCGCGAAAACGATGATGTAATTCGCCGTTGCTTCGGGAATTTTCAGCACGGTTTTCATATAAAAGAGCGCGTAAAATTGACCCGTATACCACACGACGCCCTGTCCGGCAGTTGCGCCAAAGAGCGAAATTAACACGCGGCGGCGGTTTTCGGGATTCATAAAAGCGTCAACGAGCGGTTTTGCCGAAGCCATTCCGGTCGCCTTAATATGCTGAAAAATCGGCGATTCCTTCATCCGCAGGCGTATGTAAAGCGACGCGAGAACAAGCAGGATCGAGATCAAAAACGGAATCCGCCAACCCGCCGTAAAGCTGTCGGCTTTGAATGCCGCTTCGCTCATCGAATTTTGAAGTCCGAGCATTACCGCAAGCGAAAGCAATAATCCGAAGGAAGCCGTGATCTGTATAAAGCTCGTGTAAAATCCGCGTTTTTCGTCCGGTACGTGCTCGGCAACATAGACGGTCGCGCCGCCGTATTCGCCGCCGAGAGCCAAGCCTTGCAGCACGCGCACGAGAATCAATCCGATTGGCGCGAACCATCCGATCTGGCTGTAGGTCGGCAGAAAACCGACCGCCGCCGTCGAAAACCCCATGATCAGAAGCGTTACCAAAAACGCGTATTTCCGACCGACCAGATCGCCGATCCGCCCGAAAAACAACGCGCCGAACGGGCGCACGATAAACCCGAGCGCAAAGGTCAGAAGATACATAATCAGCGCGAAAGTATCGTTGCCCGGCGGATAAAAAAGCGGCGAAATGATCGTCGCGAGAGCTCCGAAAATGTAAAAGTCATACCACTCGATCACCGTTCCCGCGCTCGATGCGCCGATCACTTGCCAGATTTGCCCTTTGGTCAATTCGGCACTCACCGGAATTCTTGACGTCGTTTGATTCGTATCTGCTGATTCTGTCATTTGTCCCCAACTTGAAAATTTTTAAGATTTTGTTTGAAATTCATCAAAGGAAAGATATTTTGAATTTCAATTATTGAATTTTTATGTTGTTTTAGCTTTAACTTTATTTTTCCAAAAGGTCAAATCAAACACAAAAAAAAGCTAATCTTTCCAGAAAAAAGATTAGCTTCAATTTTATAAAATCTGTTCGATCTAGATCGCAACCGCGATTTGTTCTTCGGAAACGAGTATTTCATCAAATTGCTCTTCTTCGGTTGAACCTTTCAGAGCAGTTACCGATGAAATTCCGCCCGTGATAACCTGCGTCACGGCATCGAAATAACCTGTCCCGACAAACGATTGGTGTTTTGTCGCGCGGTAACCGTCGATTTCCGAATCAAACTCCTGTTCCTGCAGCCTTGAATACGCAGTCATTCCCGATTCTTTGTAATTTCGCGCGAGCTCGAACATCGCATAATTAAGCGAATGGAAACCAGCCAGAGTAATAAACTGAAATTTGTAGCCCATCGCGCCGAGCTCCGTTTGAAATTTTGCAATCGTTTCATCATCGAGTTTTTTCTTCCAGTTAAACGAAGGAGAACAATTGTAAGCCAGCATTTTATTCGGAAAATGCGCGTGAATCGCTTCCGAGAAACGGCGCGCTTCGTCCAGATCGGGTTTTGAAGTTTCGCACCAGATCAAATCGGCAAATGGAGCGTAAGCCAGCCCGCGCGAAATTGCCTGTTCGATTCCGTTTTTCACCGAGAAAAATCCTTCGATCGTCCGTCCGCCCGTCGTAAACGGTTTGTCGTTTTGATCTACGTCTGAAGTCAATAGATTGGCAGCATTCGCGTCCGTTCTGGCGATCAAAACGGTCGGCGTTCCGCAAACGTCAGCCGCGAGCCGCGCCGCAACGAGCTTTTGAATCGCTTCCGTAGTCGGCACGAGAACTTTTCCGCCCAAATGCCCGCATTTTTTAGCTGATGATAATTGATCTTCGAAATGCACGCCCGACGCGCCGGCTTCGATCATCGCCTTCATCAATTCGAATGCATTCAGATTTCCGCCGAATCCGGCTTCGGCATCGGCGACGATCGGCGCGTACCAGTAAGTTTCATTTTTTCCTTCAGCGGTGTATATTTCATCTGTGCGCCGAAAGGCGTTATTCAAGCGGCGGACGAGTTCAGGAACGCTGTTCGCGGGATAAAGGCTCTGGTCAGGATACACTTGTCCCGCAATGTTCGCGTCTGCCGCGACTTGCCAACCACTGCAATAGATCGCCGGTAATCCGGCTTGCACCTGCTGAATCGCCTGTCCGCCCGTCAGTGCGCCGAGCGCATTGACGTAATCGGTCGTTTTCATCAAATTCCAAAGCCGTTCCGCACCGATTGCGGCAAGCGTATGTTCGATTTTCACCGAACCCCGCAGACGCAAAACGTCTTCCGCCGAATACGGTCTTTCGATTCCTTCCCAACGCGGGTTTTCCGCCCAATCCCTTTCAATAGTTTTAATTTGTTCATCTTTTGTCATTTATTTTCTCCTTATTTTTAAGACCGGAGCGCGGACGAGTCGCCTGCACTCCAGTCAAAACTTTAAATTTAAATCGGGTCGTGCTGACCTTTTGTAATCATTTCTTCGCTAATTCGTCTTGCTTCAACATATTTTTCGCGCTCGTTTTCAGAAACATCATCGGGCAATTCGTTCAAAATCTTCGCCAATTCCTCTTCGAAAAGTTTCGTGATCAATTCGGGCGTATGCTTGATTTCGTTTTCTAGCGAATCAACAATTTTTGCGCTGTCACGGTGCAGAATTCTTTGTGTGATCATCAGACGATAAATGCGGTCGGTCGCAAGATCTTCCATAAAACCATCAAGCAGAGACGCGCCTTTACCGCTCAAAACTCCGTGGCGGTAGCGAATCACAATGCGAATCGCGGCACGCGTTCCGTCGAGGGTTTTCTTACCGATGTTTGCAGGTATCGGTCGTAGATCGGGAAAACGAACCGCGTTTTCACGCCGGACAAAATTTTGGTTTGGGATCGGAAATTGCGCGACCGCGATTTCGTTCTGGTCGGGATGACCGGTCCACGCGCCGTCCATTCCGACGTTTGCTTCGTTCAATTTATCGGCTTTTAATACTTCCAAGGCTCGTTCGTTTAATTCCTTATTCGCGCGATTCGGAAACAGCGCGGTCATTCCGCCGATCGCCAGTGCTCCGCGTTTGTGGCAAATCTCGACCATCAATTCGCGCAGGTTTTGAAAGAAGGCGACATCCGAAGGAATCGTGTTTCGATCGGGCAAAACCCAATTTTTATCCGTCAAATTGAAATGGATCAGGCTCGCCATATAATCCCACCGACCGAGATTCAAACCCAGAATATGCTCACGCAGATTGTATAAAAATTCTTCCATCTGAAACGCGAGCGGATGCGCTTCGACAAGCGCGAAACATTTGATAAACCCGCGTTCCCAGCCTTTCGCTTCTTCAATTCTTTGGAACAAATCGCGCCAAAACAGAGCTTCTTCCGCCGATTCGGATTTCGGAATATAAAACGTCAGCGGATATTTTAGTTTTTCCGCTTCAACCCGAAATGCAATATTTGCGACATCAAACGCGGACGCGGAAACAAGCTCGTTCGGTAAAATATTCGCCTGATTCAAATGCAAACCGCGCACACGAATCAGCAAAACCGTTTCGCTTTCTTTAATCGAAACTTCCCTTGAGCGCTTTTTGTCGTAATAGCTTAATTTACCGCCAAGCGCCAAGCGCGAATTTTCATAGCCGGTTTGCAGATTTTCCCAAAGGTTTGCCATCGAATCTTCCAGATCGATCATTACACCCGGCGCACCCGAATTTAGCATTTTGACGACCAATTCGGCATCGTCCGCCGGACCGGTCATCTGATTGCGCTGGTCTTTGCACCAATCCGGCACTTTAATTTTCCAGTTCGCCTCGTTCGCTTCGCTTGCCGGTAAATAATCGGGCAAAACTCTTCTGTGCGAATTTTCCAAAACTTCGCTGCGCTTTGCCGCCAATGCTTTTTGACGCTGCGTAAATTCCGTATGCAGCGGTAGAAAAAATTCGGCAAAATCTTTCGGCATTTGATAATCGGAAGGCGCGTGATTAATGCGTTCCTCAAATCCGAATTCGGTTTTCATCGTCATAAATTATTCTCCAAAGTGTTCGATATTTTGAACAGATGTTCTCTTTTACGAACTGATTATAATTAATTATCAAAATATTCAAATAATAATCTTTCATTTGTTCGTAATTTTGAACATTTTTTCACAATGGCGAACAAAACTTGAAAATAAAGGCAATGATTGTTAGACTTTTTTCGTCGAAAACCTTGAATAAAAGAGCAAAACTGAGAAATGATTGAAAGTAAAAACACGGTCGAGCGAACGCTTTCGATTCTTGAAACCGTCGCACACAGCACCGGCGGTTTGACAAATTCGGACATCAGCCGCCGTTTGAAATTACCGAAAAGTTCGGCAAGTTATATTTTGCGGATTTTGGAGAATCGCGGGTATTTGACGCGCGAAACCAATTCGGGAAAATACCGTCTGGGCTTGAAATTAATGGGTCTGACGCGCGAATCGGCAACGCATACGGACATTCGCGAAGTTGCTAAACCGATTATGGAAAGTTTCGTCAAACGGACAAATCTTTCAACGCATCTCGCGGTTTTGGACAACGGTCGCGCTGTTTATGTCGAGAAAGTCGAGAACCTGAACAGTTTTATCAAGATGGATATCTGGATCGGGCACCGCCTTCCGGTTCATTCTACGGCGATCGGCAAAGTGCTGGTTTCGCAAATGACCGACACGGAAGTTTCGGCGATTTTGGATTTGCGCGGGATGGAAAAGAAAACGACGAAAACCATAACAAATCCGAAGCGTTATTTGAAGGAACTGGAAAAAGTGCGAACCTTTGGGTTTGCCGTTGACGACGAGGAAAACGCTGCGGGCGTGCGCTGTATTTCGTCGCCGATCTTCGACGCGCAGGGCAAGATCGTCGCCGCGCTCGGCACTTCCGACACGATCATCCGGCTTGATGAATCGTATTTGCCGAAAATCGTCGAAATGGTCAAAAAATCGGCTGCGCAGATTTCGAGTCTAATCGGTTTTGATAAGCAGGTTTAAGTCTTTCGTTCGTGCGTTTCCGTGATGGCTTCGGGCTGATTTCGCTGATTGATGGTTGTTTGTTCGGACATGATCATCCGTTCGCCGCAGTCTGACGACAGATGAATTTCCAAGTCCTCTTCCTGTTTTTTGGTCTGAACCGGAAGCAGAAACGTCACGGCTAACGCCAAAACCGAAAGAATCGCACCGACCCAAAAGACGCGGTGAATCGAAGTCGCCATTGCCTCCTGTAAAATATCGAGAGTGGCGGGCGAGATTTTCGCTTTTTCGGTCGGATCAACCAGCGCGTTTGGGTTTGCCGCAAAGGCTTTGGCTTGTTCGACCGTTAAATTCGCGTTTCCGTTTTGGGCGGCGGAATTCAGATGCACTGCCAACCCGGCGGTTAGAAACGCCCCCATAATCGCCACGCCGAATGCGCCGCCGATCGCGCGTGAAAATTGATTGAGCGAAGTCGCGATGCCGAGCTTCGAGCGTTCGACGGCTTGTTGAACAGCGATTAGAAGCGTCAGCATCGTTAATCCCAAACCCGCGCCGATCAAAACCAGATCGAAATAAAGCCAGAATCGCGGCGTATCGCGCTGAAACATTGCGAGAAATACAAAGCCGACCGAGAGAACGACAAAGCCGATCAAAGCAATGTTTCGATAACCGACCTTAAGCAGTAAACGACCGCCGATCACCGACATTGAAACCCAGCTGAGCATCAGAGGCGTGAGCAGTGAACCGGCTTCGGTTGCGGTCGATCCGAGAGCGCCTTGGGCGAAAAGCGGAATAAACGAAATCGCGCCGAACATCGCGACACCGGCTAAAAATCCGGCGGCGACGGAGACCGAAACAGTTCGATTTTGAAAAAGATTGAACGGAATGATCGGGTCTTTAGCGCGTTTTTCGACATAAAAGAACAAAACCAGCAAAACTATTGCGCCGCCGATCAGCAGAATATTTTCGGGCGTCAACAGCGTCGAGATCGACGCGCCGCCTTCGACCAGTGCGAGCATCAAAAGGCTGATCGCGATCATCAAAAGTCCCGCGCCCGCGTAATCGACCTTCGGTTTTTCGGTTAATTTCGGTTCCTTTAATGCCAAACCGATAATGATCGCCGCGATAATTCCGACCGGCAGATTAATGAAAAAAACCCAGCGCCACGAAATCTGGTCGGTAATAAAACCGCCGACAACCGGACCGACGACGCTCGAAAGTCCCCACACGCCGCTGAAATACGCCTGCATTTTGGCGCGTTCTTCGAGCGTAAAAATATCGCCGATGATCGTCATTCCGAGCGGCACGAGCGCCCCCGCGCCGAGTCCCTGAATCGCCCGAAAGATGATCAATTGCGTCATCGAGGTCGAAAGTCCCGAAAGCAAAGTTCCAAGCAGAAACACGGCAATTCCGAGCTGGTAAAGCAAACGGCGACCGTATAAATCCGAAAGTTTGCCCCAAACCGGAACTGTCACGGTCGAGGTCACGAGATACGCCGAGAAAACCCAGCTGTAGTGATTCAGACCGCCGAGCGAGGAAATGACGGTCGGCATTGCCGTCCCGACCACTGTTGCCTCTAGCGCGGCGATGAACATTCCGGTCATCACGCCGATCGTGACCGCCCAACGGCGTTTCGAGGACATTTCGAGTACGGGTTTATTAATTGTTGTATTTATCTCGTTTGAAGCTGCTTCCACCTTGTTCTTTTCCTCAAAAATTTAACTTTTTTTATTTTAGGTTTTCAAAGCGCCATTGAAAAGATTGCGAATCATTTTCCGAATTTCTCGCGGTCTTGTTCCCCGAGCTCGGCGATTTTGGTCATCAGAAAATCGGCGATTTCCTTGTGAGTTCTGAGGCGGTCTGATTTAGCGTAAAATTCCGACAAATCGACGGGTTCGCCAAACCAGATGCGCACTTTTTCGCCGCCCGTCCAATTTCCCAAAACCTGTTTCGGCAAATCGTTTCCCAAACCGGCGATAAAAACCGGAATAACTTGCGGTTTCGCCTTGATAATGACGGCTCCGACACCGGGCTGAGCGGGCAGAAAATCGTATGGATTTTCGTTCAGATTGCGTTTGCCTTCGGGATGAAACCCAATGATCGTCCCGTATCCGATGGAAGCGATTTGAATCAGTTTGCGCAGGCTGAATTTGTCGAATTCGCGTTTTCCG
>DATLOR010000261.1:0-2992 GCA_035536135.1 Pyrinomonadaceae bacterium | reverse complement strand
CGGAGTCTATGATTTTCAGATTAAAGAAAAAGGCTTTCAAACTAAAAAATTCAAGGTCAATGCCGCAAAGATTGCCGGGCAGACAATTAAGGTCAAATTGAAAAAAGCACCGTCAGCGGTTTTAGCCGGAACGGTCAAATTAGATAAAAAGATAATTGCCGGCGCGGTAATTAAAATTAGGGACGAAGCTTATAACGAATATTTTGTTAAGACGGACGACAAAGGAAAATATCGAATAACTTTGCCCTTTGCCAAATACTTTATCTATTCGACCGTCAATGATAAATGTTGGATGTGTGCGGAATATTACAATAACGATTTTTTAATAAACAAAGAAGGTGAAATCAATCTCGATATTGATCTGGTCTTTATGGGCGAAGGTTGATTTGAGTTGATTTTACTGAGAAAAACAAGAGGAAAATAATAAATAAACAATGAGTAATTTAACATTTGGAATTATCAAGCCCGATGCGGTCGCAAAAGGGCATACGGGAAAAATTATCGACAAAATCTTGAGCGCGGGTTTCAAGATTCGCGGGATGAAATTGATTCATCAATCGAAACGTCAGTCGGAAGGCTTTTATGCAGTTCACGCGGAACGTCCGTTTTTCGGCGAATTGACCGAATTTATGTCGAGCGGTCCGTGCGTCGTACTCGCACTCGAAAAGGAAAACGCCGTCAAAGCGTGGCGCGATCTGATGGGCGCGACAAATCCGGCGGAAGCGGCGGAAGGAACTCTGCGCAAAGAATTTGCGGGTTCGATCGGCGAAAATGCGGTGCACGGTTCGGACTCGGACGAAAATGCCGCGATCGAGATCGGATATTTCTTCAGCAAACTTGAATTAGTTTAAGTAAAAGGATATAAAAGTTGCAGGAAGTTACAGAGTTTCAGGAAGTTGCAGGTAGTTCGGCGGCAACTGTTTTTAACAAACTTTCTGCAACTTTCCGCAACTTTCCACAACTTCAGAAAACTTTAAAAGAAAGGACGGAAAACACATGAAAAAATGCCCGAATTGCCAGAAAGAATTTCCTGATACAATGCGTTTTTGCCAGACGGACGGAACACCGCTCGTCGATGCGGTTGAAGAATCGCAACCCGAAGACCCTTTAAAAACGACCGTCGTTCGTCAGGAAGACATCGCCGCTTCGATCCCGCCGTCGGATCCTTTCAAAACGATGGTGGCAGGTTCGGCCAAAACTGATGAAAGCGGTGATCTGCTCCAATTGCCGGAAGAAGAATTTGACCCTTTGAAAACGATGGTGGCGACACCGATCAGGCAGGACAAACCCGTTTTGGAAGACATCGAGCCCGAACCGCCGAAGTTTGAAGAAATCAAGGAAGAGATCAAAGCCGAAACGCCTTCGTCTCCGTTCAGCGGGTTTTCCCAGCCGAACGAGCCTTTACCGGAAGCCGCGCCGGATTATTCCGCCGACCCGACGCTTTTGCAGCCCGAACCGCCGAAATTTAACGAACCCGATCTGAGTCCGCCGAGCTTTGGCAGTTCATCTTCGAAAGAAGATGCCGAGGATGATCTTCCGCAGACGGTTATGCAAAATCCGTGGGACAGCGCGCCGAAAGCGGAGCAATCCCCTTTTTCGAGCGATTCGCCTTTTTCAAAACCGAATGACGCGCCGATGTCTTCGCCGTTCGATGCGCCGAAATCGTCTTTCGACGCGCCGCCGTCGCCGTTCGGTCAGCAGCAATCGTCTTTTGACGAGCCGACGAAATCGCCGTTCGATGTGCAGAATGACGCGCAGTTCAATCAACCGCAGCAAACGCCGTACGAAGAACCGAAGTCGTCTTTTGAACCGCCGACACCGTCGTTTCAGGAGCCTTCAAATCAATTCGGCTCGGGGCAATCGCAGTTTGACCAGGCAAATCAGGGATTTGGCAGTCAGCCGATCCAAAGCGGATGGAATCCGCCGCCGTCGCCCGAATCGAACTGGCAAGAACAAGGCTTGGGCGCAAATACGCCTTTTCAGCCGCCGGTCGTCAAGTCCGGACAAAGTCAGGGCTTGGCAATCGCGTCGATCGCCTGCGGCGGTGTGAGTTTGGTGATGCTCGTCGGCTTGATCATTCCGTTCGTTAATCTGGTCTGCGGCATTGTCTCGCCGGGTTTAGGACTGGCGGCAATTATTACAGGCTTTTTAGCGCGCAGCCGCGCCAAGCAAAATCCCGACCAATACGGCGGCAGCGGACTCGCCTTAGGCGGAATTATTACCGGCGCACTGTCAATTTTAGCGGTGGTCGGATTATTCGCGCTGGCGATACTTTTCGGGGTTTTAAGTAGATACTAACAAGTTTTTTGAGTTAGAATATTAAATATGTCGATTATCACTGATGTAATTCAATCAACCGTCGCCGTTTTAAAGGGAATGAAACGGACGATCTCCGAAATCCCGCGTGAAAAATGGACGGTGCAGTACCCGGATGTTCCCGTTACGGTTCAGCCGCGTTATCGCGGAATGCACCTGCTTCACGTTGACGAAAACGGCAAGGAAAAATGCGTCGCGTGTTATCTTTGCGCGGCGGCTTGCCCGTCGGACTGCATTTATATCGAAGCGCAGGACGATGCGCGACCGTACGCCGAACGCGTCGGACGCGACGAGCGTTACGCGAAAGTCTATAACATCGATTACGGGCGCTGTATTTTCTGCGGTTTCTGTGTCGAAGCCTGTCCGAAAGACGCGATCACGCACGGTTACAACTTTGAGATCTCCGTCTATAACCGCGCCGATCTGCTTAAAACAAAGGACGATTTGCTCATTACAAAGCAAAAGCAATCGAAAAATTACCGCGTCGCGCTTTCCTCGGAAGACGTCGATTCGGAATACAAGGAAGTCGATTCGGTCGGAATAAAATTTAGGGTTTAGGTTAATTAACTTAATTAAAATGTAGGGGCGACGGCTTGTCCTCGCCCGTTGAGCGTAGCGAAAAAGCGTTTCATTTATATTCAAGATGAATAAAATGTAACGCTTTTTGCGTTTTTCA
>DATLOR010000260.1:0-11084 GCA_035536135.1 Pyrinomonadaceae bacterium | reverse complement strand
CGGGGTCGAAGTAAAGCATCAAACTCGTTTCCGTGCCGTCGCCGTGCGTGCTGAACGCCTGATCCTTTCCCCGTCCGAGAAGCGCGGTCAACATCTCGAAGTTTTGTCCTTTTTCGATGGGTAAAATGTTTATGCTCGGTTTCAGTTTCATTTGCTCGAGCCGCTCGCTTTCGATGAGTGCATAAACTTTCATTCCATCGATTTTTTTGTTAGCCTCCTCGACAATCTGAGCAATCGCCTCCAGGTGCCGTCCGCCGAGATGCCCGCTGTAAAGAAAAACGCGGTTCATCCCGTTGTCGTGCAGAGAACGCAAAACGTCCAGGTAAAGGGCGACAAAGGTTTCTTTGCCGACGGTCAGGCTTCCCGGATACATATATGTGCCGTCACGCGCGCGGTCGCTCGCTTCATTAGTGATGCCGATGTTCAGCGGCGGACCGACAATCGTCTTGACTCGTCCTACAGTGCGCAAATATTTTTGAACATAAAAAACTTGAGCCGTCGCCTCGACGGCATCAGTCCCGAGCGGCAGATGAGAGCCATGTTCTTCGATCGCCCCGATCGGCAACAGCATCACGTCCGTCTTTTTCGAAGCCGCCTCAAATTCAGGGAAAGTCATATCCATCATCGTCGGATATTTGGTGGCTTTGGTAGAAAAGTTTTCTTTACTCGCTTTGCCCTGAGCGATTGCCGTTTTATATTTGATTGAAGCGGTAATAAACAACGCCGCGCTCGCTAAAACCAGAGTTGCAAGTGTACGTTTCATAAGTGCTTTCACCTCGTCTTTGAATTAAACATTCGCGCAGAGTTCTGCGTTTAATAACTGCCTCCCGCCGGCTTTCTCTTTGTGTTCGACTTTTTCAATCACGAAATTTTCTTCTTTGGCGGCGTTCCTGCGGGTTAATTTCACTTCTCGGGAACCTTCGAAGAATGCGAGGCGAGAAGCTGCCGTCTGCCGCCGCAACGGATAAAAGTGTCGGTAAAAAGATAACCCGCGATTACGGTCGGTGAGTTTATGAACGCCGCCGACCTCAAACGCCGTTCCGGTAATGATCGCCGTTTTCCCGGCGACGATCACTTTCATATCGCCGAGCGTGGAAGAATCGGGCGTTTGCTCTTCTTCCTTCGTGTCGGCGATTTCCCGGGCTGTGTTTTTGATCGTCCAGCTCGTCGGATGCGTCGAAACGAACTCATCCGCGAAAAAGCTTTTGAGCCATGTCCGATCGCGTTTCAAACTCGCCGCGACCCAATCGCGCTCGAGATGCATCAGTTCGTTCACCATCTTGTCACTCTGCTTTTTCTGACATAAAACGATCATTGGCGCGCCGACGATCAATAAGACGGCGAGTATAAAAATTTTCATTGCCCGCCTCCCGCTATTCGTCTGAAAATCAAATAAACCGGATACAGCAAAAGCAGAATTCCGATCGAGTAAATACCGGTCGTCGTGTTTCCGATAGCATAGACGATTAAAAGAATCCGCGCGCCGGTTGAGACAATCGACGGCAATACCGGGCGGGCGTAGAATTCCGACACGGATCGTTCCGCCGATCACAATCGCCAGTTCGAAACCGATTCCGAGAATTTTCAGCAATTTGCTCTTTTCGACTGATGGCGTCTTGACAGTTATTTCCATTAATTTTTACAGATAAATATGCTGATTTATAACAAAAGAGATTGAGAAGCGTAACTACCCATATGTGCAGGATGAGGAGGAGAAGGAGGAGGACGATTAAGCGCGGCGGCGCGGCGACAGAGGCATTTCAAACCTGACAATTGTTCCGCCGCCAGTGCTTTTCGATTTGATGGTCAGATCGCCGCCGAGAGCGTTGGCGCGGCGCGCCATGCTTCGCAAGCCCTGTCCGTAGCTTTCCATGTTTTTAGGATCGAAACCTTTGCCGTCGTCTTCGATTCGCAAACGCAAAGCAGAATGCTCGCAGCGGAAATCGATCGCCACACGTGAACAATTTGAATGTTTCGCGGCGTTATTGACGGCTTCTTTGAAAATCAGCAGAACGTCGCGCCGGACGCCAATGCTCAAGCGCAAGTCGGAATCCGGCGCGTTAAAGACCAGCTCGATATCGCGCAGTACGAAAACTTCCTCGGCGTGGCGGCGCATTCTGCGCGTCAGATCAATCAGGCTGTCGTGTTCGGGCGAGATCGCCCAGACGATATCGTTCATCGAAGCAACCGATTCGCGCGCGATTTCGGCAATCGAGGGCAGAATTTTTTTGCCGTTTTCGCCTGCCGCCTGCCGGCTCGCAACTTCGCTCAGAAGCGAAATACGCGTCAGATTCGCGCCGATGTCGTCGTGCAGATCCGTGGCGATGCGCGTCCGCATCCGCTCCATTTCGAGCAGGCGCGCCAAACGCGTTTTGTAAAAAAAGTAAATCGCCAGCGCCGTTAAAATTACAGCCGAAGCGATAAACCACGGGCGCTGCCAGAACGGCGCGGCGATCCGAAAGGCAACGAGCGCAGGTTGGCTGTAAATGCGGTCGGCGGTCTGGGCGCGAATCTCGAATTTATATTCGCCCGCCGCGAGATTGGCGAAATTTACCGTTCGTTCGTTTGCCGGTATCCAATCAGCGCCCGCCAAACGATATTCGTATTTCAGTCTTTCACCGAGGCTCGCGCCCAAGCCTAAAAAATCGATGCTGACCTGCTTCTGGTCTGAATTTAATTCGAGCGCTTTGATCGAGCTTTCGCCGAGAACCGAAATGTTTTGTGATTCGCCGCTGACGCGCAAGCCCGTAATCAAAACATTCGGCGGTTTGCGCGCACGCTCGGGTTTGGGACTGAGCCTCGTTAAGCCGCCGGTCGTGCCGAACCACAAATCGCTGTGCCGGTCGCGGTAAGCGATTTCGACACTGCTGCTCGGCAGCCCGTCGGCGGTCGTAAAATTTTCGATTTGCCCGGACTCCGGCGTCAGGCGGTCAAGCCCGCGCCCCGTACCGATGTAAATTCTGCCGAACGCGTCCTCGGTAATGCATGAGACACCGACGCTTGAAAGACCTTCCGCCGGAGTGTAACGTTTGAAATCCAATCTCTCGGATTCCGGATCATCAAGGCGCAAGACGCTCGTTTCAGTATCGGTAATCCAAAGTCTGTCCGCGTGATCGACGTATAAATCACGTATCCAACCGGCGAGCAATTCGCTGTCGGCACGCGTATAAACCTTAAAGTTTCCGTCGCGGTAACGAATCAAAGCCGTATCGTTTGCGTCGCTGCCGGTGCCGATCCAGAGATTGCCGCGGGCGTCTTCGACGAAAGCCGTCGCGATGCGCGACTGGCTGATACCCGCTTCATTGGAAACGTTTTGCCAAACGTTCTCCGCTCGTTGATGATGCCACAATTCAAAAGCCGTGCCGATCGTCGACACCCAAAAGTCGCCGCGCGAATCCTCGTAAAAGCGAAATGTTTCGTTGCCCTTCTCACCGAACGAGATTTTTTGAGGCGCGGTTTTAGATAGATCCGCAAACCGAACGGGGCGCCGAAAACGATATAACCCCTTGGCGGTCGGGAACCACCAATCGCCGCCCCGGTCCTGCCGCGCCGTTTGTTTCCAGCCCCACCCGAAATAGATTATGTCCGAAGGAAAATGCGGTTTGACCAGTTCAAATTTTTCGCCGTCGAATCGGCTTACCGTGCGGCTCGTACCATTGTTAAAGCTCGCGAAAAGCTCGCCCGCGCTGTTTTCGAAAATCGAATTGGCGAGCGTATCGCCGGTGCCGTCCGCCTCGGTGTAAGTCGTAAAACCGTAACGCGTCCATTTCATTACCCCGCACCGCGTGCCTGCCCAGAGATTGTCGTCTTTGTCTTCAATAAGCGTCCAAATTTCCTTGTCGCACAAACCATTTTTCGCCGTGTAAGTTCTGCACACCGACTTGCCGCCCTCACCCTGCCATTCGCACAAACCGCGCGTCGTGCCGACCCAAAATTTACCGCCACTGGACTCCGACAATGCGGTAACCCAATCTGCGGGCAACCCGTCTTTTTCGTGGTAATGACGCTCGACGATGTTTTGATTTTCGTGCGGCTCAGCGACCAGAAGCAGTAAACCGGATTTTTGATTCGGGCGCAACCCGACCCAGATACGCCCATTTCTGTCTTCGTAAATAACCGAAATGCTGACATCGGGCAAACCGCTCTTTTTATCGAATCGTTCGACTGCGCCGCCCGGTGCAATGCGAAATATTCCGTTTCCGCTTCCGATCCACATCGCGCCCTTGCGGTCCTTAATAATTGCGCGAATTTCGAGCGGTTCGCCATCCGGCACGCCGCCCAAATTCACGGATTCAAGCTTTGTTTCTCCGTCAGTTAGGGTAAGGCGATAAAGACCGTCACTCGTTCCGGCGAAGACGGTTCCGTCCTCATCTTCAAACAAAATGTTGATTGCAAAGGCACGTTCCGAGACCGGCAGGAAAGCCGTAAAAAGCGAACCGTTTTGATTGGCGGCAGACGACGCTTCGCGAGCGCGTACTCCAATTGGATTCAAACGGGCTAAACCTCTGTCCGTCGCGATGTAAATCGTTCCGTCGCGGGTTTCGAGAAAATCGTTGACGCGGCGGTCGGGCAATCCGTCGGCGGTCGTAAAATTCGTGAAGGCGTAACCGTCAAAACGCGAAACGCCTTCGACCGTCGTAAACCATAAAAAACCGCGCGAGTCCTGTTTGATTTTATAAACATTGTCGCGCAGAAGCCCGTCGGCGATCGTATAAGTTTTGACCGGCAGACGCTCGGCTTTTAAGACGGAAACAAAAAAAAACGCGAATAACGCAAAAAAAATCAACACCGTCGGCGAATTTTCAAATCGTCTGGAACTACCGTTAAAAACCATTTTTTGTTTTTGTCCTGAAAAAGCCGAATTAGACGAACAAGTATGGCACTAGTCTGATTTTTAGACAAGAAATTTATCGAATCTATTACAACTTAAACCGCTAGCTTTTTGCCTATGCGGCGCACGACAGAATAGAGCATTTGGACGGCTCCTCCACCGAACTCTAATATTTTGGTCTGAAAAACAACCGTTTTACAGACCTTTTTCTACACTCTTCAATAATCCTTCTGTTTATCTTAAAATAGTCTGAAAACTCGGTCTATAAATCAAAGTCTTTTTTCGGTTTGCGTTAGTCGTAATCAATAACTTCAAAAACGGACTAATGTGCTTCGACGGTGCCTTTTAATGGCTTTACGGTGGCATTAACGCTCCGACTGTGTTAATTAACGGCTGCATGGTCGTTATTAACGCCTTTGCGGTTCGTTTCAACGCTTTCGGCAATTATTTCCGCGCTGACCAATATATTCATTGTTTTTTCGTTTCCAGCCCTACTCAAATGAGTAGTTACAGCGGCGATGTCCGTCTGCGAAAATTGTTCTGCTTTCAAGTGAAAATTCTATCTAAAAAGTATTCGCGAGTTTTTGAACAGGAGGAATTATGAAATTTCAGCAAGCAATTCAATGTAGATTTTCAATCATTTTATTTTTGGCGGCAATCTTTTGCGCTGCGCCCGCGATTTACGCCGCGCCGGGTGATTTAGATTTGACGTTCGGCAACGCCGGAGTCGCGCTTACTCCGATCGGGAGAAACGAGACGCGGGCGCTTGCCGCCGTCGTTCAGCCGGACGATAAAATCGTCGCCGCCGGCAGAACTTACAACGGCTCGAACTGGGATATTGCGCTCGTCCGCTACAATGCCAACGGAACGCTCGACGCTTCATTCGGAAGCGGCGGCGCGGTTATCACGACCTATTTGACCAACGGCACTAATTCCGATGAAGAGGCTTACGCCGTAGCTTTGCAGCCGGACGGCAAAATCATCGTCGGCGGGTACGTTATCAAAGTATATTCCTATTCGGGCGCGCGCAGATATTACGCCGTTGTGCGCTACAACGCCAACGGCACGCTCGACGCTTCGTTCGGCAGCGGCGGCAAAGTTTTTACGGAAGTTTCTTATCCCGGTTACCAATCCGCGAACTCGACCTGTTACTCGATAGTCGTTCAGCCGGACGGAAAAATCGTCGCCGTCGGCACGACAAATTTCACTGCCGGCATCGGTCCCGGTCACGCTCTTGTGCGTTACAATTCCGACGGATCGCTCGACACGTCTTTCGGCAGCGGCGGAAAAACCTTCAGCGTAATCGGCAGCCAGTATTTCAGCTACGCTTACGCCGCCGCGCTGCAATCGAGCGGCGAGATAATCATCGGCGGAACAAGCTTCTATGACAATTCTTATCAAAAATACGATTTCTCGGCGGCGCGTATAAATCCGAACGGTGGGTATTTGGATTCCGTTACCACAACGCACTTTTACGACGCGGCAAATGATTACGCTTATGCCGTCGCCGTTCAGCCGGACGACAAAATCGTTCTCGCCGGAAATACTATTTATATAGGTTCTCCGGTTTCATATTCGGATTATGCCTTATCGCGCTATAACGCCGACGGCTCGCTCGACCCGAGTTTCGGCAATCTCGGAAAGGTTAAGACCAATCTTGGCGCCACTACCGGAGTCGGCAACGACGACATTGCTTATGGCGTTACGCTGCAGCGCGACGACAAAATTGTCGCCGCCGGTTACAGTGTCATCGGTACGACTTACGATTTCTCACTGGCTCGCTATAACTCGAACGGCTCACTCGATTTAACTTTCGGCAAAAGCGGCATTGTTACGACCGCAATTGGTTCAAGTAACGACGTTATCTACTCGGTCAAAACGCAAAGCGACGGAAAAATCATCGCCGTCGGAACGAGTTATATCGGTTCGCGTTATCAATTCGCTGTTGCTCGTTATCAAAATTAACGGTAAGAAAAGATAAAAACAATTCGACAACTCTTTCAATGTTAATGGCTTCGCTGACAATAAAACAGAAAAAAAATTATATTCAAAAAATCTATTTCACAAAGCATTTTAATTAGTCTTAATTTCGGCGCGAACGCGTTTTCGGGGGCGAATCGTTACTTGGAAATCGCCGCGGATCCGGCGAGCGGCGAAGCGTTCACGACGCTTCTGCCGCGCCAGTCGATTTCGTCCGCGCCGAATGCGGTTAAATCTTTGACGGTAGCGACCACATTCGGGAGTATGAAGCCAACCAACTAAAAAAACTGTTGCCAATTTTACTTTTGTCTCAACCCCCCCCCTTTTGAGACAGATCTAAAAGTGGTAAATTTAGGTGTCCCAAAAAGGACCCTTTGTGAAACCCTTAAATAAAAGCTGTCAACGAATGCCGGCGGTTCAACCTCTTTTTTCAATAATGGCTTTACTTACTGTCTTAATAAGACTAACCTCGAATTAACTTCCGCTTTCTGCGTTACAACCTGATCTTCGACGCTTTCGACCGCGACCCGTCCAAAGATTACCTTTTGGGCGCGGATTTCTTTATTTTCGTAAAACTAAGTTTTCTCAAAGAGGATGACCATTACGTATGTCGAAAGTCTTTTCACACATTCGCTTATTTTCACGAATCATCGCGCGCGCTGCGGTTTGTCTCGTCGCACTTTTTATTTTCACCGCAATGGCGAGCGCGGCGAGTTACACAGTCGACACGACTGACGACAGCCCGGCTTTGACCGCCTGCACGTCGGCGGCTAACGATTGCAGTTTGCGCGGCGCGGTTAACAATGCGAACTTAGCATCGAACGACACAATTGACTTTGCCATTCCCGCTTCTGATCCGAACTGTCCGAGCGGCGTGTGCACGATCAGTGTGAACGAACACTTTGTCATTAGCGTTGCAGGCGCATTAACGATCACCAACTCGACGGGCGCGAACAATCTGCTGATTTCGGGCAATATGGTGAGCCGGGTGTTTTTTGTATTCGGACGGTCGAATCTGACGCTCAACGGTTTGACAATGACAAAGGGCGACGCCACCGGTATTTACGCCTCTAGCGAAGACGGACACGGCGGGGCAATTGCCAACTTCGGCACCTTAACGCTCACTGATTGTATAGTCAGCGACAATACCGCTTCGAAGACCGGCGGAGGCATTTACAATATCGGCACAGCAACTTTGACTAATACCAAGGTTACGGGCAGTATCGCTTCGCTGGAGGGCGGCGGCATTTACAATGTCGACCGCCCATTGACCCTGACCGGTTCGATGGTCAGCGGTAACACGTCTCGGTCTTCCGGCGGCGGCATTTACAGCAGCAGCGGCACATTGACCCTGACCGATTCCGCGTTTAGCGGTAATAGCGCTTCGCTGAATGGCGGCGGCATTTACAACACCGCCACAACAACTTTGACCGGTTCCTCCGTCAGCGGCAACACGGGTTCCCAGTTTGGCGGAGGCATTTACAGCGGCAATACATTAAATTTGACCGGTTCTGCAGTCAGCGGCAACACGACGCAGTTTAGAGGCGGCGGCATTTACAATCTCGGCGCAGCGACATTGACCGATTCCACAATCGACGGCAATAGGTCTCGTGAGGCTGGCGGAGGTATATACAGCAGCGGTACCGCGACGCTGACCGGTTCCACGATCAGCGCCAACAGGACAAGCGGCGGTTCATCGTCTCAATTTGGCGGAGGCATTTACAACAACAGCGGCACATTGACCCTGATCAATTCAACGGTTAGCGGCAACATCGCTTCGCAGGTTGCCGGAGGCATTTGGAACAACCCCGGCGGCACATTAAATCTCACCAGCGTGACCGTTACTCTTAATCAATCGTTATTTACAACAGCCTGCACTTGTCCCGGCGGCATCACCAACCAGGGCACAGCCAATCTCAACAATACGATCGTTGCCGGAAACACGGTTGTCAATGCTTCGAACCCGCCCGATTTCAACGGCGGCATTTCGGCAGCCAGCTCTTACAACCTGATCGGCATCGGCACGAACACGACCGGCATCACCAACGGCACGAACGGCAATCAAGTCGGCACGGCGGCAATCCCGCTCAACCCGTTTCTCGCGCCGCTCGCGAATAACGGCGGAGTAACTCGGAACCACGCTTTATTAACGGGTAGCCCGGCGATCGATAAAGGCTTCGGTTTTGGTTTAACGACCGATCAGCGCGGATTTCTCCGTCCGGTTGATAACCCGAGCATTGCGAATGCGACGGGCGGCGACGGTGCGGACATCGGCGCTTTCGAAGCGCAGCTCGCGCCGACCGCGGCAGCGGTTTCATTATCCGGAAGAGTGATGGCGGGAAGCCGGTACGTGGCTAATGCGGTTGTGAATTTAACCGGTTCAGACGGCGTACTTCTGACAGCCAGAACAAATTCATTCGGATATTACAGATTTAAGAATATTCCATCGGGAGCAGTGTATGTCGTCGACGTCACTTCAAAAAGTTACCGGTTCGATCCGCGGATCGTTAATCTGCAGGACGATTTAGACGGATTGGACTTTACCGCTCGATAAATGAATTCATCAAAGTACTAAAAAAGTGAAAAGCCGTGGACGTCAAAACTCGCGGCTTTTTATTGACCCCTTTCGCTCAAACATAACCTTTTTATCAGAATATCTTTTGCCTTCTGAAGTTCTTTTACAGAAAATGCATATCCTGACCAAAAGGTGTTTCAAACACGCCAGGTTTGGGGACAATGAAAAAAGAGGTAAAATAAGGCGTCTCAAAAAGGACCCTTTTTGAGACGCCTTATCTGAAAATTTTCATCGTCAAACAAAAAATCGAAGATGACTTTAAGAGAAGAGTTGTGCCCTCCGAAATTAGAGGAAGAAAAGGTTAGAACGCTCAAGGATTTAGCAGAGCGTCTCGACGGGTGCGACTCGAGACTTGAAGACTGCACCGCTTTACGGACGGCATTTAACTCTTTGGCAAAAACGAATCTGCAGACTGTAGATTTTCATTTTTCGGGCGCGATCGACTCGGACACATTCGTTCGCCGCGTTTTAACACCCAGACCCCGAAAAGTAGAAGATGTAAGCTATGAAGAGTTACTGGAGTTAATGACGCGAATTTGCAACGCCGTCGGCAGCGATTACGAACTCGACTATTGGTTACAGTTTTTGGAGGTTCAACTCGACAATCATAAATTGTCAGACTTAATCTACTACCCAAATGAATACTTCGGCGACGGAACTGACAGAGACGAAATGACGCCGAAAGAAATTCTCGATACAGCGATCCAGCATAAACCGAGTATTATTCTGTTGCCTCCCTCGAACAATCTTTAAAATACTGTTTTTCAAAAACGGTCGAAAAACGGCTGTATCAAAAACGCCGAATTATGAGACAATCAATAAATAGCAGTTGTGTCAAAAGGGACCTTTTTGAGACGGCTTCAACAAATATGATAACTAAAGAACAGGTTATGCCGCTTTTGCTCGAAGCGTGTCCTTCCTTCACCGAAAAATGGAAAGAACATTCTGCTGAATGGGAAGAGGAAAATCTGCTCTACATTGATTTATCGGAATTTAACCGCCACCTTATCGAATTACACAAGAGTAAAAAAATTGATGAATTTCCAGCGATTTTTGATGTTGTCGAAAAACTTCACAAAGGAGGCGACGATTACGTGAAAGAAGCCGCCACCATCGGGCTGCTTGAAGGCATCCAAAATATAGCCTCTCATACTGAGAACGGGGTTAATGCTGAAGAATTTGTTCAGTATTTGAAGCCTGAATCTGCAAAATGGTGGCGCCAGTTGAACGAATTCTGGGAAGGTGAGACTCCTTACGTCGGCGCAACTATAAATAAAGCATAATAAAAAGGCGTCTCAAAAACGCCCCTTTTGGGGACTGCTAAAAGTCTCAAAAGTACCGTTTTGAGACGGTTTAACCCGTTGCAATCAATAAACATAACCCCTTTTTGATAAATCCACCTTTTTCAAAAGTGTCTCAAAAGCCGCCCCGATAACTAAAATCCCAAAACTCATCAATATTTTCGACTTTTGAGACAGTTTTAAAATGCGTCAATTTGCCTTAAAGGATTCTGATTCAGAATCGTTTTCTCGTTCCGTTGACTAATGTTTTCGGTATTGCGAAAAGCTATTTTCCAAAAAGCTTGACACCGAAACGCAAAATATATTACATTTCCGTCCATCGCAAAATGTAACGTTTTTTTGAAGCGGGAATTGCCGAAAAATCGGAGCAGGAAAAAATAGCCGTGTGCGGCATATT
>DATLOR010000259.1:0-2661 GCA_035536135.1 Pyrinomonadaceae bacterium | reverse complement strand
AAAGCCATTGATGCCGGAGCCGATGCCTACCTGATCAAACCCAATGATTTAGATAAGATTGTTTCAGTCGTGACCGGATTAACGGAAAAATAAAAACAACTCAGAGAAGTGAAAGAGCGCCAACCGGTTGAAAATAATTTGGAAATTGATTTGGCGAAGCGGTATTCAAAACTATCAAAAACTGAAAATCGGGTTATTTTCACATTTACAATATTTTACCGTTTGAAGATCTCTTCAATTATAAACTGCCAGCTGTTTTTCTTCGTGCGTCCGATAGCAGACATTTCTTACGACGGCTGACGCCGCCAGTGAAATGTTCATTGGGGAAAGCAGGTTAATTAATTGGTATCAATCCCCATTTCAGCTTAGTTAAAATGCGCTCGGCATCAGTTTCCAAAACCGCATCGATCATCTGCGACAGCGCAATGTTATATCTCGCGTCAAAGCTGACTTTATTGAGTTTTCCGATCTTGAATTCTTTTTCGATGACTTTCTTTTTGGCATTATTGGCAAATCTTCCGCACATAACTTCCTTGTTACTTCCCTTTTCTAGAATGTTCTGGACTTTCGATTGTCGCTCGTGTAATACTGTGTTTCATAAGTGTAACACGGTTTTTTGATTTCAAATTGGATTTATTCCCTGATTTTAGCTTATGCAATGCACCGTTGTCAGTATTTATGAACCGAAATTTTCCCTCAAAATATATCGTCCGCTGTTTTCTTCACGCGTTGCGGCGGGCTTTCCGTCGCCTGCCGAGCATTACATCGAAGGCAGGATCAATCTCAACGAAATTTTGATCGAACACCAGCTCGCGACCTTCTTTATCCGCGTGATCGGCGACTCGATGTCGCCGGAAATCTGCGAAGGCGAGCTGCTTGTCGTTGACCGGATGGCTGACCCGGCAAACCGTGATATTGTCGTTGCCCGCATCGGCGACGATCTGTGCGTCAAACGATTGCGGGTTTTCCCCGACAAGACGGTTTATCTGATGTCCGAGAATCTCATCTATCAGCCGATCCTGCTGACGCCCGAGATGGATTATGAAATATGGGGCGTTGTTCTCCATTCGATAAAGTCCTTCCGAAAATCTTCCGTCCGCAAAAATTCAAAAGGTGATCGCCGATGATCGCGCACATTGATGTCAATAACTTTTACGTTTCGTGCGAGCGTGTTTTCGTGCCGAAACTGGAACATCGACCGGTGGTCGTGCTTTCCAACAATGATGGCTGCGTGATCGCCCGTTCCAATGAAGCTAAATTCCTGGGCATCAAGATGGGAACGCCGTATTTCAAGATCGATTATCTGATCGAGAAAGAAAATCTGGCGGTCTTTTCGTCGAATTACGAGCTTTACGGCGATATGAGTTCAAGAGTGATGGAAGCACTTGAAATGTTCTCGCCCAAAACGGAAGTTTATTCGATCGATGAAGCTTTTGTGGAATTAGATTTCGACGGCGATTACGACGCTTTGACAATGCAAGCTTACAAGATTAGAGAATCGATCAGAAAATGGACGGGACTGCCCGTTTCGGTCGGCATCGCCCCGAATAAAACTCTGGCAAAGATTGCCAACCGGATTGCCAAAAAGGATAATCTCGGCGTTTTTGAAATGGCGGATGAGTTTATTCAGAACGAAATTCTCGACCAGATGCCGGTCGCGGATATTTGGGGTGTCGGGCGCGAATCGACCGCCAAGCTGAAGAAACTCGGCATTACGACCGCGCTTCAATTGAAACACTTTGACCGCCGGCACGCCCGCAAACTTTTGACTGTGACGGGGGCGCGCACCGTCGAAGAGCTGCGCGGCAAAAGCTGTCTGCCGCTCGAACTTTGTCCGCCGACAAAAAAGTCGATTTGCTGCTCCCGAAGCTTCGGCGCGGTCGTCGGACGAATCGAAGTTTTGCAGGAAGCGATGGACGTTTTTCTCACACGCGCCGGCGAGCATCTGCGAAGAAAAAGTCTGACCGCGAATGCCGTGACGGTGTTTTTTTCGACGAACCGCTTTTCCAAATCTCCGCAGTACCGGAACTCGATTACAATTCCGCTCGCGAATCCGACAAATTCGACCCGTGAGCTGCGCGACTGGACGCGCCAAGGCTTGAGACATATCTTCAAGGACGGTTATCTTTACAAAAACGTCGGCGTTATTTTGCAGGGACTGCATTACGAATCGGAGGAAACGATCCGGCTTTACGATGAACCGGATTACGTCAAAGACAAACGATTGATGGCGGCGATTGATAAAATCGCTCAGAAATTCGGGAGAGATATGATTCGTTTCGGCGTTGAAAAACACCGCGAGCAGTGGGAAATGAAACGCGAATTGATGAGTCCGCGCTACACGACCAAACTCGACGAAATCATCGAAATACATTGATTTTCCACTGCTCTGTTCAACTAAAAATCTAATTTTTTTACAGCTCGTAACGCGCAAAATACGTTTCGACACATTTTTGTACATAAATCAGCAATCCGTCCGTATAGTTTTAATTGAGAACGGCAACTATTTTTCACGGCGCTGGTCGCCTTACCGAAAATTCGCGTTCCCGGTCGGAGTAAATTTTCACCGGCGGGCAAATCTTTTGCCACCGGCGAACGGCTCGCCGCCATCTTCAAACTATAAAAAAACAAAGGAGTATAAAATGAAAAAAATAAATTCAG
>DATLOR010000258.1:0-3440 GCA_035536135.1 Pyrinomonadaceae bacterium | reverse complement strand
TCTTTGCGGGAAATAATTTCCACCCCGCAAAGACGCAAAGCTCGCAAAGATTTAATGCTTAAACTCCGCAGCCCGCACCGAGAATTTCAATGGCGACGGCTTTATTGCCTTTGATTTCATAAACGTCGGCACCGTTTCCCTCATAATACTCGCCGAAAACGACGATCTCCATTTTTTTGTCGCCGTTCAGATCCGCAATCCCGGCGATCTCAAAACGGTTCGGCGCACCGAATTCGACAACCTTTTTCACGTACTCTTCGGAGATCATAATATTTTGCGCCTTTCCGGCAACGACCTTTCTGAGTAAAACAAACGAATAATTATTTGCGTCAGCCTGCGGCGAAATTTTTCCGCCGTAGGAGCTCGCCGTGAGCAGAACTTCCTCGACACCGTCGCCGTCCAGATCAACGCGCACGGCTTGTTCGATCACGGCTTTCGCTTTCGGCAAGCCTTTCAAGCGCAGAATATCCGAAACGACTTTGAGATAAGTTTTGTCGGTCAAACCGATCGGTTTCAGCGGACGCGGAAGCGCATTCCATTTTGCGCTGCTGCCGATTCCGACGCCTTTTCGTTCATCGCGTTCCTGATTAAAACTGTAAAAATCATCGCACGGCTCATCGGGCGCCTGAACCGTCTCGGTGATATCGCCCGTTTTGCCGGTAATATCGAAAAGCGAATATTTCTTTGCGCCTTTCAATTTTCCGAAGGTGGTTTTCGCGTCCAGATATTTGCCGTTTTCAACTCCGCCGAGCAATCCGCCGCTTTGCATTTCGACGATCGGCACAACCTGTGCATTTGCCAAAACCGAAAATAAGATAGTAACCAAAATTGTTGTTATAATTTTCACTTTTTCCTCTAAACACCGCAATAATATGATAAAGCCGTGATTTCAACCGGCTTTCCGGCTTTCATTTCGTAAACATTGAGCCAATTTTCCTCGTATCCGGCAACCTCGACAAACATTTCCAGCTTGCCGTCGCCGTTCAGATCGGCAATTCCCGCAACCGAATAATCGCCGTCGAAATATTCATCTTTTTTCGTTAGAAAAAATCCGCCGACGAAAAGATTCTGGACTTTTCCGCCGACTATTTTTCTGACGATGATGATCGAATAAGTCCCGACCGACAGATTTTGATTAGCGTCTTCCGCCGTATGATGTGCTTCTAAAATGACTTCTTCGCGCCCATCGCCGTCCAGATCGATGCTGATTGCTCTATTGATTTCGACGGGACTTCTCGGCAATCCGCGAAGCCGCAAAATATCCCTGATCGATTTTTTATAATTCGCGTCCGTCAGGCTGACATTTTTCGGCTGACGCGGAAACGGATTCCATTTGGCGTTCGCCCCGAGCGCAAAATTGGCGGCAACCTTCAATTGCGGCTGGATATAATAACTGTCGAAACAGGTGATCGAATCGCCTTTGAATTCGCCCAGAACAGATTCGCCTTTTTTGCCGCTTTCAAAATTGAGCAGCGAATATTTTTCAGTGCCTTTCAGTTTGCCGAAAGTTGTTTTCGCGTTCAGCCATTTGCCGTTTTCAACACCGCCGAGCAAAACGCCGTGGGTGATGAGCGGCTCGCCGGCTTCTCCTCGATCCTCATCAAAATAAACTATCGGCACGACCGTTTTTTGCGCTGAAACATTGACGATAAGTATCAGTAAAATTAAAGTTGTCAGTAACTTTCTCATATTTTTGCGATCTAGGACGGCAGCCAGAAAAATCTGACGTAACTGGCGCGGCTGAACAAATCGGTTCGGGCGCGGGCAGTTCCGCCGGCACCGATGTCCAATATTTGATTGTAATACTGCGCGCCGTTCCATAAATCAATGTGATTGCCGGTGTTTCTGCCTTCGGCATCCGTATGGCGATGAAAACAACTGTCGAAATAAACAATTCCCGGCGTGGAGGCAATCTGCGCGCGAATATCGCTTCCGCTTCCGCGAAGTCCGGCATCCCAAACCGTGCCGAGATATCGATGCAGTTCGTTTGCGCCGACGACGTGCGATTCATCGCCGAGCCGACAGCCGGTGCGTCCCTGATGAATTCTCCGCTGATCGGGAAAATTTTCAAAATCAAAGCCGTTGCGCACCAGTGCGAGACTCAATCTGACCGCGCATTGATTATCAATTGCCGGATTTTTACACGGCTGCGTATCTGTCCGGTACGTTTCGTAACTGGATTGCATCAGGCTGAACTGTATTCTGTCGACACTCATATTTTTTATTTATCCGGCTTAAAGAAAAAGAAGAAAAATGCGGCGGCGTGTTCGGGTTTGACGCCTTTCGCATAACCGATCGTCGAACGGCTTGAATTCTCGACCGAACCGTCCGAATTAACATAACCGATCGTTGAACGGCTTGCGTTTTCGACCGAACCGTTTGAATTGATATAGCCGATCGTCGAGCGGCTCGCGTTTTCGACCGTTCCGTTCTCTAAAATGTAGCCGATCGTCGAACGGCTGCTGTTCTCGACGCTTCCGTTGCTGTTGATGTAGCCGAGCGTCGAGCGACTCGCATTTTCAACCGTTCCGCCTGAAGAAATATAACCGATGGTCGAACGGCTCGCGTTTTCGATTGCTTGCGCAGAAACAGATGCGCCGAAACAAATCAGAATTAAACCGATTGTTATTAAATTTCTTTTTGTGAGCATATTTGCATTAAATAGAATCCGGCACATATAAGAAAACCGCTTCGACACTTTTTGAGGTGTCGCGTGAACTCGATGAATTTCCCAACAAATACCAATCCGTCAAACTTTTAAATTCGATCTTGCCGACACCGACCGGCGCGGGATTATAAACCAGAAACATATACCCGAGTCCAGGAAAATAAAGAATTCCGGCGATCACGACAATATGCGTTTTTCCGTTTACCCAGAGCGGTCCGTATTGTTTGAGCCAGCCTTCGATCGTTTCGACGGTCGGAGTCATCGGCGGAATCGCTTCGAGTCCGAGGCGTTTCGCCATCTTGAGGATTTGCGGATTGGCAATTCCCTTGTTGTCGTCTCTTATTTTTTGACATTCAGCATCAAGTTCGGGCGGAATCAAACCGCCAATCGATTGCTGTCTTTGATCCATTTTCCATTGAATTAACATGGTCGCGCTCGCATACCAGCAGCTCATATTTAATTGTTGCGGTATCAGCGTCATTCCCTGAACGATATATGCCATTTTTACTCCTCCAATTCACAGCTTAACTTTCAGACGAAGAATCAAAATTGCTTTTGCCCAGAAAGCGATAGGCGAAATAAATGACCAGACCGACAGCTGCCATGATCAGCATTACCAAACCTTCTTTGTTGTAATCAACCTGCTTTAAAAGCCAGACGATCAGCATTAAAGACAAAACAGCGGCGGCGATGCCGAAAGGTGCGGTAAATTTGGCGGGCGGCACATCTTTCCGGTAACGAAAAAAAGGCAAAGAAGCGCAGGTTGCGGCGT
>DATLOR010000257.1:0-4651 GCA_035536135.1 Pyrinomonadaceae bacterium | reverse complement strand
AAGAAATTAGCTGTTCGGACAAAGAAATAAGTATCTGAGACAGAAAAATTATAAATAAAGTTAAGAAAAAAAGATTATGGCAAAAGAAAATTCATTTGATATTGTATCGAAAACCGATTACGCGGAAGTAACGAACGCGATCAATCAGACGACGAAGGAAGTTTCCCAAAGATTTGACTTTAAGGGCAGCAAAGCGACGGTCGAATTGGCGGATAAAGATTTGATCTTATCTGCGGAAGATGAAACCAGACTGCGGAATATGAACGATATTCTGCAAGGGAAATTGATCAAACGCGGAATCTCTTTGAAGGCGCTCGATTATCAGAAAATCGAACCGGCGGCAGGCGGAACGGTTCGCCAAACCGTCAAAATCCAGCAGGGAATCCCGATCGAAAAGGCAAAAGAAGTCGTCAAGTACATCAAGGACGCAAAGTTAAAAGTGCAGGCTTCGATCCAGGGCGAATCGGTACGCGTTTCGGGCAAAGACCGCGATACTTTGCAGGACGTAATCGCCAAATTAAAGGCGAAAGACTTCGGAATTGATATGACATTCGATAACTATCGAAGCAATTAAAAAAATAATATTTCCAAAATCAATATGAAAGGAAAACAATTTAAGATTTCACACAAATGGTTATTCTTCATCGGATTGTTTTTGTTTTCGGGTCTAAATTTATTCGGACAGAATGTTCTGCAAGACCTTCCGACAACGAAATCATGGCGGAATTTCCTGCTTGATTCGACGAATGCAGAAGAAATTATCAAGTTACTGGGAAAGCCTGTGAAAGATAAGATTGAGAAATCCGAAAACTCTTTAAACAAAAATTCGGATAATCAGAAAAAGATCCGCAAGATTTCTTACAAAAAGATCGACAATTATGATTCCGTCGAATTCATATTTGCCGACAATTTGCTGGTTGGAATGAATTTTTTGCTTAGACAGAATAAGTTAAAAGGATTAGCCTATGACGTGAGCAGTCTTTTACCGGCAAAGGATTTGAGCAAAGCATTTGATAAAGACTTCTTGATTATTTACGGCTTGCCGAAAAACTCAAAGTTGTCCGACTTTGAAGGTCAAAAGGAAACGACCGTTCCCAAAGTCTATAAACAATTTTACTCGCTTCTTAACGTGAACAAAGATTCAGGCATTTTGGTATCGGTTGACAACAATAATTTCAAATCGGGGATTAAAGAGGTTTTCGGAAAACCGACAGTCGAAGTTTTTCCCGGTTTTGTGCAGCGAATTCAAATTTTCAGCCGCACAATGATTAAATAAATGCAGATATTTCTTTGATCGGTCATTAAAGGATTGTTATGAATAAAATTTTATTGGTTTGCGGTATTGTTTTCGGCGGTTGTCTCAGCGGTTTTTCGCAAACCGATCTGCCGCCGACCGTTCTGGAAAAAAATCCGCCGGTTGCGGGGTCGGGCAAAAGAAACGAAACACAAAAAAATAACGATCTGGTCGAAAGCCATTCCGAATGCGTCGCGATCACCGATTTTAAATATATCGAGACGGAATTAATCGTAAAGCTCAAGAACATTTGCGACCGCAGAATTCTGAGCGCGATCGTCAGACAGGTAAACGGCAGGTATATTCTTTATAATTTCAGGTTAAACGCCGAAGAAGAATACGAAAACAAAATCAATATTAACGGCAACGGGGTCGAGCGCGGATTTATTTTAGAGTCGGTCATATTTGAAGACGGCAGTGGAAGCGGCGACGCTAAAGCCGTCGAGCAGATAAAATTATTTTATTCGTCCTGGCGAAACGAGATCGAGAAAATCTACGGATTTATCGATGCCGCCGTCGAAAATCCCGGAAACGATCCGAAGCGTTTACTTGAGGAATTTAAGAAAAACATTGAAACTTTGCCTTTCGAAATGGCGGATTTTCGTAAAATCCGGGTCGGCGGAATCGTTCCGAGCGAAAGAGGGCTGGCATTGCAGAGGATTTACGATATGGAAACCTCGAAAAATGAAAAGACCATTGAATTCATTACCAAGGGCTTAAAAAATTTTAAGAAGGAGTTGGGATACATACTTCGGGACATTCCGACCTTTACCAATTAAATGCAGACATTTTCACCAATCAGAGAGAAATTAAACCCGCAGATCGCGGCGAAGAAGATTTTCAGCCTGATCAAGAATGAAATGACGCTTGTCGAAGCCGAATTTCAGCGGCAGGCGAGCTCGAATATTCAGGTTATCAACTACTTAGGCGAATATTTGCGCGCGTCGGGCGGCAAACGTGTGCGTCCGGCGCTGCTTTTACTGTCGGGTTTGGCGGTCGGCGGCGATGCTTCGAAAAAAAGTGTCATCCGGCTCGCGACCGTGATGGAAATGCTTCATACGGCGACGCTTGTGCACGACGATATCATCGACAATGCCGATACGCGGCGCAATCGAACGTCGGTCAATGCACGTTTCGGCAATCAATCCGCCGTTCTGATGGGCGATTGGCTGTATATGTCGGCGTTTGAGACTTCTCTAAAGGAACGAAGCCTCGAAATACTCGATATTCTGACGCGCCTGACGCGGAAAATGACCGAAGGCGAGCTGATTCAGTTGACGATGCTCGGTCGTTCGGACATTTCCGAAGAGGAATATTTCGATATCCTGCAGCGCAAGACCGCGTTCCTCTTTTCGGCGTGCTGCGAGATTGGCGCAATCCTCGGCGGCGCGTCACAGGAACAGCAAATCGCGCTGCGCGATTATGGAATGAATCTCGGCATCGCGTTCCAACTTGCCGACGACGTTCTTGATTTTGTCGCCGACGAAGACGTTCTCGGTAAAGCGGCGGGCGCGGATCTGCTCGAAGGAAAACTGACTCTGCCGCTCATTCTGTTCGTCAAAAAAGAGCCCGGCGTGAGAAAAGATCTCGAAAAAATTATGCAGGACGGCGATTATGCAAATGTTTCACGCGAATCGCTGCTGGAAAGACTCGAAACGGCGCAGACGATCGAAGAAACCCGCCGCCGCGCCTACGCCTACGCCGAAAAAGCGCGAAAAAATCTTGAAGTTTTAGCAAAAACAGAGTATCGTGTAGCCTTGGAAGACATTCCCGGATACATGATTGAAAGAAACAAATAGCCAATCATTTAGCAAAAAAACATTCGACGAAAATTTAAATTAACTGTTTAATGGTTTATGCTGAGTGCTTAAGGAGTTTATGTTGGACGAGAATCTGATTGCCACGCTTGAACAAAGTTTACGCCAAACGCGCAATGCCCAACAGCGTTTGATTACCCGTTTGAATGAGGTCGAAGGCGAAGCCAATCGTCTGCGGCAGGAAATCGAAGCGCTCGAAAACAGCGCGGCGCAGACCGAACAGGCGATTTACAGCCTGCTCGCGACGATGCGTTCGGGACAACAGAATTGGAATCTGCCGAAGAATTTTCAGGTTGACGACGACTACGATATTCCGCAGGACATCAAGCGTTCGGCGCCGCGGATGAATCAAAATAACTACGGCAACCAGAATCAGAATCAAAACCAGAATCGTCCGCCGAATAATTACCGCAACAACACGATTTCCTACATCAACAATAATTCGCGGAACATACCTTCGATCGCGCCGAATATCGAGCCGGTCAGCCACCGCTTCTCAGACCGCACGATAACGCAGGCTTGCACCTTGCTGATGCGCGAATATCAGAGACCGCTGCACGTTAACGAGCTTTACAATATGCTCGTCGCGGGCGGAATGGAATTTAAGGGTGAAAACCCGACGATCTCGATTGCCGTGTCCCTGAACCGCAACCGCCGGTTTCGCAAGGTTGCCCCCGGCACATTCGATCTGATTATCCGCGACGCGTCCCAAACCGGATCGTAAATTTTGCATAAACAGCTTTATGAAAAGCAATTTTACTTGTTTTTTTGATAAAAATGAGTGAAAATGCTCTTTCTGCATTGTTTTACTTTTTCCCTTATTTTTTGGAGACAAATGAATTTAAAATCTTTTAAGCAAACAAAATTTTTTGCTGTTCCGGCGGTTCTAATTTTACTGGTTTTGGTTTTGAGCGGAATTGCTTCGGCGCAAAAGGTCAGACTCCGTTCGGAAATCACGCCGGCTTGTACGAGCACGGCGGGCGCGAATCTGAAATTTGCCGATATTTACGCCGACGGTAATATCGCCGTGCAGGGAACTTACGGTTGTAAAGGTGTGTTTATCTACAATCTGTCAAACCCGGACGCGCCGGTTTTATCGAGTTGGTATAACCCGGGCAATAACCAGCAGTTTCTCGAAGCCATCGTGATCGGAAACCGCGGCTATTTCGGAAGCGGAAACGGCGGCGGCGTCCATATTGTCGATTTAACGAATCCTGCAAATCCGACCCTGCTGGGAACTGTCACTTCGGCGAATGCAAACGCGCACAACTCGATTCACGAGATGGTCGTGTTCAGTCAAAACGGCGCGACGTATTTGATCGAAAACTTCAATAGTCTGAGCGGAAACAAGATCTTAAAAGTAATTAACGTGACAAACCCCGCCGCGCCGGTTTTTGTCCGCGACATCAATCCGACGGAAATTCAATGGGTTCACGCGATGCATATTCGCGGAAACCGGATGTTCACTTCGGGCTGGGGAAATAGCTCAAATAAGGGACGAACCGAAATTTACAATATCGCCAACATTGCCACGCAGGCT
>DATLOR010000256.1:0-2759 GCA_035536135.1 Pyrinomonadaceae bacterium | reverse complement strand
CGAGCGAATTAAAAAATGAAAAGGAAAAACTCTTACGGCTGTATCAAAAAGCGACCAAAATCGTCAGCTTTCTGGCAATATTTTTAGGTGCGAGCTTGATCGTGATGAGCAGATCTTTTCTGACGCTTTGGATCGGCGCGGATTTTGCCGAAAAATCGACGACCTTGCTGATCCTTCATACGATAACTTTTAGTTTGTTGGCGATCGAAATTGTTGCCTGGCAAACTACGGAAGGTTTGGGGTATCCGAATTATAACTGCTATCTTTTTGTGATATGCTTTATTATCAGCATTTTCGGGATGATTTGGCTGTTGCCCGATTACGGTAATTTCGGGGTTGCGTTTGCCAGAATGGTCGGATTCGGGACATTGTTTCTTTCGATCTTTTACGTTGAAAAACGATTTTTCGGCAAAATCTATCTAAAGTTTTGGCTCAAATTGTTCGGTGTTTTAGCGGTTTCGACCGCTTTGGCGGTTTTGATCGAGGGTTTTTTGACCGCCAAATTAGGAGTGAATTGGTTTTCGCTGATTTTCTCGGGTTTTCTGGGCGGTTTGGCGTATTGTTTGACGGCTTGGCTTTTGGGATTTGTAACGGATGACGAAATTGCTTTGTTGAGAAGAGTAATCAAGCGATAAAATTAGAATGAGCAAAAAATTTGAACTGGTTCAGCGGGTAGATTTTATCAAAAAAGCGTGCGAAGGCAAAAAAGTTCTTCATCTCGGGTGTACCAATTATCCATACACAAAACAATCGATCGAAAGCGAAATGCTTCTGCATTTTGAACTTGAAAAAGTCGCCCGTGAGCTTTACGGGTTTGATTTTGACCGGGAGGGACTCGATATTTTAACGGCTGCAAATGGCAAAAATCTCTATCAAGCGGATTTGCAGAAGCTCGAAGAAGTTCCGCTCGATGAAACCTTTGACGTGATAATTGCGGGCGAAATGATCGAGCATCTTTCAAATCCCGGACTTTTTTTACAGGGCATCCGCCGGTTTATGAACGCCGAAACCGATTTGGTCATCACGACGATAAATGCTTATTGTGCGATGAGATTTTTGATTTACGGTCTGCGCGGGAAAGGCGGCGAAAACGAACCGGTGCATCCCGACCACGTTGCTTATTATTCATATAAAACTTTAAGTTTGATTTTGAACAGGGAAAATTTAGACGTCAAAAAGTTTTGTTTTTACGATCTCGGAACGGAACATCGCCCGTTCAACCGCTGGTTTTATAACGTTTTTAACGATGTTTGTGTTAAAATTTCCCCGCAACTAAGCGATGGAATAATTGCAGTCTGCGGTTTGAAGTAAAAAAATGGCTGAATATAAACTCCAAAATCCGACATTTTTACCGGAAAAAAGAACAAATCTACTTTTACCGATCGCTATTTTATGGGGCATGGCGGTGATTTTTGTGATCGGTTATTGGCTGATCGATGCGAGTTTGAATAACTCGGGAACAAAATACTATCTTTTACCGTGGACGTTTCTGACCGGCGCGGTAATTCTTGCACCGAGCGTTTATTTATTTGTCAAAAAAAGATTTGACCCGTTTCATCCATTGGTTTTTGCGGCGTGGTCTTATTTTTTTCCGGCTTTTTTTATTGGCGGGCTGATTTTGGCGAGCGGCTTTTCCAATCCGTATTTTCTGACATTCATTCAAAATGAAGAGTATGATTTACCGCTGACCTTGATTTACGTAATGCTCGGTTACGGCGGTTTAACGGTCGGATTCTATTTGCCTTTCGGCAAAAAGATCGGTGAATTTATCAACCGCCGCCTGCCGGTTCTTAATTGGCAGCCTGAACAGGTCATTAAGCCCGGTTTACTGTTGTTGGGACTTGGGTTGGCGAATACGGTTTTAGCTTTCAGCGTCGGTCTTCTGGGTTTTCAGAGAGTTGAGGAAATCGGGGCTTTTGACGGAATCATTTTTCTGTTGACCTTTTTTTGGCTCGAAGCTTCCTTTCTGCTCTGGCTCGTTATTTTCCGTACGAAGAAACTTAATTTCAATCATTATGCCGTGATGGTCATTTTGCTGGTCACATCGCTCGCAAAATCGGCTTTTCAGGGAAATCGCGGAAGTTTGATCCAGGTCTTTATTCTGGTTACGTTTGCTTTTGTTTTGTCGGGTAAAAAAGTTCTGCTCAAGCATAAGATCTGGGGCGGAATTTTCCTTTTTGCGGCATTGATCGTCGGGATGATTTACGGCACAACGTTCCGCACCATTAAAACGACGGAAGAAAAAGTTTCGATGGATCAATATGCCTCGAATGTTTTTGAAACCTTTGAAAAAATTACCGATCAGGATCTCGGTGCGAATCTGGAAGGCGGCTTTTTTGCTTTAACGGAAAGATTCGAAAACGTCAGCCAATTAGCGGTAGTCGTTTCAAATTATGAATCACTGGCGAATTATGAAGCCGGCTACGGGCTTGATAATAATATCTGGAAAGACAGCATTTCGTTCCTGATTCCGCGGTTTCTATGGCAGGACAAACCGGTCGCGACCGACCCATACAAATACGGCGATCTATATTTTAATTACGGTGAAAATGCTTTTACACTAACACCGATGGGCGATCTTTTGAGGAATTTCGGACCGCTCGGAGTTCCGCTCGGAATGATTTTGCTGGGAATTTTTCTGCGGCTTATTTACACGAGCTTGAGAGAAAACCAGGCGTTCTCATTTTGGCGGGCAACACTTTTTTATATGCTTCTGACGGGCATTTCGTATGAGGGTTCGTTTGGATTGTTTATCCCGT
>DATLOR010000255.1:0-10429 GCA_035536135.1 Pyrinomonadaceae bacterium | reverse complement strand
TCTGGGAATCATCGTCGCAATTATTGTCGCGTTTATTTTGAAACGGACTCTGCTCAAATCGCCGCCGCCGCCGTTCGTGATGGAATTGCCGCCGTATCGCTTGCCGAATCTGCGAAACGTTTTCCAGAATATGTTTCTGCGTGCCGGACTTTTCGTCAAACGCGCCGGAACGGTGATTTTGGCGATTTCGATCCTGCTCTGGGCGTTGACGTATTTTCCGCGAAGCAGTCACCCGTCAGCAGTCAGCGATCAGCAGACCGAACAACCGGCAACGAACGAAGCGGCGCAGATACAGAACAGCTACGCGGGCAATCTCGGGCATTTGATCGAGCCGGTCATCAAACCGCTCGGGTTTGATTGGAAGATCGGCGTCGCGTTGATCGCGAGTTTTGCGGCGCGGGAGGTTCTGGTTTCGACTTTGAGCATCATCTATAACGTCGGCAAGGATGCCGATGCGGAAAGCGACACGCTTAAAGAAGCGATCAGAAATGCGAAAAAGGATGACGGCTCGCCCGTCTGGACACCGCTGACCGCGCTGACGTTGATGGTTTTCTTTGTTCTGGCGATGCAGTGTATGTCAACGGTTGCGATCGTCCGCCGTGAAACAAACTCTTGGGCATGGACGCTTTTTATGGTCGGTTATATGACGGGGTTGGCGTATCTCGCCTCGTTCATTACATATCAGGGCGGGAAACTTTTAGGATTCTGACATTTATCATTCAACATTTAACAATGAGCTGAATGATAAACGATAATTGGTAAAGGATATATGATTCAAAACATCATCGTTGGACTCATCATTCTCGCGGCGCTCGTTTACGTCGGGAATATTCTGCGGCAGAAAGTTAAATCATTCAAACCGAAAGACAACTCGTGCGGCGCGGACTGCGGGTGCGAGAGCAAAGCAAAAGCAAAATTTTAGGAAGTGAGGGGCAGGCACAAGACCTGCCCTTACATTTTTTGATAATAATTCATACTGCGCTGGAAAACTTTTTACAGCATGATTTCACAATTGCAGTGTAGAAAATTTCGCTTGCCGAAACTTTCTCACATAACATTCTTGACGCAAGGGCGCGGTTTGCAATAACGTAAAGCAATTACGAATTTCAAATTACGAATTACGAATTAAAAGAAATCCTACTGTCATTTGTAATTCGTAATTTGAAATTCGTAATTTATTAAAATGGATAATCGAATACACAGGGAAGTTATCGGCGGTCATCTTCTGGTTATCGGCGGCGCGGAAGATAAGTATAACGAACGACGGATCTTGAAGAAGTTTCTCGAACTTGCAGGCGGCGACAAAGCGGAAGTTCTGATCGTGCCGGTCGCATCGGATTTTCCCGAATTTGCTTCGGATATTTACGTACAGGCGTTTCGGCGTCTGGGCGTTGCAAATCCGCGCGTCTTGCGCGCAACTTCGCGGCAGGACGTTATTTCGATCGATGCCGAAGCCTTGCTCGACGGTGTGACGGGCGTTTTTATCACGGGCGGCGACCAGATGAGGCTAGTTTCCGTGATCGGCGGCACACAGTTTGCTCAAATTCTGCGCCGGATGGTTTCGGACACGGATTTGGTTCTTGCGGGAACGAGTGCGGGCGCTGCCGGGATGTCGACTTCGATGATCGTGCGCGGTGAATCGACGCCGCATCCGCAGCGCAACAGCGTGAGCCTTTCGCCCGGACTCGGATTTTTAAAAAACATCATCATTGACCAGCATTTTACCGAGCGCGGGAGAATCTCGCGGCTTGTTACGGCGGTTTCTTATAATCCGTACAATCTCGGTATCGGAATCGACGAGAACACGGCGATAATTTTGGACAAAGAAGGAATTCTGGAAGTTTTCGGCGCGGGCACGGTGACGATCGTTGACGGTTCGCAAATCACCTACAACGAAATTGCCGAGGTCGGCGACCATCAATCGTTCAGCGTCTGCGGCGTGCAGCTGAACATTCTAGGCGACGGCTTGCTCTACGATTATTTCGGCAGAACTCCGGTTCAGCCTCCGAACGAATTTTTATTGCCCGATTTGGAATAAAAAAAATTAAACCGCAGAGACGCGCAGACGCAGAGAGAAAATCATTTCTCTGCAAATTCTAAATTAATGTTTTTGAAAATCTCTGCGTCTGCGCGTCTCTGCGGTGAAAAAAATAAATATGAACATACTGGAAATCAGAACGTTACGCGGACCGAATTACTGGAGCGGTTATTGGAAGCAGTTGATCATTATGCGGCTCGATATCGGCGATTACGAGCAGAAGCCGTCGCATAAGATCGAAGGGTTTTACGCGCGAATGATTGATTTGATGCCGTCGCTTATTTCGCACGGCTGCAGCTACGGCGAGGAAGGCGGTTTTTTGCGGCGCGTCAAGGAAGGCACCTGGGCGGGACATATCATCGAACATTTCGCGCTCGAGATGCAGACGCTTGCGGGAATGGATGTCGGCTACGGGCGGACACGCGAAACGGGCGAGACGGGAATTTATAATGTCGTGTTCGGTTATCTCGAAGAAGAAGTCGGACGCTACGTTGCCCGCGCTTCCGTGCGGATTTTTGAAGATTTGGCGGAAGATAAACCGATCGAAGAAATCAAACAAACACTTGCCGAAACGATTCAAAGAATGCGCGAAATCCGCGAAGAAGTTCGTTTCGGTCCTTCCACCGGCTCGATCGTCGAAGAAGCCGACACGCGCGATATTCCGTATATTCGGCTCAACGACCAATCGCTTGTTCAATTGGGCTACGGCGTTCACCAGAAACGGATTCAGGCGACGACGACCTCGAAAACAAATATGATTTCGGTTGATATTGCCGGAAACAAGCACGCGACGAAAAAACTTTTGGGTGAAATGGGCGTGCCCGTTCCGAAAGGTTACAAGATCCGCGACGAAGACGAGCTCGAATCGACCGTCAAGGCGGTCGGTTTTCCGCTCGTGATCAAACCGCTCGACGGCAATCACGGCAAAGGCGCGACGGTCGGGATCCGCGATCTCGAACATGCCAAAACGGCGTTTGAAAAGGCGAAGGAATATTCGCGGTGGGTGATCGTCGAACAAATGATCGAAGGCGCGGATTTTCGCGCGCTGGTCGTCAATAACCGTTTGATCGCGGTCGCCGAACGGATTCCGGCGCACGTTGTCGGCGACGGAAAATCGACGATTCAGGAGCTGATCGATCAGACGAACGCCGACCCGCGGCGCGGCTACGGGCACGAAAACGTTTTGACGCAGATCTCGATCGACGGGCAGACGATGCGCTGCATCGCGGCGAAAGACTACACGCTCGAAACGGTTCTCGAAGCGGGCGAGATTCTCCATCTGAAAACGACCGCGAACATCTCGACCGGCGGCACGGCGATCGACCGCACCGACGAAGTTCATCCCGAAAACGTCTTTTTGTTTGAGCGAATTGCGCGGATTATCGGCTTGGATGTCGCGGGCGTTGATATCATCGCGCCGAATGTTTCCGAGCCGCTGCACGAAAACGGCGGCGGAATTATCGAAGTCAACGCCGCGCCGGGTTTCCGTATGCATTTAGCGCCGTCCGAAGGCATCGGGCGCAACGTCGCCGAACACGTCGTCAATATGCTTTTCCCGCCCGGCACGCCGTCGCGCATCCCGATCTTTGCGATCACCGGCACGAACGGGAAAACGACGACGACGCGCCTGATCGCGCATATTCTTAAAGGAAGCGGCAAAACCGTCGGATTTACGACAACTGACGGAACCTATATTCAAAACCAGCAGATCGTTGCGGGCGACAACACGGGACCCGTTTCGGCTCAGCTTGTTCTTAAAGACCCGACCGTCGAGGTTGCCGTGCTCGAAACGGCACGCGGCGGAATTATCCGCGCCGGATTAGGTTTCGATCATTGCGATGTCGGTGTGGTGATGAATGTTGCCGCCGATCATTTAGGTTTGAAAGACGTCAACACGCTGGAAGATCTGGCGCGGGTCAAATCGGTCGTGCCGCGCGCCGTCAGCAAAAAAGGTTTCGCTGTTCTGAATGCCGAAGACGAGAATGTTTACAAGATGAAGGAGCTCGTTGACGGGCATATCGTCTATTTTTCGATGGACGAAAATCACAAAAATATTCAGCGGCAGGCGGGACGCAACCGCATTTCGTGCGTTTATGAAAGCGGATTCGTGACGATTCTGAAAGGCAAGTGGAAAGTTCGCATCGAAAAAGCGATCAATATTCCGCTGACCTACGGCGGACGCGCTGAATTTATGATCCAAAACGTGCTTGCGGCAACGCTCGCGTGCTTCGTGCACGGCGTATCGCTCGAAGACATTCGGAGCGGTCTGACGACCTTTAACGCGGGCACGGCGCAGACGCCGGGACGACTCAACTTTGTCGAGATCGGCGACGCGACCGTTTTGATGGATTACGCGCACAACCCGGCGGGAATGACCGGATTGACCAACTTTATTAAAAAACTTCCGCACAAACACCGCACCGTCGTGATTAACGGCACGGGCGACCGGCGCGACGACGATATTCGTGAATTTGCCAAGATCGCCGCCGATTCATTCGACCGCGTGGTGATCAGAACCGGAAACTACCTGCGCGGACGAACCGAAGCGGAAATGCATAAACTCTTGCAGGAAGGCATTGCTCAAAGCGAAAACAAACCGCAGGTACGGATCATCCCGGAAAGCCGCGAAGCAATTCACCACGCCATCAAAAACGCCCGCAAAGGCGAACTGGTCGTGACACTTGCCGATCTGGTTCCGAAGGATATTGCGTATGTTCAGGAATACCGCGATATTTATTTGCAGTCGAAATCAGAAAAATAGTTGAAAGTCAGCCGCAAATAAAGCCACGAAATAATTTAATGATTTTTCGTGGATTTATTTGCGGCTGACTTTTTTTTGAGACTATTTGTAAATTTCAACTTTCATTTCGCCGTCAGCCGTAATGAATCCGCGGTACATTCCTTCGGAATTGAACGGCAGGACGACGTTGCCGAGAGCGTCAACCGCGATAAATCCGCCTTCGCCGTTGATTTCGGTGAGGCGTTCGATCGTTTCATCAGCGGCATTTTCCAAACTCAGATTTTTATATTTCATCCGCGCCGCCACGTCGAACGCCGTCACGCCGAGCATAAAATATTCGCCGTGTCCGGTGCAGGAAACGGCGCAGGTCGCGTTTTCGGCATACGTGCCCGCGCCGATGATCGGTGTGTCGCCGATGCGTCCGAATTTTTTGTTGGTCATTCCGCCGGTCGAAGTCGCGGCGGCGAGATTGCCTTTTGAATCGCAAGCGACCGCGCCGACCGTTCCGATCGCTTTTTTGCTTTCCGAAGCGTGGTCAAGCTGCACGCGTCCCGCTTCGATTGCCGTTAAAAGCTGGCGATAACGGTGCTCGGTGAAAAAATATTCGTCCGATTCAAACTCGACGCGCATTTCGTGGGCAAATTCATTGGCGCCTTCGCCCGCGAGCAGGCAATGTTCGGTGCGTTCCATCACCAGCCGCGCCAGTTTTACCGGGTTTTTGACGTTTTGAACAAAAGCCGCCGCGCCTGCTTTCAATTTTTTGCCGTCCATAATCGCGGCATCCATTTCATTTTTGCCTTCGTGCGTGAAAACCGAACCTTTCCCGGCATTAAAGAGCGGAAAATTTTCGAGCTCGACGACTGCAATTTCGACCGCATCGAGCGCCGAGCCTTTTTTCTGCAAAATCTCGAAACCTTTTTGGAGAGCATTTTCGAGTCCTGCGCGATATTCTTTTTCGAGCGCAGACGTCATTTCCGATTTGAGAATCGTTCCCGCGCCGCCGTGAATTGCCAATGCTATTTTGTTCATAAAAATCTTTGAAACAACGATTTACGCCGGTTCACACAGATCAAACTATAAATCTGTGGAAATTCGTGTAAATCGCTGCTTCAACCCTTTGCTTATAATTTCAAATTTCTGAGCCTCAGAGCATTTAGAATAACCGATACGGAACTGAAAGTCATCGCCGCGCTGGCAATCATCGGCGAAAGCAGAATGCCGAGAAAGGGAAACAAAACCCCGGCAGCAAGCGGCACGCCGACAACGTTGTAAATAAACGCGAAGAATAGATTCTGGCGGATATTCTTCATCGTTTCGATCGATAAATTCCGCGCTTTCAAAATGCCGCTCAGATCACCTTTGAGTAATGTGATGTCCGCCGATTCAATAGCGACATCCGTGCCGGTGCTCATCGCAATTCCGACTTGCGCCTGCGCCAAAGCCGGCGCATCATTGACGCCGTCGCCCGCCATCGCGACGATTTTTCCGGTACGCTGCAATTCCTTAACTTTTTCGGCTTTTTGGTCGGGCAAAACTCCCGCAAAAACCTGGTCGATCCCGAGTTTTTGGGCGACAAATCCGGCGGTTTTGGCATTGTCGCCCGTCATCATCACGACTTCGATGTTCTGTTTGTGAAGCTCTGCGATCGCGCCGCGCGCCGATTCCTTGATGGTGTCGGCAATCGCAATATAACCGTAGCTTTTATCATCGACCAAAACCTCGACCACTGTTTGCCCTTGATCTCTCAATTCATCAATTTTCCGGTCTTCGGTCACCGGGCTTTGGACTTTGACAATTTTGCCGTCGATTTTTCCCGAAATGCCTTTGCCGGTCGTCGATTGAAAATCCGAAACCTTTAATAGTTCGATATTTCTTTCTTTCGCCGCTTTAAGAATCGCTTCTGCGAGCGGATGTTCGCTCGATTTCTCAAGCGAAGCCGCAAATCTCAGGACCTCTTCGTCCGTAATTCGTAATTCGTAATTCGTAACTATGCTTTGCAATGCCGGTTTGCCTTCGGTCAGCGTACCGGTTTTGTCAACGACGACGACGTTTACTTTTTCGAATGTTTCCAAAGCCTCGGCTTTTTTCACCAAAACGCCGTTTCGCGCGCCTTTTCCCGTGCCGACCATGATCGACATCGGCGTTGCCAACCCGAGCGCACACGGGCAGGCGATGATCAAGACCGAAACCGCCGCGACGATCGCATAACTCAAACTTCCCAACGCAAACCAGACGATAAACGCGGCGACGGCGACCAGAATCACGGCAGGGACGAAATAAGCCGAAACGACATCCGCCAGACGCTGAATCGGTGCGCGGCTGCGTTGAGCTTCGCCGACCATTTTGACGATATTGGCGAGCAAAGTTTCGCTGCCGACCTTTTCGGCTTTCATCAAGATCGTCCGGTTGCCGTTGATCGTGCCGCCGATTATTTTATCGCCGACCGTTTTTTCGACAGCGACCGGCTCGCCCGTGACCATTGATTCGTCAACGGAAGTTTCACCTTCGAGGATCACGCCGTCGGTCGGGATCTTTTCGTTCGCCTTAACGCGCAAAACCGCGCCGACCTGGACATCCGCGAGATCGATTTCCGTTTCGCTTCCGTCGTCGAAAACGACGATCGCGGTTTTCGGCGCAAGCCCGAGAAGCTCTCTGATCGCCGAAGAGGTTTGCGAACGCGCTTTTAATTCAAGCACTTGCCCGAGCAAAACGAGCGTCGTGATGACCGCCGCCGATTCAAAATAGGCGGCAACCACGCCCGAATGCGCGTCGCGCATCGAAGCGGGAAAAACTTCAGGCGCAAAAAGCGCCGCGAGACTCAGCAAAAACGCCGCCCCCGTGCCGATCGCGATCAGCGTGAACATATTCGGACTCGCATTTTTGACCGATTGCACGGCGCGGACGAAGAACGGAAAACCGCCCCACAAAACAACGGGTGTTGCCAGTAAAAACTGGATCCACAGCGATGTTTTCGGCGATAAAACCGCGTGAAAATTCGGCAGCATTTCCGCCATTGCGAGAATAAAAACCGGCAGAGTCAGCGCGGCGGAGATCCAAAACCTGCGCTTCATATCCGTGTATTCGGGGTCGGGTTTATCTTCGAGCGAAATCACCGACGGTTCGAGCGCCATTCCGCATTTCGGGCAAGTTCCGGGACCGAACTGGACGATTTCGGGATGCATCGGGCAAGTGTATTCGACATCTGCGCTTGCGGCTTTCGCCTTTTCCTGCGGTTTCTTTTCGAGAAAATTCGAAGGATTTTGTTTGAATTTATTCAAACAGCCCGTCGAGCAAAAATAGAAAGTTTCACCCTGATGTTCGTGTTTTCCGGCGGCAGTTTCCGGAGCGACCGACATCCCGCACACGGGGTCTATGAATTCACCGAGCGGCGTTGCGGTCATTGCGCCGTGCTGAACGGTCTCTTTTTGACGACCGAGCTGGACGAAACCGCTTGCCGGAATGCCTTTCGTCTGATTGATAAATTTCTGCTCACAGCCTTTTGAACAGAAATAGAAGGTCTCACCGTTAAATTCGTATTTTCCGGCAGCAGTTTCAGGGCTGACCCGCATTTTGCAGATCGGGTCAATGTGCGTCCCGTTTTTGTCCATCCGCATCACTTCGTGCATCTGCGAATGATCGTGTGCCGGAGCGGGTTTCGACAAATCGGAAAGATCGTTTTGCTGTTTATATTTTTCCAGACAGCCTTTGGAGCAGAAATAGATCGTTTCGCCGCCGACCTCCAAACTTCCCGCCGCCGATTCGGGCGAAACCGTCATTCCGCAAATCGGGTCGATAAAATTTTCAACTGTTTTCGTTTGATGTTCGTGCATAAATTCCTCCGCTTTCTGCAAGCTGAAATCATTCTACAACCTGTGAGTAAGTGTTAAGTCAAGAGGAAAATAAAAAAGATTTTCCCGCGAAATAAACGAAGGAACGCGAAATAAATTTTATCGATTAATTTTCGCAACTTTTCGCGTCTTTCGCGGGCAATACTTACTCACTTGTTTCCGCGACCGATTCGATCAGATGACACACGGAAGTTCCGTTCGGCATCGAATCGTGCAGGCTTTCCCAATCCTTCATCGCATTTTCCATCTTTTTCTGCATTTTTTGCAGTTCCTTGATCTTGCGGCGGTTTTCTTCGATATGGCGGACGATGATCTTTCTCACCGACGGGCAGGGCGATTCGCCGTGTTCAGCTTTCGAGAGAATATTCGTGATCTCGGCGAGCGTAAACCCGAGGTTTTTCGCCGCGACGATGAATTTCAAACGCGCCGCGTCCGACGGTTGATAAACCTTGTAATTATTCGTCGAATTGCGCGCGGGATTGAGCAGACCGATGCGCGTGTAATGCCGCACGGTATAGATCGGGAGATTCGTTTTTTTCGCTAAAATACTTGCCGTATACATATTTTTCGTAAATCGTAATCCTTAATTGTTAATTGTAAATAGTTCAGTCAAAGAGTTTGTTAACCGGATAGATTACAGTAAACGTCATATTTCAATTAACAATTAACGATTAACTTCTAATCCAACAACTTCACGTTTTTATCGACATTCGTGGTGATCAGATAACGCACGAAGCCGATCTCGGAATTGTCGCGGAAAGCCGATTTCGGGATATAAAAATGACTTCCCAAACGGTTAAAAACAAAATAATCGTCAAATTCCTGCACGCCTTTGACGGATTTCCACGCCGTATGACTCGTGTTTTGACCGTTTCGCGAATCGAAACCGTCGGCGCCGTTGATAAATTTAATATGAACGATTTTTTCATCGTCCGACATTTCACGGTAAGTTTGCCGCGCTGTTTTGGTAAAATTCTGATAATTAAAATAAAGCGACAAAAGCGGGATCGAAACAAAAATTCCCGCCAGCATCAGCCCGATAAACGCTTCTCCGAGAAAGAGAACCACAAAAAACGAAAGCAGAACCGCCACACCCCAAAACGCGAGAATGTTCGGCAGTCCTTTTTTGAAATAACTGACCCAAACTTTCCGAAAATGCGTGTAATCCACCTCGTATTCGATCTCTAAAACTTCCTGATTCATAAAAACTTTACCTGATAAATAATATTATATATAAAAAGGAAAGGCGTTGTTTCGCGAACAACGCCTTTCCGAAAGTCCAATTTTAACTGCTTTACGGATTCACCGCATTGTCGCCCGTTTTTCTAAGCGGCTTTCTGCGTTCCGATTTACGTGTCCCGCCAAGCATTTCATATTCACTGCTATTTGCGCCGAATTTGAATTTTCCGCCGTCCAGAACCCGCACGCTCATTTGGTTCATTTCGACCGATGCCGCGTTTATCTGGTTAAGCACATCATCCGCCTGCGAAAGAATCGCGTTGTATTGCGCGATCAGCGTCACGGGCAAATTAACTGCCGCTTCAAAAGCCGCGACCGTCACACCTTCGCCCAAATCAAGAGTCGGGCTGATTGCTTTCATACCTTCCAAACGCCGCTGCGCTTTTTGTATCTCTCTATCTAAGTTTTTCTTCATTCTAGCCATCTTCTTTAATTATCTCCTTAAATAATTTGATTTCGGTTCAGGTTCGTGAAATTTGAACCCGAAATCCGGTTTGTGAATTCGTTCCCGTCAACTATGTAATTGTTACAATGAAGCCGGGAGTTGATACGGACTACTGTGTA
>DATLOR010000254.1:0-5817 GCA_035536135.1 Pyrinomonadaceae bacterium | reverse complement strand
TCGTAAAGTTACGTCTGATGTGAACTGCACCAATTGATTGGTCGACTGACCTTGAATATCTGGCAAATAAACCCACAGCCGAATCCTGATGCGCCCTGTCGTATCGGACGGATTAGCTACCGGGTCGGTATTGGTCGTAGTTTCCGTATAATCAAAATACCCGAATTCGACCTGACTGACCCGATTGATGACCCCCGAAGTGATCCCCGTGTTGGCATCATAACGCAGAACTGACTGTGATGCGGTATCGAAAAAAAATGTAATATCTTCGCCCGGGTCATCGGTCGCGTAATCATTGTTGCTGACGTTGGCGCGAATATGCAGCCGCTGATTTGTCGAATCAGCGACGACGATGCCGTTGGTCGTGATTCCGTAACCGGAGTTAGCAATTTCGCGCGTCATAATGTTAATCGCTGCCTGTGCCGAAGTAAGCGCATCAACGCGGCTGTTTTCGCGTTCACGAGTGCTTAAGGCACCCGAAAAGGTCATGACCGCAACTGCCAGAATTATCAGTGTGATCGCCAGCGAGGCGGTTAATTCGACCATCGAAAATCCGGCGATTTTACGATTTCCCGTCAATAATTTTCGAGCCTTTCGAAAATATCTGCGGATTAATTTCTTTTTTTTACTTCTCATAAACTTCTACTGTCTCTTCTAATTCAACCTAACACGCAAAATTGTTAATTTAGTCCGTAAATTGGCGAGCCATCCCGGCTGCGGATTTGCCATGACCGTATCGATTGTAATTTCTTTAAGCGTACAATTGGCTTCGGTCTGAGCTGCCGGATCTGAATAGGTTTTATTCGTAATCGTCACCGTCACATTAAAAACTGTCCCGTCCGCGCTCGTCCGCTGTGGTCGGGTATAGGTTCCGGCATTCAGCAGCGGGTTGGAAACGCTCGTATTGGGGACGAATTTCAAGCTCCGGTAATATTCGGCTTCGGCTTGTAAAACGGTCAGTGCCTGCGAACGCAGATTGTTTCCCGCGTTGATCTTGACGGCGTACGAGAAAACCGAAAGTGTCCCGACACATAAAATAATCATGATCGAAGCAGCAATCAAAACTTCGATCAGCGTGAAACCCGAAACTTTTTTTATTTGATTGCTTTTTTCTCTCATCTTCAAACTCCGCTTCCTAATTAACCGAAATACTTACTGTTTTGGATGTTCCGCATCCTGAAATCGTCACCGAGCCGGACACATTGCCGCTTCCGTAAGATATCGAAACGGTAGGAGTTCCCGTCGATGTCAGTGTGTTTATGCTCGTCTGAGACGTAATGCTGACCTGCTGTCCGGTTTTAGTTAAATTAATCGTATTGCCGGAGGCATTGTTATAGGTAAATGTAAAACTGCCGGATCCGTCGACGTTTCCGGTTACTTTTGGAAATACGACCGAGGCGGGCGCGTTAAGCCAGCATCCGACCGGAGTTGGCGATGGCGTTGCGGTCGGTGATGGCGTTGCCGTCGGCGATGGTGTCGCGGTCGGCGATGGCGTTGCCGTCGGCGATGGCGACGCGGTCGGCGACGCGGTCGGCGTCGGAGTCGGGGTCGCGTTCGGATCCGGCGTCGGCGTCGGCGTCGCGTTCGGATCCGGCGTCGGGGTGGGCGTTGGCGGCGGATTCGGCGTTCCCGCAATTAGCGAAACGAGCCTGTTTATAAAACTCGTATCATCAATATCTCTGACATCCGGCGCGTCAAAACCTGGAATTGTCGCACCGCCGGCGATCAAATTGACCGTTCCGGTCGGTGTCAAAAGCAGGATATTCGAATTTGCCGGCGTATCAGTATCAAAATTGCAAGTTCCGTTGCAAATCAATAGTCTGACAACGTAGGCGGCATCATTTATGACATTTCCGCCGCTGTCTGTGGCGATCGCTTCGCCTCTGATATTAAAAGAAATGGTAATCGGAAAAGCCAATGTGCTCGTCGAATTGAGAATATCGTTGGAAATAGAGATATTCTGTCCGCTGAAAGAGTTTGTTGACTGCGAGTAAGTTCCGTCGTCTTTAACGTCGGTGATGAGCGTAAATGAGTTTGCCGTAATGACAACCCGCGCTCTTTTATCGACATCCGTGCCGCCGACGTTGACGATTTCCGCACGGCGTTTTACGGAATCGAAACGCGCCCGTTCAAAGGCGACTTTTAGTTCACGCGCCACATTTTGCCGGGCGAACTGCGTCCTGGATTTGCCGAAAATCATTATCGCAATGCCTGAAATGACAACGATTATGCCGACCACGGTGAGCAGTTCGATCAGCGAAAAACCTTTCTGGCGGCGGGATTTTTTGTCTTTTTCCTTTTTCATTTCGATCTTTCCAATAAATTAATTTCGACTACCCGCTATTTGCTTCCGATCCGTCCGGCAAGCTCGAACATCGGACTGTAAAGCGCGGCGACGATAAAACCGACAAAGATCCCGACCGGCACGATCGCAAAGTTCTGAAACCAGAAAAGCACCGCTTCGAGCTCGCGTTCGGCGCGGACTTCGACCACCTTTGCGTAATTGTGAAAGGTGTTCTGCATATCGGCGGTGCGCTCAAATGTCATCAGCACGCCGGCGAATTCCTTGCCCATCAAAAACGGATACGGTACGAACAATTTGTGCAGATCGGTCGATTCGGTCATAAAACGCTGGCGCACGTGCATCAGCATCCGGGCATATTCGGGATTGTCGGACGTTTCTCCGGCAATCTGAAAGCGTTCGGTCATCGAAGGAATTCCGGCGGAGAGCATCGCCATTGTCCGTAGCGTCTGGGCGGCGTTATAATGGCGGAAAAACGACCCGAAAACCGGCATCCGCAAAGACCAAACCTTCAATTTATCACTGCCGTCCTTCGATTTTGCCCAGCGGAAAAACAAGATCGCGCCGAGAATGAGCAGAATGACGAAAATGATTCCAAACCAGCTCGTCAGAAAATCCGAACCGCCGATCATAATGCGCGTCACGAGCGGCAATTTCGTGTCTTCGCCCGTCAGCAGCGAATTATAAAGCTCGACCATTTTGGGCATCACGAAATATTCGACGACGCCGACCGCGACAAAACAAAAAAGCACGACCGCGATCGGATACATCATTGCCGAACGGATTTTCGAACGGATCGAATCCGCCCGTTTTTCACCTTCGGCAAATCGATTCAAGGTCAGCAAAAAAGCGCTCTTGTTGACGCCGCTTTCCGAATCGGCGGCGGTTCCGACCTCTTCACCGATGCGCAGGGCGCAGATGAAAGTCACGGGAAAGATCGGGTTTTCCTTATTGTCGCGCTGAGCGGCGAAGGCTTCCGATAAGCCCCAGCCGTTCATCACAAGCTCGCCCGCGTTCAAGAGCGCGATCTCCAGAACTTTGTTGGTCTGCGCCTGCGCCAAAAGACGGCAGATCTGCGTCGGGCTTTCGCCGACCTCCATCAGTTCGCCGAATTGCTCGGCAAGCGTCGCCAGTTCGACCCGCGTCGGACGGCGGTTTTTCTCGCGTCCTTTTCTTCTTTCGCTGATCGTTTGAACTCTGATCCCGGCGCGTTCGAGTTCTTTGGCGGCAAGCGTCGCTTCTGGCGTTTGGACGAAACCTTTGACGATTTCGCCGAACGAATCGAGTCCCGTAAAGTTAAATCCGCCTTCCGAGCGCGATAAGTTTGAGACATTTGCAGAATTCGCCTGCGTGCCGCGGGCGGTGTCAAAATAACGGACATTATTTTGAAGCGGCGTCGTGCGCCGCGCCGCTGCCGAATTTAAAGGACGAACGTTGCTGCCGCCGGTGGTATTGTTTTTCACTTCGCTCATAAAAATTTGTTCTCGTAAATCAGCCGTTTTGAAACAAGATCACCATCGCTTCAACCGACGATCTCGCCTTCGATGATGTCGTCGTGATGACTGATCGTTTCCTGCATCGATTCGGAAACCGCCTTTTCCGCCTCCGCGTATGAGCGGTTGGAAAACTGCCGTTTGCTCTCGACCAGACCGAGCACGGCGGCAACTTCGATCTCCGAGGTGATTCCGGCAAGCACCTTTTCGCGCGCGACGGTTTTGATCGGAATCAGATAACCTTCGCTGATCGCTCTCTGCACAACGTCGCGTGCCGAAAGATTACGGTCCTGGATCCATTCCTTGACCTCGTCGTTAAAATAAAGCAATTCCGCCATTGCCGTGCGTCCGCGCGTTCCTTTGAAAAAACAATCGGGACAACCCGTCGCTTTGTAAATCACCTTTTCATAAGCTTCCGACGGTCGCGTGTCAGCGATCTTGCAGCGTTCGCACAACTTTTTAACGAGCGTTTGCGCCAGGATCAAATTCAACCCGGTCGCCAGATTTTCACGCGGAATTCCCATCTGAAACATTCTCGAGAGAGTGTCTTCGACGCTCGCCGCGTGAAATGTCGAAAGCACCAGATGACCCGTCAGAGCGGCGTTGATCGCGACTGATACGTGTTCCGCCGAACGCAGCTCGCCGATACCGATAATGTCCGGGTCAGCCCGCAGACACGAATAAAAAGCGTCCCACCAGCTGAACGGCGAATTCGGACGCAGGCTCATCTGTGTGCGGCGCGGCGAACGGATTTCGATCGGTTCGCCGATCTCGATGATTTTGAAAATATCCTGTTCTTCGAGCGCGGCGTAGATCGCTTCGAGGGTATTGGTCTTTCCCGAGCCGGTCGCGCCCGTGACGACCAGAATTCCGCGTTTTTGCGAATAAGCCGCTTTCAGATCGGCGATCTGGCGCGGCAAAAATCCGATCAAACCGATTTCCCGGATCGGTTTGAGCTGTGACCGGAGAACCACCGACGGCGAATAAAGCGTCGGCTGAGAAGCAAACCGAAGCTCGACATCCGCCGGCTGACCGTCGCGCAGGGCGCGAACCTTGATGGTCGAATCAATGTCTTTGAACTTCATCTGCGTCGCGTCTTTGCCCGCAGTTTCCGCCATCCCCATCGCCAGTTGTTTAATTTTGACGAACGGAATATTGTCCCAGCGCGTGAACATTTCGCTGTCGTAGCGAAAACGGATGCGACCCGTCGGCTGTCCGGCTTCGATGTGCATATCGCTCGAACCCGAACGTAAAAATTCCATCAGGATCAAACGGATGAATTCCTGTGTCGTCAGTTCGGATTCGTTGCGCTTGATGTTGCGCTCGTATTCTTCCTTGTCGGTCAGATCGATCCATTCTTCCGACTCGTTTTCAAAATCGGCTTCCGCCGCCGCCTGTGCCGAAAGCATTTCTTCGGCGGTCAGATGCGTTTCGCCTTCGCCCCATTTTTTGGTCGTCTGCGATTGTTTTTTCTGCTGATGCTCGAGCACCAGCGACTGGGTCTGCGGATTGTAGATATTCGTGTGCAGATAGCGGAAAAAACTGTCTTCGAGCAACACGAATTTGACGTGCAGAGGGCTAACCTGCAAAGCCCTGACAACGCCGTTGCGGTGGTCGCCGTTGATGATGTGAACCACCCCGACCTCGAAATGCAGCGAGCCGAATTTATCCGTCCGCGAATTCAAAACAATCGCTTTGTAACGGCTTGACGATTCTTTGTTGAGATATTGTGAAAATTGCTGAAGATTCTCAACCGTGTATTGATTCTCTAATCGCGGCGGAGCGACCAAAGCCTGTTGAGGCGGAAGATCATTTTCGGGCAATGAAGAATTGTCCGCATTTTCATCAGGAGTAAAATCCCAGATTTCTTCCTGCTGTTCATCATAGAATGGCTTAAAACCATTATTTTTTAGACTATCGTCCGGCATAAAACTTTTCCCTTTTGTTCGCGTGATACCCAAAACTCTAAGTTTTCCTTGCGGAAAAAATAGAGGGAAAAGTGTTTCGGGGGTGACACGCTTT
>DATLOR010000253.1:0-21095 GCA_035536135.1 Pyrinomonadaceae bacterium | reverse complement strand
GTTATTATCATCCCGATTCCGAAAAGGCTTACGCGGCGATGCGACCTTCGGCGACGCTGAACCGAATCGTGGACGGAATTTAAAATTTTAAGTTTAAAATTTATAAAAAGACTCTCGGATTCCCGAGAGTCTTTTCTTTTATAGGGTTTAATTATGTGAAATATTTGTAGAAATAAAATTGAATATGCAGTTTCTTAACGACCAAACTCACTCGCCCCCGGATTAGTTGTTTGCTGAAACCCGCAGCTGTCCTGCATTGAGGAAGCAAGCTTTGTTAAAAAGTTTAAGATCCAACTGATTCGGCAAACGAACGTCATCAAGGCTTGGACAAACCTTAGCCATCGGATCGTAAGAGCGATCAATTTGCGAGAGAAAAACCATGATAATGCCGCGCTCGTTTGCGAATGACTTTAACGCGCCAACTTGTTGCATAAGTTCAGGGTTCTCACGCTTTTGGTCTAAGAGCTGGAGGTAGTCAATGACTACGACTGTTCCTTCCGGCACAGTCGAGAGTTTTGACATAATGTAACCGGCACTAATGTTATCAGAAGTATCAAATTGGAATTTATCGTGAAAGTCTGCCGGGTCCTCCCCAATACTTTTGAATAAATTAAAGACATCGTTCGCGCTGTATTCCAGCGTAAAGAACACTCCCTGACGACCTGACTTCATCGCTTCAACCGTGAGTGCGAGACTTAACTGCGTTTTGCCATGACCCATACGCGCTCCCAGGATTACCAAATCTCCGGGCGACAAATGAGCAAGCAGCGCGCCCGCATCCTTCATTTTCGATATTTGTTCATTGACTTTCATATTTTACCCTCACAATTCAGTATTTTAGCATAAGGCACACGACCGAGCCGCGCAGTGCCGCCTAACAATTGATAAACCCCAGCGCCGTTGATAATAAGCGAAATTATGATTATTATCAACGGGTTTAATGTTCTCTCAAAAAGCCTCTATCTGATAAAACGCGATTGCTAAATTGATAATAGCTGAAACCTCATTGCTCGCCCAAAGCTTTGTTCTTTTGAATCAACTCGTTTATCGTACCGGTTTCGCCGATTTCGTAAAGGCTTATCAGACTGTCTTCGATGGTGAAGATTTGCCGGACTTCCGTATCGACAAGCACGTTGCCCTGTAAATCTTTAACGATTTGATGAACGGTGACGGTGTTGCGCCCCTTTTCGTCCGTCTCGAATTTTAAGGTTTCGAGTTCGGGCTGAATCATTTTGAATTGATTTGTCCAGTATTCGCGCACTGCGCCCTGCCCGTAAACAAAACCGCCTTCGAGACCGTTTGCCCATTTCACGTCCGGATGCATTTTCGCGATGATCGTTTCGATCTCTCGTTTGTTAAAGGCATCGTATAGATTTTGCAGAAACTCCTGATTTGCGCTCATATTTTTATTATTGCATTTCAGCGAGATAATGAAGGCGCAGACTATCAATGTGATGCCGTGTATGATTGACCATATTATAAGCAAGGGCGCGAACCGAAGCCGGATGATCGTTGACCGTGCCGGTTCGTTCCCACGCCTCGTCGCTTAGATTTTGAAAAAAGATAATATTCGCCTGACAGAGATTTGAAAATTCTTTGCGCAGATCGGCGAGACTGATCGAATTAAAATTGCCGTTCGCGATGGATAGATCCTGATCGTAACCCGGGAGCGGCGTTTGATCGCCGTGCGCAATTCTCATGGCGCGGTAGGAAAAAACCCGTTCGCCCGCAATCAAATGCCCGAGCATTTCCTTGATCGTCATTTTGCCCTCAGCGTAAGCAAACTCGCCTTTTTCTTCCGGAACCAAAGCGAAAAGATCTTCGGCTTCGGTTAACTGTTTTCGCATCGCGGAAACAATATCGGTTTCTTCGACCAGCGACGCGTAATCTTCATAATCTTCAATGTATTCGGTTATTTCAGGACGTTTCATATTTGAATTTTAACAAAATCTTTAATCGTGCGAAATTCATCACGAGAAAACAATATTTCTAACCCGTATCAAATAACACGCGAAAAATTGAAGGGAAAGTTTCCGGCGCAAATTGTAAATCAGCCCCGCAGCGCGATAAATTAGATATTATGCGAAATGATTTTTCAGCGCTTTTATCAGGTATGTTTTCCGCAACCTTTTCCGGCGGCAAACAGGGCGAAATCGTCAATCGAAACATAACGATCAAGAGCGAAAATTACGTTTATCAGGCTTACTTGCCGCCGCAAATTAAAACGCCGGAAAAACTGCCGCTCGTCGTTTTTCTGCACGGCATCCGCGAACGCGGCAGCGGCGGATTTGTCACGGGAATGTTTGCGCAGATCGTCAGACAATATCTCAAAGCGGTTCCGGCGATCGTTTTACTTCCGCAATGCCGACCGGACAAATACTGGATCGACGAGCCGATGGATAAAATGGTGACAGGCGAAATCGAAGACATTTCAAAAGATTTTTCGGTCGATGAAAAACGCAAGTACTTAATGGGCGTTTCGCTCGGCGGTTACGGCGTTTGGCATTTTGCCGCAAATTATCCGAACGATTTTGCCGCGCTTGTTTCGATCTGCGGCGGCAGCCCTTTAACTTCGGGCGATCGTTTCGCACCCGTTGCTGAACGAATCGGTAAAACTCCCGCGTGGCTTTTTCACGGCAGCGAAGATAAAGTCGTGCAGGTCAGCGAATCGCGCAATATGGTCAAAGCCATCAAAGATCACGGCGGAAATGTCAAATATTCCGAGTACGAAGGCGTCGGTCATAACGTCTGGCTCAACGCGCTCGGCGAAAAAGAGCTTGTGCCGTGGCTTTTGTCGCAGAAACTTTAGTTAATTTCAGCGGCAAATTAAATTTCTTCAATCTCTTTGGCGACTGCAAAATCAAACGCGGTGATGCCGCCACGGTCGTGTGTCGTCAGGTTTATTTCGGCGTAGCCCCAGCCGAAAGTGATGTCGGGATGATGGTCGTGTTTTTCGGCGATCGCGCCGACGCGGTTGACGAACTCCAGAGCTTTCGAGAAGTTTTCAAATTCAAATCTTCGCGACAGAATATCGTTTTCGGCGTGCCAGTCTTCCATCTCGGCTAAATTATAGAGAATTTCATCAGGCGAAAGCTTTTTGCGTTCCATTCGTTTTTCACTCCTTGGTTTTGCGGTATAATCTAGTCTTTTTAGTATAACTATTTACGAAACAGATATTCAAATAATGCGTTTTTTTTACAAATTTACAGTTCTGATTTTAATCGCGGCAGCTTTTTCGGCGTGTTCCTCCGCGCCGAAAAAAACTTTAACGCCGCTCGAAACCCTTAAGGCTTACGGCAATGCTTACAAGAAAAAAGACATTACGGCGATGAAGCTTCTGCTCTCGCAGGAATCTTTGAAAATGCACGAGCAGGAAGCCAAAGCGCAAAACGTGACGGTTGACGACATCGTCAAACGCGAAACGCTTTTCAGCGAGAACCAGACGAGCGCCGAATTTCGCAACGAAAAGACCGAAGACGAAAAAGCGACGGTCGAAATGAAGGATTCGACCGGCATCTGGAACACTGTGCAGTTCGTGCGTGAGGACGGCGTGTGGAAGATCGACCGCAAGGGTTTTGCTACCAATATCGAACAGCAGGTCGAGCAGAAAAACAACGAACTCGACCAGATCATCAATCAGGGCAGACAACCCTAATTGATTTGGGATTTTAGATTTTGGATTTGGGATTTTATGAAGATTTATTTTGGCTTGATTTTGCTGACGGCTGTTTTGCTGGTTGGGTGTAATTCAAATCAATCGTCCGACAATAGTCCGAGCGGTGTTTTGAAGCAATATGTCGCGGCTTCGCAAAAGCAGGACATTGCGGCGATGAAAAGCCTTTTGTCGAAAGGCTCGCTCGAATTGATCGAAAAAGCGGCGAAGGCGCAAAATTCGACAACCGACGAGCTTTTACGGCGTGAATCTTCGGTCAAAATCCAAAAATCCCCTGAAACGCGCAACGAAAAAATCGAAGGCGAGACGGCAACTGTCGAAGTCAAAAACGAAAAGAACGGTGAATTCGATATGAAAATGCCGTTCGTCCGCGAGGGCGGCACGTGGAAGATCGCCCGCGACAAATACGTCGAAGAAACACTGAAAGAGGCGAACGAGGAAATCAACAAAAAACTCGCCAATTCAAGACTTTCAAACAATAATTCTGCGCCCGATTCAAACGCGAATATTTCGACCGGCAGATAGTTTTTTTCAAGGAGAATTTTAAGTGTCAAAAATCAAACCTTTTCGCGCTTTGCGCCCGCAAGCGGCAAACGCCAAACAAGTTTCGAGTGTTCCTTACGATGTCCTCAACGCGCAGGAAGCCCGCGTGATCGCCGGAGATAATCCGCTCAGTTTTCTGCACGTTTCGCGTTCGGAGATCGATTTGCCCGAAGATGTAAATCCTTATTCGGATGAAGTTTACAAACGGGCGAAAGAGAATTTCGAGCGTTTGAAAAACGACGGCGTTCTGCAGACGGAAAATGAACCGAGCCTTTACGTTTATCGATTGCAGATGGGCGAACAGGTGCAGACCAGCGTCGTCGCCTGCTGTTCGATTGATGAATATGACGCCGGACTGATCAAAAAGCACGAAAAAACGCGTCCCGACAAAGAAAACGACCGCACGCGCCATATGATCGAGCTCGAAGCGCAGACCGGCTTGATCTTTCTTTGCTATCGCGGCACGGACGAGATCAACGCGCTGGTCGAAGAAGCGATGCAAACCGCGCCGCTTTATGATTTTGAAGCCGAAGACGTTAATAAAAATTCGATTCGCAATACGGTTTGGAAAATTTCCGCCACCGGTGAACTCGTTTCAGCCTTTGAAAAAATTCCCGCGATCTACATTGCCGACGGTCATCACCGCGCCGCCAGCAGTTCGCGCGCCCGCGCCTATTTAAGGCAGGAAGCGTTGGAAAATATTGACGAAAGTGCAGTTTGTCTGGCACCCGAAGTGGAAATCGAAGAAGCCGAATATAATTTCGTAATCGCCGCGCTGTTTCCTGCCGAGCAGCTCAAAATTCTGGCGTATAACCGCGTCGTCAAAGATCTGAACGGTTTGAGCGCCGATGCATTTCTGCAAAAAGTCGGCGAGTCAGGTTTTGTCGTCACGGAAACCGCTGATCCGACGCCCGAAAATCCGGGTGAGATCTGTGTTTATCTGGAAGGGAAATGGCACAAATTGATGTTTAATATTCAATATTTTGCCGATCCGGGCGTGATCGAAACTCTGGACGTGACGCGTCTGGAAAATTTTATTCTGCATCCGATCTTAGGAATCGAAGACGTCCGAACCGACAAGCGGATTGATTTCGTCGGCGGCATTCGCGGCACCTCGGAACTCGAAAAACTGGTTGATTCTGGGAAATGGCAAATCGCTTTTTCGATGTTCCCGACGACCGTCGAACAGCTTCTCGCCGTTTCGGATATGGGCGAAATTATGCCGCCGAAATCGACGTGGTTCGAGCCGAAACTGCGCGACGGTTTGCTGATTCATTTGATATGAATTTCGAGTGGGATGAAGAATAAAATAAAGAAAATGTTCGCAAGCACGATTTAGATTTTTCAGACGCTTGGGAAATCTTTAAAGCCGCGATGCTCACCCATGTTGATACACGCGAAGATTATGGTGAAATTCGTCAGATTGGAATCGGATTTCTGAGAAATATTATTGTAGTTGTCGTTTTTACCGAGCGAAATGTTGATATAATTCGTATTATTTCTTTGCGAAAGGCTTTAAAATATGAACGAGAAAGATTTGAAGAAAGACTCCGAAACGAATTGGGAACGGCTGAAGACGATTTCTGATGAAGAAATTGACTCTTCCGATATCCCGCCTTTGGACGAGCAATTTTTTGCCGAGGCGAATCTCCGTGTTCCGCAGGGAAAAGTGCCTGTCTTGGTGAATGTAGATGAGGAAATAGCTGATTGGTATAAAAATCAAGGCGGCAATTTTCAAAATCTTGTCAATGCCGCCTTACGTGATTATGCCGAATCTCATCGTTGAATTTAACTTAGCGCAATGATTTTCTCAATTTGCGCCCGAACTTTTGCGTCTCGTTCGCCTTCCAAAATGCTCTTCAAGATCGGCTCGTAAAATCTGCCGTATTTTTTCAGATAACTTTGTGCTTTTTCGCGCACTTCCTTTGAGTTTGAGCGCAAAAAACCGACTTGTTTGCGCACATCTCGTTCCATTTCGGGCGTGATAACTTCGGTGCGACCGACCAGCACGCGAACGGTTTCCTGCGGTCGGGGCGCAACGGTCAGAGGCAGAATTTCGTCCGCCCGTTTCCGCGGCAGAACGTAAAAAACGCGAAGACCTTCTTCAAACCACGAATCTTTCCACGTTTCGATCATCGCTTTCGCTTCCTTTTCGTAAAGTCCCTGTGTGACCAGAATCTTTTCGAGTTCGTCAAAAACCTGCGTCAGATTTTTGTTCAAATTCGGACGTTCGAGCGTTGTTTCGCCCGAAATCGTCGGAACAAATTCGTAACCGATCTTGCCGCCGTGATTCTCGAACACGATCAAACTTGTAATATTTCCGCCCGGATTGCTCTTTGAGCCGTATTTTTCTTCAGTCGTATTGAGAACAATCTTTTCGCCGTTTAATTTAACCTTCAAAGGCAATTCAAAATCGCCGACTCCGCGATAGAACAAAAATTTTTCCTTTTCGATCTTGGTTTTATCGGGGTTGCAAACCTGCACGGGAACGGCATCGGTTTCCCGCGCCGGGTAATAATGACTGTACGCGACCTCGCGCAAAAACTGCGGCGTTTCGCTCGGCAAAAGTTTGATTTTTCCCCAGTTGATGCCCGATTCAAAACGCGCATTTGCCCAACCGGCTTGCGGATACCATTCCGTGATCGTTCCGCCCGGAAAAGCCACTTTGACATCAACTTCCATTTCCTTCGCGGTGTAAAAATAAATGACCGGCGTTTCCATCCGCACCTTGGCAACGCGTCCCTTTCCGGGATCGTTGTAGCTCCCGCGCCAGCCTTTTTTATCAGCCGAGGTGTAAACGAATTTCGGCAAATCGCTCGCGCCGTTCAAAGGTCGCCAATCCAGCGCGACGCCGTTTTTTCCGGCAATCGAAGTGAAAGTTCCCCATTCGTGAACGACCAGATCGTCTTGCGCGGATTGCGCCTGCGCCCGTTCGGCGACATCAAAATCGAGGAGAGTCAAAGTTAATGCCAGATAACAGGCAGTTCCTAAAATAAATAGACTGCTTTTCATATTTTTCTCCTTTATCGTTCCAGGTTCCAGGTTTCAAGTTCCAAGTCTTCATTCTTAACTTGGAACTCGAAACCTGGAACTTAGAACTTACTCAAACCAGACATTTTCGATTTCCTTCCACCACGCATCCAACATCTTTTTATCCAACTTCAAAGTGCCTTCGCGCGTAACATTTGCGGGCGGTTTTACCTGCACGGCGAGCGCGTCGAAAACTATTTCGCGCTCGGTTTTTTGTGTTCTTGAAAGCAGGTGCCAGAGCGTCAAAGAATCGTAAAGACCCGCTTCCTTGATAATCGTTTGCAGGGCTTCGCCTCCGCCGTTTTCAAAATCGAACTTGTAAAGCGCGGCTTGAAATTTCGGCGAAGCATCTTCCGCGAAAGGCGTTCCGACACCTTTTCCTTTTTTCGTGATCGCAATCGCGCCCGCCGGAACAATCGATTCGCGCCCGTTTCTTTCGAGCGCGACAAAACCGCTTGTGACGTGAAGCCGTCCGTTGCCGTCCTGATCGACTTCGAGCGTGTATTCGCAGCCGAGATCGACCGCGACTGCCGACGGCGTATCAACGATAAAAAGGCGCGGCGGCGCTAAGATCTTCGCTTTCAATTCGCCTTTTTCAAGCGAAAGACGGTGCTCGGTCGCAGTTGTTTTGACAAATTTGACGCGCGAATTCGGCTCGATCTCGACGTTTCCGATATTCGCGACCTGTACCCTTGCGCGGGAATTGGCATCGGTTTCGAGAAACTCGCCGACCGCCAATTTTTCGCTCTCGAAAGAATTTCCGACCTTCGGCATTCCCGCCAAAGTTTCGACATTCCACGACGGCAGATTGTTTTGCGCCGGTAAAGTTTCGCGCGGTAGCGGCTGAGCCGGCGGATTTTTCGGCAAAACCTTTATGTTTGAATTCGTCGTTTGCGGTGCAATTTGAAAGTTTGAATTTGCATTCGGCAGATTTTGAATTGCCTGATTCGTTGCCGCTCGTTGATTTGCCGGAGTTTCGTTCGGCGTTGAAATAACTCGCGGCGTTTCAACATTTGCCGTCTGAACCGGATTTTCGTTTTGAGCAATTTTCGGCGAATCGTTTTGTAGAAATCCGAAATAAACTGCCGCGATTAATCCGCCAACGAGCACCAGACCGATCATTGCGGCAGCGGCGCGCGAACCGAAAAAAGCAAAATTCGGAACCGGAGAAATTTTCATCTTTTCTTCTTTTCCGTCGAGAGCCTTTTCAATTTTATGCCAGAGATTTTCGGGCGCGTCCGTCTGTTTTAAGTGACTTGCCAAGCTTGCGCCGAGCTTGATCCGGTCGTGTTCGCTCCGGCAGTCAGCGCATTGCAAAAGATGCTCGGCAACGCGCTGCCGTTCATCGCCGTGCAATTCGTGATTGACGAAACCTGAGAGTTTTTCCTTGTAATGCTTTTCGTTCATTTTATTTTTTGCCGCGGATTTGCGCGGATTTTGCAGATTAAATTCTTTTGTTTTAATCCGCGCTACCTGCGTTTATTCGCGGCTAAATTTCACTTTTCAAATGCTGTAACTTCTGCGCCAGCATTTTGTGTCCGCGATTCAGCCGCGATGAAATCGTGCCGATCGAACAATCCAAAACCTTCGCAATTTCTTCATAACTCAAACCTTCCGAGTATTTCAGCAAGATCGGTAAACGGAATTTCAGTTTTAATTCGCCGACGGCTTTCTGCACTTCATCCGCCACCTCGCGCTGCTGAAATTTTTCGTCCGGCGTTTTTTTCGTGCGGAATTCGCCGAAAAAATTCTCGATTGAAAAAAATCGGCGCGTCTTTCGCTGTTCGTCGATACAGGCGTTGACCGTCATTCGATAGATCCAGGTCGTCAATTCCGCATCGCCGCGAAAGTTTGTGATCTTATTGAAAATTTTCAAAAAAACCTGCTGCGTAACGTCTTCCGCCAGCTCGCGTCTGCCGCCGAAAAAATTCAGCGCGACGGAAAAAACGCGTTTTTGATTGGCGATAAAAAGCAACTCGAAAGCCTCGCGACTGCCGTTTCTGCATTCGGCAAGCAAGTCTTGTTCGGTTCGTTTTTCGGTCATCAACGCGGGTCGCTCCATTTTCGGTTTTCAAAGATTCTACTCCGTTTTTTTGCTCATTGCCCAAACGTCGTTGCTGTAAACAAATTTTATTTCGCCGTTTTCGGTGAACGAAAATTTTCCGCCGGTCATAAAAAGTTTGTGGTCGAAAACCCACACAACCGTGCCGCCGCGCGGCGACCACGGCGCGGGCTGTTCCTGCCAATTTACGCCGTCTTCGGAAAACAAAACGCCGCTTGCAAAACCGTCGTTGCGGTTTGCGCCGACGAGCCATAATTTATCATCGAAAACTATCGGGCTTCCGGCGATTTTGCCGGTCGCTCCGGTTTCTAATTTCGTCCAATTAATTGCATCCGAAGATGTCCAGATCTCGCTTTCGGAACCGGGATTGTCCGTTTTTTCGCCGTCGATCACGCCGCCGCCGATGATCCATAATTTATTTTTGAAAACAAATATTCGCGTCACATTGCGCGGCGACCAAGTGGATTTTTCGGCGGCTCGCGTCCAGTTTACGCCGTCCGCCGAATTCCAAACGTCGTTGTAATAACGTTTGCCGTCAAAACCTCCGGCGAGCCAGATCTTGTCTTTGAAAACGACCGCGCCGTAAAAAACTCTCTCGGGCAGATTCGATTTTTCCGCGACCGTTTCCCATAGTTTGCCGTCGCGGGTGCGCGAGATTTTCGTCGAGATCTTGAAATCCAAATAATTTCCCTGCATTGCGCCGAGCGCGTAAATTGCGCCGTTAAACTGCACGAATTTTTGATAAGCGGAATTCAAACCGCTTTCCGCCAATGCGGTTTTCATCCAATTCTTGCCGTCTTTTGAAAGCCAGCCGCCGTTGTTCAATGCCAGCAAACTTTTGTCTTCGAGCACGAAAACCGGATAATTGTAGCCCTGCGGAAATTCGGCTTTTGTCGTGACGCTTTGCCAAATGTATTCATTGGACTTTGGAGGACAGCCGAAAATGTTTGAGCAAAAAGCGATGAATATGACAGTAAGACCAATGATTTTGAACATAATTTTTCCCTCGGTTACTTCTTTAAATCTGTTCAGCGGCTTTTTTCATAAAAGTCTTTAATTCTTCTAAAGATGTGCCCTTGCCGGCTTTGTTTAATTTGATCCGAAATATCTTCGTCCCCTTTCTGACCATCATAAAATGGAAATTCGGCGGATTGCTGATCAAAAAAGCCTCGTCGCCTACGCCGCTGAGCTTCCCGACGAAAATGTCGGGTTCGTTTATTTTCCGGTAAGTTGACGCGAAAACTTCACGAGCTTTTTCAACCGTCGCATTTTGGTCTTGCTGTTCAAATGAGAAGTACAAATTAATGTCTTTCCCGCTCGCTTTGTCTTTTTCAACGGCGCGATACGTGCAGTCGAATCTGGTTATATCGGTCGTAAAAGTCCACGAGTTCGTCACCAGTTCGACCTTTCCGCCGAGAATTTTTTCGGCTTCGGCGAATGACAGAAATTTACAAGCCTTGGTTTTTTCGTCCGTTGTCTGACAATTAAAAGACAAAGCGGAGGCGGAAAAAATAATTAAAAGCAATAAAATTTTTCTTCGCATTTCGTTAAGCCCTCCATAATTGAATATCGCGCGTGCCGCGCAAAATGCCGTCCGCGCCTTTTTCGAGTTTCAAAATCGGGTTGAACCCGCCTTTTTTTCCTGCCGTGTTTCTTTCCTCGGCGGAAATAAGCCGGTCGCCTTCAAACAAGATCGAATCGACCGAATCTTCCCTGAAGTTTTTCCCCGTGAGCGTCATATGAATATGCGCGGCAAATTTTCTTTCAGGGTAGGGCGCGGCTTTTGTCGTCTGAAATTCGTATTTGCCGTTTGCGTTTGTGAGCAGCCAGCCGCGAAAATGTCCGTGCCGGACTTCGCCGTTTCCTCTGCCGTAGAAGCCTTCCGCGTCGGTGTGATAAAAATAGATCAGGACATTCGGCGCGGGCGTTTTGCCGTCAGTTTGATAAACCGTTCCCGAAATGATGATCGTTTCGTCCTTGTCGGATTTCTTTGACAGCGCGGTGCGCCACGAAACATCGGCGGGCGCGTCGACCGCGCCGCACCAATTGACGCCGGGCGCAGTGTTGGCATTTTTCTTGATCAAACTTAAAACATCGCCGTCCGACTTTTGCGCCAGAGTGTCGGACTGGCAATTGAGCAGAAACGGAAACGCGACTGCCGCGAGCGATGCGCGTTTTAGAAATTCGCGCCGGTTTTCGATCGATCGGTTCATTGATTTTTCTCCTTGCAAAAGATTTAACGATAATTTAGACGAAGCGGCTTTGGTTTTTCTTCCAAGTTTTTTTGAAATAAATTAAACTGTTTTTATTAAAGTGTTTATGCTCGAAACTGCCAGACTTATTTTGCGCCCGTTTAATAAAAATGATGTCGATTCGGTCTTTGCGATGCGCAGCAGCGCGGACGTAATGCGCTTTATCCGCGAACCGCAAACGCGCCGCGACGAGGCGGAAAGCTGGATAAATCTGATTTCGAGCCGTTGGGAGACCGAAAAGATCGGTTTTTGCGCCGTGATCGAAAAATCTTCGAATCAATTTATCGGCTGGTGCGGTCTGTGGCGTTTGAAGGAAACCGATGAGATCGAGGTCGGCTACGCGCTGGTCAAGGATTTTCGCGGAAAAGGCTGTGCTTCGGAAGCCGCCGAAGCGTTTTTAACTTACGGGTTTGAAGAATTGGATCTGAAAGAGATCGTCGCCGTCGCGCGTCCCGAAAACCGCGCATCGTGGCGCGTGATGGAACGCCTCGGGATGACTTACGACTACACGGGCAAGTTCTACGAGCGCGATCTGGTGCATTATTCGATTACGAAGAAGGAATTTTTAGCGGGGAGAAATAAAGAAAAGTCAGCCGCCGATTAACGCGGACCAGTGCGGATAAGAATTTGACTTTAAAATTTTGGAAAAATCTTGATTTGATCCGCGTTTATCCGAGGCAAAAATTTTATGCTTGAAACAGAAAGACTGATCATCCGCCAATTTACTTTTGACGATCTCGACTGTCTGATCGAACTGCGTTCGGACGAAGAAGTGATCAAATACATCGGCAAACGAAAAATGCAGAACCCGGAAGCGATCGAAAAGCGTTTGCGGTTTTATATTGATTGCTACGCGAAATTCGGCTACGGAATGTGCGCGATGATCTGGAAAGAAACGGGCGAAATGATCGGCTGGTCGGGACTTCAGCCGCTCGAAGAAACGGGCGAAACCGAAGTCGGCTACGGAATGATCAAAAGATTCTGGGGCAAAGGAATCGGCTACGAATGCGCGCGGGCGTGGCTCGAATACGGCTTCGAAACCGCCGGTGCACAAAGAATCGTCGCCGTCGCCGCGCCCGAAAACAAAGGCTCGTGGCGCATTATGGAAAAATGCGGGATGAAATACGAGCGCACGGATAAGCATTACGGAATGGAATGCGTGTTTTACGGAATCTCAAAGGAAGAATTTCTGAAAAACTTTTAAGAAATGCCCTGTAACATCGAAGAAATTGTTTTTCACGGGCAGGTAATCAATAATTCCTGTTAAGAAATCGTTCGTGTCAGTCAAGAATTTGCCTGTGTCGGTTAAGAAACTGAGTGAATCAGTTAAGAAATCATCCATGTTCCTCAAGAAACAGAGTGAAGCGATGAAGAAACAGAGTCAATCAGTCAAGACAACAAGTGATTCAGTCGAGAAATTCAATGAATTACTCAAGAAGCAGGATGAATCGGTTAGTAAATTGATTGAATCAGTCAAGAGGACGAGTGAAGCTGCTAAGAAACTAAGCGAATCTTTTAAGAAATAAACTGAATCAATCAGGAAATCGCTAAATACCTTTGAGAAATTGATTAAAAATCTCAATCATCAAATTCAAATTCTAAAAATTCTTCACTCAAGTATTTGATTTTTCATTAAAATTTTAAAAGTTATGCCTGACGAAAATGTCAATAAATGGAAACAAAAAGGGCATCTTTATTTATGGCATTATATTGACAACACTCGCAATTATCCGGGATGGAATTTAACTGCCGATAAAACTTTTTGCGACAGTTTCGCAGATTTAATTCAGAGAATGTTAGTTGCCCAATACAATTGTCAGCAACCCTTGATGATAACTTTGCCGACGAAGAAAATTCTCGGTGTTCCTAATAATCAAGGCGGTCAAGCCGGATGGAAATCTCCGAAAACCATTGTTCTTAAACATCTGAAAGATAAAATTGCCGATGATTATTTTTTTTTCGAAGAAAGTGAAAACACAGCTATTTTGGCGGTTGGTCGTCAGAATTTGGAATTACTGAAAGGATGTGTGCTAAAAATTTCGGAAGGAAAGGGAGATTATTCCATCGAAATTGGAAGTACACAGCTTTGGTTTTGGTGGATGCTCTAGGTTCGGAAAACTTTTGACTATTGAGATTTTTATTTGAAAATTTTCAACCGAATTGCCTGTTTTGCGTTAAAATATTAAAAGCCGCGAAAGTTTCCGGCGGCGCAAACCATCGAAAATCCTTCGTTTTTGCTTCCAGCACTCAAACTTTATGCAAATCAATTATCCGAAACTTATTTTTGCCGTTTTGCTGAGCCTCTATTTTCTTTCGATCGCTTATGCGCCGCTCAGCGGAAGTTTTCTGGATATGGTCGATCTGCCGGTTCACGAAACGGGACATCTTCTTTTTCGACCGTTCGGCGAATTTATGATGGTTGCGGGCGGTTCGCTGTTTCAGATCATTATGCCCGCCGTGTTTGTCGGTTATTTTATTTGGAATGAGAAGTATTATTCGGCGGCGATCGTTTTGCTGTGGGTCGGGCAGAGCATTTTGAACGTCTTTGTTTACGCGGCGGACGCGGTTGTTATGCAGTTAGTTTTGACAAGCGGAATGACGGGCAGCGAGGGAAGTTTTCACGACTGGAATTATCTGCTGACCGCGACGGGATTAATCAATTCGACCAGGACGTTGGCAAATATCATCAGACTTTTTGGAACATTAACAATTATTGCGGCTGGAATCCTGTCAATCTATTATTCAATTTATCCGCAGGATGAAACGGATTTATAAAATTTACGCGCATTGATCCTAATCAGTCAAAACCGGTTACTTGAGATTCTTTTTAAAGAACTCGAGTGTCCGTTCCCATGCGAGCTTGGCGGCTTCGGCATCGTAACGCGGCGTGGTGTCGTTGTGAAAACCGTGCTGCTTGCCCTCGTACATAAACACCTCATACTTTTTCTTGTTGTTCTTGAGCGCGGTTTCATACGCCGCGATCCCCGCGTTGACGCCCTGATCGTTGCCGGCGTAATGGAGCATCAGCGGTGCGAAGATCTTCGGCACATCGTCAGCACCGGCTTGCCGTCCGTAAAACGCGACCCCGGCGTTAAGGTCTTTGCCGAGACGAACCGCCAGTTGATTGACCATTCCGCCGCCGAAGCAGAAACCGACCGCGCCTAATTTACCCTTACTGTCTTTGCGCGCTTTGAGCCAGAGAGCGGCTGCGACAAAATCCTCGGTCATCTTCTTGCCGTCGACCTTGCGAAAAGCCGCCGCGCCCTTTTCGTCATCGCCCGGGTAGCCGCCGACCGAGGTCAAACCGTCCGGGGCGAACGCCATATAACCGGCTTTTGCCAATCGCCGAGCGACGTCCTCGATATATGGATTGAGCCCGCGATTTTCGTGAATGACGAGCACGACCGGAAATTTCTTGCCCTTCGCAGGACGTGCCAGGTAACCTTTGATCGAGTCATTGCCTTTCGGCGAGGGCACGGTTTCGTAGCCGGTCTTCAGGTCTTTGTCGTCCTTTTTCACCGTCTGCGCCCACGCATAGTTCGGCGAGAGGCTCTCAAAAATCGCCGCGACCGTCAGTCCGCCGACGGCAAACCTGGCTGCACCACGCAGGAACGACCGGCGGTCAATATCGCCATGTTGGTACTCGTGAAAAAGGTCTAATAACTCCTGCGGATAATCGTCTGCGGTCTTACGTTCCATAAATTGCTCCTTATCTTAAAAAGAGAATACCTGACGACGTTAAGATATTCAAAGGTTTACACAATGATCGTTTAACGTTTAGAAAAGACAGAATCACCAAAATCATCAAAGTTCTTACCTCATGCGGGGGATTCGCTTGCCGCTCGAACTTAAAGGTTCTGACATTTTAATTCAAAAAGGTTTGCCGGTCGGAAGAACGGCATTCTTTGACACATTCGATTTTGAAAAGATTGTTTGTTCGCCGACGGGCTTTATTCGATTGACAAAGACCTTGAACATCCGGAATCCGGTGACATATTTAGTGAAGCCGGATACTTGGGTTTAGGATGCGATTTACACTTTACCGTGTAAATTATTGAACCAAAAAACCTAACCGCCTGAATTGTTTAACTTCAACTGCTCCCAGATTTGCTCGGAAATTGTAACTGAGAGTCTAAAACCAAATCGATCTCTCAGACCGATTCTAATTGACATTCCTTCTAATTTAATGGTAAAAACATACGGCTTTGTTGTTTAATATTTTTTATGATTGTTGAAAATATGAATTCTAATATCACAGGGAATTTATCGGGTATAATTTCAGCGCAAAAATCTCAATAATAGTTTCAAACTTCCCAGAGATAGGTTCTGTCGTTAGTTAACGATTGAAAATTTCCTCTCTACTTCGCGCAACGAATCTCTATATGTCAAACGGCGGACAGAATCAGGCTGAAAATACATTGACGGTAGACCGGAATCTACCGGAATTACCTTTAGAGCCGCTGTCCCCAAATTCAGACAGCCCATCAGCACTGCGCCGCTATGGAGTTTCGTTGGGGCTATTTGCTCTCACGCTCGGGATTGCCATCCTGCTGACGAGTCTTGAATTCAAAATTAATTTGACCATCCTGGTTGTTGCCACGCTGGTTGCCGCTACCTGGTATGGAGGACGAGGACCCGGATTACTACTGGCATTGCTCGTGAGCGGCGCGACCATCCTATTAAACCCGATTCCGCCGGACACCTCGGTCGCCAGAATCATATTCAGTCATTTCAGCGTGCTCTCCCTTCTGATATTTGTAGTTTTCTTAATCAGCGGGCGCAAGAAAGTCGAAAAGCGGCTGCGGGAGTCGGAGAAAAGGTATCGTCATCTTTTTGAGAACAGCCCCCTGCCGATGTGGGTTTATGAAATTGGAACGCTTAAATTTATTGCTGTCAATGATGCGGCGATTTCCTCTTACGGTTATTCGCGGAAAGAATTTCTCGCTATGAATATTAAAGATATTCGTCCGGCGGAAGATCTGCCCGCTCTTTTGGAAGACTTAACCAAGCCGATCGGAAAACTGGACGAAACGGATATTTGGAAACACCGGAAGAAAGACGGAACGATCATCGATGTCGAGGTCACCTCGCACGAATTGATTTTCGACGAAAAATTCTCAAGACTGGTGCTCGCACATGATGTGACCGAACGAAAACAGATCGAACAATCTCTGCGTCAGGCGGAAGCCAGTTACCGTAATCTTGTTGAATTATCACCGGCAATCGTTTATCTGGCGAAGCCGTTTCCCCCGTATGAAACCATTTATGTCAGTCCGAATGTGATCAAGTTCGGATATCAGCCTCAAGAATGGTTTAGTAAAAACGACATGTGGATCAGCCTTGTTCATGAAGAAGATCGTGCGCGGGTTCTCCAAATGACGGAAGAGGCAATGAGTCATAATCTTGATACCGACCTTGAGTATCGAATCGTTTCGCGTGATAGTTCGATCCACTGGGTTCACGATAAAGGATGTTTGGTTTTTGATAAAAACGGAAATAAAATCGGCTGGCAGGGTTTAATCGTAGATATCAGCGAAACCAAACAGCTCGGCGAGCAGCTTCGCCAATCGCAAAAGCTGGAATCGGTCGGAAAATTGGCGGGCGGCATTGCCCACGACTTTAATAATATGCTGACCGCTATAAACGGTTACAGCGAGCTGACCTTGCGTCGATTGAAGAAAGACGATCCCCTGCGCCGTAATATCGAAGAAATTAAAAAAGCCGCGGAGCGTTCCGCCGAGTTAACCCATCAACTGCTCGCATTTAGCCGCCGGCAAATCTTAAAGCCCAAGATCGTAAATATTAATGAAGTGATTGATGAGACAAGCAATATGCTGCAGCGTCTGATCGGTGAAGATGTCCAGTACGTTTCGATTCTCAGTCCGAGTGCCGGGCAGGTTGAAGTCGATCCGGGACAGCTGTCGCAGATTCTGATGAATTTGGCGGTCAATGCACGGGACGCGATGCCGCAGGGCGGAAAACTGACGGTTGAAACCGCCAATGTCTTTCTTGATCCTGTTTATGTCCAGCGGCATGCCGGCGTACTGCCGGGGGCTTATGTTCAGCTGGCGGTCAGCGATAACGGCTCAGGTATGAACGCCGAAACCAAAAGTCACATTTTCGAACCGTTTTTTACGACAAAACCAATCGGGCAGGGCACCGGATTAGGACTGGCGACCGTTTACGGTATCGTCAAACAATCGGGCGGCAATATTAATATTTACAGTGAAGAGGGCATTGGAACCACTTTCAAGATCTATCTGCCGCGAGTGCCGGGTAATCAGGCTGAGGAGATCGCTGATCTAAAAAATTATGACAAGGAATTATTAACGGGAAAAGGCAGCATTCTGTTAGTGGAAGATGAAGAGATCGTGCGGACTTTAACGCGGCAAGTGCTCGAAGAATACGGCTACACGATTCATGAAGCCCGCAATGGAATAGAAGCGCTTGAAATCGCGGAATCGATAAATTATAACTTTGATTTATTGATGACCGATGTGGTTATGCCGCAGATGGGCGGGCGCGATCTGTCAAATAAATTAAAGGAAAAACTTCCGCATCTGCAAGTCCTTTTCACCTCCGGTTACACCGATGACGCAGTTGTCCGTAATGGAGTGATTGAAATCGGCACGAACTTTATCCAGAAGCCGTTTTCGCCGGATTCACTGGCAAATAAAATACGAGAGATCCTCAATAATCCCAATTAAGCCGGGGCGCAAATCGAAACAGCCTCGAAATCTTGCCTTATCGACAGACTTAAAAATCTCCGAATCCATTTTAATCAAAATTACAGGCATCAATCCTGATAAATTCAAAGCCTCTGCTGATCGGAGCACTGCCTTGACACGATGGGTTGCGCTTTCCCGGGGCGGAAGAGCGCGGGCGGTTTTAGCTAATCGCCTGCAAAAATTTGACGGTCTAACTCTTTTTCCGCAAAATGATATAGACGGACAAGAGGCTGCGGCTGAGATCGGCACTTTGCATTTAGCGACGGTTACGCTGCTAAAATTCAAATTCAGGCTTTATGACTGCCAGTGTACTTTTGTCTCGCGGACACCGGAAAAGGGAACGGATTTAATTACGCTCGCTTCCATTCCCGGACACGCTGATTTGAAGATGATAATGCGGTATACGAATCCGTCCGAAAAGTACAGAGATGATGCGGTTCGCCGGATGGACGATCCGAAGGGGAAAAAGCAAAAGCCGCCCGATATGAAGCCGAAAGCTGTATTTTCAGATACACACAAAATTTGAACCGTCTGTTTAGTGTCCATAAGGTTCAGCATAATAAAGGGTTGTAGGAATACGGAAAACGCGAATTTATGAAATTTACGCTCATCACAGGCGCGTCAAGCGGAATCGGCAAGGCGTTTGCCAGAAAACTGGCGGAAGAAAAACATAATCTTGTCCTCGTCGCGCGTTCCGAGCCGAAACTGCACGAGCTATGCGATGAACTGATGCTCCAGCACGGTATTCTCGCGCATTACGTTGCGCTCGATCTGACCGAATTCGAAGCCGACACGAAACTTTTTGAAGAGACCGAACGCCACGGATTCGAGGTCGAATGGCTGATCAACAACGCCGGATTCGGTTCGATGGGCGATTTTGCCGAGCTCGATCTCGAGCACGAGCTTCAAATGATCGACCTGAACATTTCCGCGCTGGTTGCGCTGACGCATCGTTATCTGCCGCAAATGCGTCAAAGAAAAAACGGCGTGATCATTAATATTTCTTCGACCGCGAGCTTTCAGGCGATTCCGTTTATGGCGACCTACGCGGCGACCAAAGCCTTCGTGACATCATTCAGCGAAGCGATCGCCGAAGAAAACCGCCTGCACAACATCACCGTCACGGCGGTTTGCCCGGGACCGACCGAAACGAATTTTTTCGCCGCCGCGAAAGCCGTCCCGTTTTCGGCAAAAGGAATGCAAACGCCCGAAGCCGTCGTCGAAAAAGCCCTGAAAGCCGTCAAAGGCAGAAAGCCTCTGGTGATCTCGGGAATCGCGAATTACATCGGCGCGGTTTTAGGCACGATCGCGCCCGATTCGCTTGTGACACGGGTTGTCGGAAACGTTTTGCGCCCGAAAGTGAAAGAGAAGAAAAATTAGCCGCGCTATTTGCGCGGATTGCGCGGATAAAACAAAATACAAATTGCGATTTATAAATCTTTTTCTTAAAATCCGCGTGCATCCGCGTTGATCCGCGGCAAAAATAAAATGAAAGTTACAGTTCTCGGAAGCGGTTCGACGGGCAATGCCGTTCTGATCTGCACGGAAAAAACACGGGTTTTGGTTGACGCCGGAATGAGCGCGAAGCAGTTGCTCGAACGTGTCGCGGCGGTCGGCGAAGATTCCGGCAAGCTCGATGCGGTGCTCATCACGCACGAACATTCCGACCACGCGGGCGGCTTGCGCGTTCTTTTAAAATCAGTCAATTGCCCGGTTTTTATTTCCGAAGCGACCGAGGATTCGTATTACGGCACGCGCAAAGGCATCCAAAACGGCGAGAGCGAAGCGACCAAACGCCGCGATGTTTTAAAGAACCGCACCGTCAAAATTGAATCAAGCAAAGAATTCCGCATCGGCGATATTGATTTCGAGCCTTTTTCGGTTCCGCACGATGCCGCCGACAATTTCGGTTTTGTCGCTAAAAAAGAAGGCGTGCGCATCGCAACCTTGATGGATTTCGGACATGTTACAACGCTCATTAAAGAAAAACTGCGCGGCTGCGACTGCATCGTCGTCGAATCGAATCATTCACGCGATATGCTCAAAACCTGTCCGATCTACAGTTGGGATCTCAAGCAGCGAATCCTCTCGCGCACCGGACATCTTTCTAACGAAGATCTTTCGGAATGGCTGACCAACGATTTCGACGGCGCGGCACGCGAAATCGTCCTCGCACATCTCTCGCAGCGCGCCAACGAACCGCATCTCGCTAGATTAATGGCGGAAACCGCGCTCCAAATGCGCCCGAATTTCTTCCGCGCAGAAACAAAAATTACGATCTCATACCACAAACAGCCGACCGATTGGATCGAGTTTTAGAAATCTAACTTTTCGTCGAACAAATGCGAAGTCCGACAATATGATCGTTGTTATGTGCAATGTCCCCAACGCGAAATGCTGAGCGGCAATTTGATGCGCGGTCAATCCACGAACCGCCGCGTTGAACGCAGTAGCTTTGGTCGCCGTTTGTCAGCCACGCGCTCCCGTCATTCGGCGCATTGATGTAGTTTTCGTGCCAGATGTCCGCGCACCATTCCCAAATATTCCCGTGCATATCGTAAAGCCCGAAATTATTCGGCGGAAAGCTCCCGACAGGAGTGAGGCATTTTCTAAACTCGCCTTTGGGAGTTTGTCCAAAAGGTTGTTCGCCGTTGAAGTTGGCTAAATCGGTCGTGATAATTTCGCCAAAACTAAAAGGCGTAGTTGTTCCCGCGCGGCAAGCGTATTCCCATTCCGCTTCGCTCGGCAAACGAAACTTTTCGCCTGATAAATCCGAAAGTTTCGCGCAAAATTCAATCGCTTTTTCG
>DATLOR010000252.1:0-3917 GCA_035536135.1 Pyrinomonadaceae bacterium | reverse complement strand
AGCCTTTGATCATCTTCGTCGTTTCAAAAGACTGTCCGCCCATCGTCATTTTCTGGCGAATTTTAACGTCTGCAAAAATTCCTAAAACGAGCGATTGAAGTAATATTAACGATAAAATTAAATTGAAAAATTTTTTCATGGATATAAACCCTCCTAAACTGATTTTACGAAATCCTACGGTCAGGAGAGCAAGCGACGTTCCTTTTGATTTTTCTTTTCTTTTCAACAATTAAAGCGATTCAACGGCAGGTCAACCAGGAAGAAATTACTTGATTTTCCGGGGTAAACCGCGTAATTTTTCGCATCCGAACTGGAACAACTTATTTTTCAGACTTCCAGATTGCTGCGGAGTCTCGCGATATCGCGCTGCGGCGGTGCACCGAAAAGTTTTTTGTATTCGCGGCTGAAATATGACGGGTCTTCGTAACCGACCCGAAAACCGGCGCTCGCCACATCCAGATCTTCGCCGAGCATCAGGCGGCGCGCTTCCTGAAGCCGGATCTGTTTCTGAAACTGCAGAGGACTCATCGCCGTGACGGACTTAAAGTGATGATGAAAGCCCGAGATGCTCATCCCGAGGTCGCGGGCGATATTTTCGATCTTCAGCGGTTGGTCGATGTTCTCGCGAAGCTGTTTGACTGCTTTTGAAATGCGGCGCGTGTCGCCTTCGGAAACCAGCAGATGGCTCAGACGCGCGCCCTGCTCACCCCTTAAGAGCCTGAAAATAATCTCGCGGATGATCAGCGGCGCAAGAAATTTCATCTCGTCTGGCGCGTCGAGCAATCTTGCCAGCTTGACCACCGCGTCGAGCAGATCGGCATCGATCGGGCTGACATCCATCGCCTTGACGCTCGCGTCGCTTTTTTTAGTTTCGATCCGCGATTCCATCATCACCGAGGCGACGACCGCCGCATCAAGATTTAAACGGAAACTCAGATAAGGTTTTTCCACGGAGGCTTCGGCGACATGGCTGACAATCGGGAGATCGACCGTTGAGATCAGGTAATGACCGGGATCGTATCGGAAAACCTCATCGCCCAAAAGGACTTGCTTACTGCCCTGCGCGATGACGCAAAAGGCGGGTTTGAAAACGGAATGCAAATGCTCCGTCAGCTGAGAGGAACGTCCGAGGAAAAGTCCTGGAAAAACCTCCGATACTCCGTCCGCCGGAACCGCGCGGGTCATCCGCTCGACCAGTTCCCGCCGGTTGATTTGCTTTCTTTGCAACTCAAGTTCTGCTGCGCGTTGATTCATAAAATTCATATTAATCTGTTTATTCCCGTTTGGCACGACGCACCGGGATTTTTTGCAGGATTGTCCGGGTATTTGCGAGGATCGTCATAACGCTTCTTTTTCCGAGCCCTTATAATCGAACCTAAGCAGTTGGAAGAAGTTGGCTGGTAACTAAATAAAACCGGTGAAGTTTAAGATAAACCTACTGTTCAAAAGGGAGTCAAAATATATGGTTAATAAAACGGAAGAAAAAATTACGCAAAAAAGAAAACTTGGAAACAGCCAATTGGAAGTTTCGGCGCTCGGGCTCGGCTGTATGGGAATGAGCTTCGGTTTGGGTCCGGCGAAAAACAAACAGGAGATGATCTCTTTAATTCGTTCAGCCGTCGAGCACGGCGTCACATTTTTTGACACCGCCGAAGTTTACGGACCTTTCACGAATGAAGAGCTCGTCGGCGAAGCACTCGCTCCCGTTCGCGAGCAGGTCGTGATCGCCACTAAATTCGGCTTCAATATTGATTCAAATGGAACTCAGCACGCCGCGCCGCCGCTCAACAGCCGACCGGAGCGCATCCGCGAAGTTGCCGAAGCTTCCCTCAAGCGGCTCAAAACAGACTACATTGATCTATTTTATCAACACCGCGTTGATCCGAACGTGCCGATCGAGGATGTCGCGGGCGCGGTCAAAGACCTGATCGATGAGGGCAAGGTCAGGCATTTCGGACTTTCCGAAGCCGGAGTCCAAACGATCCGCCGCGCACATATCGTCCAGCCGGTGACGGCTCTGCAGAGCGAATACTCTCTCTGGTGGCGCGAACCGGAAGCGGAAATTCTGACGACGCTCGAAGAACTCGGCATCGGATTCGTTCCCTTTAGCCCGCTTGGTAAAGGCTTTCTGACCGGAAAGATCGACGAAAACACAACGTTCGACAGCACTGATTTTCGCAACACCGTCCCGCGCTTTTCGCCCGAAGCCCGCAAAGCCAATCTGGCTCTGGTTGATTTGATCGGAAAATTTGCCGCGCAAAAGAATGCGACACCGGCGCAAATTGCGCTCGCCTGGGTTCTTGCCCAAAAAGATTGGATCGTGCCGATTCCGGGAACAACGAAACTTCCCCGCTTAGTCGAAAATATCGGCGCGGTCGATGTCGAACTGACACCCGCCGACCTGCGCGAAATTGACGGCTTAACCGCGCAGATCGATGTCCAGGGCGCGCGTTATTCCGAAAACGCGCAAAAAATGATCAATCGGTAAATTGTTTGGAAAAAAAGAAAACTGAAATCACATACACTTGAAGAAATATTATGAACACAAGAGAAATTAAAGCATACGGTACCGACGCGGCAGACGCGCCCCTGAAACCGTTGAACATTGTGCGCCGCGGCTTATTGCCGAATGACGTTGAAATCGAAATCACCTTCTGCGGAATCTGTCACTCGGATTTGCACGCTGCCAAGAACGAATGGGGCGGTACGACTTATCCGCTGGTTCCCGGTCACGAAATCATCGGCAAAGTAACCGGAACGGGCGCCTCGGTCACCAAATTTAAGGTCGGCGAAACGGTCGGAGTCGGCTGCATCGTGGACTCGTGCCGCGAGTGTCAATACTGCAAGGAAGGCTTGGAACAATTCTGCGTTCCCGGCAATACGATCGTTTTCGGCTCGCCCGACAAGCATTTAGGCGGACAAACCTACGGCGGTTACGCGGAAAGCATCGTTGTTGATGAAAACTTCGTCCTGAATGTGCCGGAAAAACTCGATCCGGCGGCTGCCGCCCCGCTGCTTTGCGGAGGAATTACCGTCTATTCGCCGCTCAAACACTGGAACGCCGGTCCCGGTAAAAAAGTCGGGGTCATCGGCATCGGCGGACTTGGACATCTCGGTATCAAGATCGCGAAGGCACTGGGCGCGCACGTCGTGGTTTTCACGACATCGGCGGCTAAAGTCGAAGATGCCAAAAAACTAGGCGCGGACGAAGCCGTGTTATCAACCGATAAACAGCAGATGAACAAGCTGGCGAAAGACTTCGATATCATTTTGGATACCGTCTCCGCCGCCCACGACGTGAACGAATATCTTAATCTGCTCAAGGTTGACGGAAGTCTCGTACTGGTCGGCGCGCCGGCTGAGCCGCTTCCGGTTGCATCGTTTAGCCTCATCGGCGGCAGAAAAAGTTTTGCCGGCTCGAATATCGGCGGTATCGCGGAAACTCAGGAAATGCTGGATTTCTGCGCCAAGCATTCGATTACGGCGGACATCGAAATGATCGAGATACAGGAAATCAACGAGGCTTACGAGCGTCTGGAAAAGGGCGATGTGCGCTACCGTTTCGTCGTGGATATGGCTTCGCTATGAAAATAAGGGGAAAAGATATGAAAAACGTAATTGTGGTTATCGGAGCAGGTCAGATCGGTCAGGCAATCGCCCGAAGGGTCGGCGTCGGAAAGCACGTCGTGCTGGCTGATCTGCACGAGGAAAATGCGAAAGCGGCGGCTGAGGTGATGGAAAATGCCGGTTACGAAGTGAGCATCGCAAAGGTTGACGTGTCCGCACGCGAGGACGTTCATTCGCTCGTCCAAACGGCGAAGAATCTCGGCGAGGTGACCGGACTCATTCACGCGGCGAGAGTTTCCCCGTCGCAGGCATCACCGGCGACAATTCTCAAAGTTGATTTATACGGCACG
>DATLOR010000251.1:0-15114 GCA_035536135.1 Pyrinomonadaceae bacterium | reverse complement strand
CAGATTGATCACGCCGCCGAGCTCGCGCGTGAACGCGCTCTGCATCGCCTCGTAGCGTTCCTCGTAGACGAGACGTGCGCGGCGCAGATGCCGATCGTAGTGCCCGTCGCGCATGAACGCCGCCAGCGCCGCCTGATCCGCCAGCGGCGCGTTCCGGCTGGCCACGGCGCGCGCGTTCGCCGCCGCGTCGATCAAGCTGTCGGGGACGATGCAGAAGCCAAGACGAAGGGAAGGAAACATCGTCTTGCTGAACGTCCCGACGTAAATCACGCGCCCCGTCGTATCGAGATTTTGCAGCGAGGCGAGCGGTCGCCCCGCATAGCGAAATTCGCTGTTGTAATCGTCTTCGATAATCCACGTATTGCTCCGGCGCGCCCATTCGAGCAGATTCAAGCGCCGCGCCAGGCTCATCGTGACGCCGGTCGGATACTGGTGCGAAGGCGTGATGTAAACGAGTTTTGCCGCATCGCTTTTCCGCTCGGCTTCCGCCAAATTAAAACCTTCCGCGTCAACCGCAACGGACGTTATATTTGCTCCGACGGCGCGAAAAACACCGAGCGCTTCCTGATAACACGGGTCTTCGATCCAGACTTTATCGCCTGTTTCGAGCAAAACTCTGCCGATCAGATCTAATGCCTGCTGGGCGCCGTTGGTGATAAAAATCTGCTCAATATCGCAATGTACCCCGCGCGACGCGGCAAAATGCGCGGCGACCGCTTCGCGCAAGCGGCGATAGCCCGCCGCTTCGCCGTAACCCGAAATTTTATATCGCGACCGGCGGTAAACACGAACGGCGATCTTCTCCCAAACATCGAACGGGAATTCGCTGACGGCAGTCAAACCGTTTTTGAAAGGAACGGAAGCCGTCGAGTTTTGAAAACGCGAAACTCGCGTGTTTGTTTCGCTTAGACGCTCGGCAAACTTTGAAATTTTTACTTTTTCCTGCCCGGTTTCAGCCGTTTTATTTTTCTTTTCAGTTTTGGAAATTTGCAGTAAGTCTTCGGGAATTTCCGACGCGACAAAAGTTCCCGCGCCGGTTTTGCCTTCGAGATAGCCTTCGGCAAAAAGCTGTTCGTAAGCGTTGATCACGGTCATCCGCGAAACGCCGAGCTGTTTTGCCAGAAGCCGCGTCGCCGGCAACTGCATTCGTGCTTCGAATTCGCCGTTTAAGATCGCGCGGCGAATTGCTTCGTAGATCTGACGATAAAGCGGCGTCGGCGGCGCGCTCTTATCCGCGAGCATGATAAAAGGAATATTCGTCATATAAATTGGTCTGTATAGTTTGTCAAAAATTGGCTCTTTTCATAATACCGATTTCGGTCAAGAATATAAAAGTCGGATGAAAAATTTTGACCGAAAGTTAACGGAAAGAGGAATAAAAAATGTTGGAAATGCGTCAATTTTGCGAATGCTGCGCCAAAAATTTAAGACCCGATTCGGGTGAAGCGATGATTTGCTCGTTCGAATGCACGTTTTGCGCCGATTGTGTGAAGAATATTCTGCACGGAGTTTGCCCGAACTGCGGCGGCGATTTAACGCCGCGCCCGTCGCGAAGTGCTGAATCGCTAATTAAAAATCCTGCCTCGACCGAAAAGATTGTCAAAGAAAACGGCTGTTTGCAGGCGGAACCGATATTTTGCGCGGTTGCCGCAAACATTTGATTATAAGGAAAATTTAAGAAAGAAACTTTATGAAACAGCAAGCGGTTAAAACAGATTTGGATATTGTCCCGTCAGTAACTTCGTCGCCGGACGACTTTGATTTTCTCGTCGGTAAATGGCGCATTCACAACAAAAAATTAAACAAACGCCTTGCCGGTTGTGATGAATGGACGGAATTTGAGGCTCTCGGCGAATGCTTCAAAATTTTGAACGGTTTCGGCAATACGGATTCCTTCAAGACAGATTTTGACGGCAAGCCGTTCGAAGGAATGACGCTGCGGCTTTTTAATCCGAACACGAAACTCTGGAGCATTTATTGGGCGGACAGCAACGCGGTTGTTCTCGACGTTCCGCAAATCGGTTCGTTTAAAGACCGAATCGGTGAATTTTACGCTCGCGATATTTTCGAAGGCAAACCGATCATCGTCAAATTCAGATGGGACGCTGCAAACGCAGAAAAGCCTGTCTGGAGTCAGGCTTTTTCGGCGGACGAAGGCGAAACGTGGGAATGGAACTGGGTTATGACGTTTTCACGGCAAGCTTAAATCATGAATCCGGATGCGCCCCGAGAGCGACCGAATTTGTTAAAAGATAAGGAGAAGACTTAAAGATGAAATTTCTTAATAATTTGCGAAATTTTGCTTTTTTGTTCGGCGTAATTTTTGTTTTGCAAAACAATCACGGATTTGCGCAGACAAAACCTGACCCGTCGAAGACAGTTGCGGCGCAGACGACCAGTCAGCGGCGCGACGGGCAGAAAGATTTCGATTTTGAGATCGGAACGTGGAAAACGCATCTCAAACGCCGCCTGAATCCGCTGACGGGGTCGAATAATTGGATTGAATATGACGGCACAACCATTGTCCGAAAGGTTTGGAACGGGCGCGCCAATCTGGTCGAGCTCGACGTTTCCGGCACGGCTGGCCGCATCGAAGCGTTGAGCTTGCGGCTTTATAATCCTGAATCGCGCCAGTGGAGCCTGAATTTTTCCAACGTCAAGGGCGGCGAGATGACCACGCCGACGATCGGTGAATTTAAAGACGGTCGTGGCGAGTTTTACAGTCAGGAAACCTTGGGCGGACGCGCCATTTTTGTGCGGTTCGTGATCTCGGACATCACGCCCGATTCGTGCCATTTTGAGCAGGCTTTTTCCGACGACGGCGGCAAAACCTGGGAAGTCAACTGGATTGCGGATGACAAGCGCGTCAAAGAATAACTGACCGCATTGTGCCGGTGTTCGATTCTTAAAAACATTTGATAAATTTATGAACGAAATTATTCATCCAACTGAAAAGACAAAACTAAAACGAATCCCGAAACGCGGAAATTTCGAGCGTGAAACGATTTATAAAATTCTCGACGAAGCATTCGTTTGCCATGTCGGGTTTGTCGCGAATAATCAGCCGTTCGTGATTCCGACCTCGTTTGCACGGATCGACGACCGTTTGGTGATTCACGGTTCGGCGGCGAGCCGGATGATGCGTTCGTTGAGCGAAGAAATCGACGTTTGCGTGACCGTCACGCTCGTTGACGGACTGGTGCTCGCGCGTTCGGCTTTTCATCATTCGATGAATTACCGCTCGGTCGTGGTTTTCGGCAAGGCAAAAGTTGTCAGCGAAGAACAGGAAAAATACGAAGCGTTAAAAGCCTTTACTGAACATATCGTGCCGGATCGCTGGGCGGAAATTCGTCCGCCGACGAAAAACGAGCTCAAAGGAACGACCGTTTTATCGCTTGCTTTGACGGAGGCTTCGGCGAAGATCCGCACGGGAAATCCGGTTGACGACGAGGAAGATTATAATCTGGATGTTTGGGCGGGCGTGCTTCCGGTTCATTTGACGACAGGCGCGCCGGTTGCTGATGACAGACTGAAAAGCGGAATTAGCGTTCCGCCGAATATTCTAAATTACAGCCGAAAATAATGATTGCGATTGCCGGAACGGACAGCGAAATTGAGGATTGTTACGCCGTCATGGCGGAGCTGCGACCGCAGATTTCATTTGACGACTTTCTGCCGAGAGTTAAAAGATTATCGGCAGCCACGGGGTTTCGATTGGTTTATTTGAAGGACGCGGAGGAAGAAGTCAAAGCCGTCGGCGGTTTCAGAATTTCCGAATGGCTCGCGGGCGGCAAATATCTCGAAATCGAAGACCTGGCGACCAAAGAGGGCGCACGCTCAAAAGGCTACGGCGGCGAGATTTTTGACTGGCTCGTCGAATTTGCCGTGCGCGCGCATTGCGACCAGCTGCGGCTCGTGTCGCATGTCAAAAGATTCGCCGCACACCGCTTTTATCTGCGGAAGGGAATGATTATTGAAGCGCATTATTTTTCAATGCCGCTGAAATAAGAAAAGCCGCGTGAGATTGTGTTCAATTTCACGCGGCTTTTTGACTTTTGTTAAAAGATTTAGTTGATCGGCTCTTTCCATTGCGGCATCGAAACGGCTTGATTCAGATAAACGCCGAATTCCGTGCCGGATTTGACCTGCGCCTCTTCGCCTTTGGTAAATCTTTCGCCCAGAAGACCGCCTGCCGCGCCCAGAATTCCGCCGATCAGCGCGCCTTTGCCGCCGCCGATCGCTGCGCCGAGAACCGCGCCGCCGCCGGCGCCGCCGCCGATAAAGATGATTTTACGATTTTTCATCTTATCGCCCGAAGCGACGCTTTCGTTGTCGCTTTTCGCGCTTTTCGAATCCAGATCGGTCAGCGAACCGTTGATCGCGCGCGAAGTTCCCGACGGTAATCTGACGGAAGTAAAGCGTACGCCGATCTGTCCCGGATCGCCGCCTTTTTTCGCCGCAATGACCGAATCAACGCGACCCGTGACGGTGCTTCCGGTCGGAATCACGATCACGCCCGTGCTTGAATAAACGGGTTCGGTAACGGTTGTCGTAAATGTGTCGCCGACTCTCGCGGTCTTTGAGCTGATGCTGTTATTCATTCGCACGCGGAATGTCGTTCCCGAGCTGACCGTATAAAGTTTGACGGTCGGTCGGACAACGGTTTTGCGGACGGTCGTTTTTTTACGAATGACCGGCTTTTTCCTCTGCGCCATTGTTTCGGACGCGCCAAATGCCAACAGCATTGCTAACATTGCCGTTAAAACTCTGAAATTTAATATTTTTCTCATATTTCACCTCTTTTTAATTTGCCGAAACCAACGTCCAAAACTTCTGCAAGCGTCAGTTATGTTTATGACGGCAGACGGTTTCGGGACGTTGTCCTGCATTTTCCTCAACGGGGCATTACTTTAACTTAAGATTAGCACCAACCGGGGAAAATAAAAATAGACGAATTTTAAAAATTTTCTTGAAATCCGTATCTATTAAGCGTATATTCAAGGCAATTAACAAACTTCGTTTCTCCGGGTCATTGTAGCCTTTGATTCATTAAGCAGTTACAATAACTTAAAGAGAAAGATTAAACCGGATTTTTACAGGGAACTGTCTTTAAATATGCCGTTATTTCATCAAACTTTTTTGCTCTTTGCACTCAACTTCATCGACGCGGTTTTAACGATCTACTGGGTTCGTAACGGTTTTGCGACAGAAGGCAATCAATTAATGGCAACGCTTCTGGACATCGGCGATATGCCGTTTTTAGTAGTTAAAGTGGCGATCGGCGCGGTCACGGCGGTAGTTCTCTGGCGGTGGCGAAATTTTCGGCTGGCGAAATACGGCTTGGCGGTAGTTCTGGCGGTTTACATCAGTTTGATGGGCATTCATTTTCTGACCGGGCTTTCCGCTTTCGGGTATGTTTCAAATACCTTTGTCAATGATTTCACGGTTCGGGTGAGCGGCTTGCTGACATAATTTTACAAAAAAACTCTTTTTTTGAGCAATCCGTTGTTTTATACTTAGTTGAAACAGCGGGTTGTTTTTTTTCGTATTTCAACACGCAACGATTTTTTTCAAATGAGGCATCAAATACTTGCAAATTTTAAGTAGTTCTAAAAGGTAGTTATGTCAAAAAAAGCAATTTATCAATTATCAGCACGGCAAATAGTCTTATTAGCCTTTGCTTCGGCACTCATTGCCGTCGGAACGGTTGCCTGTATCAGCAATTTCGGCGGACTTTTCCAGTTAAAGAATGCAAATATCGCGTCGGCGGAAAACGCGCCGACACCGCAGGGCATTTCCAACCCGACGACCGTGAGCGACGAACAAAACAGCATCGAAGTTTATAAATCCCTTTCGCCCGGCGTCGCTTTTATCACGACCAGCGCACAGGCGCAAAACTTTTGGGGCGAAGATTCCGAAACCGAAAAAGGCAATGGCTCGGGTTCGGTGATTGACGCGCAAGGTCATATTTTAACGAATTATCACGTCGTTGAAGGCGCGACGAAACTGTCGGTCAGCTTCGGCGGCGAAAAAACTTATCCGGCAAAACTCGTCGGCGGCGATCCCGACACGGATCTCGCCGTGATTCAGATCGAGCCCGGCACGGACAAATTGACGGTCGTTCAGCTCGGCGATTCCGACCAGCTCGAAGTCGGGCAGAAAGTATTGGCGATCGGCAACCCGTTCGGTTTGGACAGAACTTTGACGACCGGCGTTATTTCGGGTCTGCAGCGTCCGATCCGCGCCCGCAACGGTCGTACGATTGAAGGCGCGATTCAAACCGATGCATCGATCAACCCGGGCAATTCGGGCGGACCGCTGCTCGATAAATTCGGTCGGATGATCGGCATCAATTCGCAGATCCTTTCGCCGCAGGGCGGTTCGGTCGGCGTCGGTTTTGCGATTCCCGTAAGCATTGCCAAGCGCATTGTTCCGCAGTTGATCCAGTTCGGTGAAGTTCGCCGTCCGAAACTCGGCGCGACACTCTACAGCGTCGAACAGCTTGCCGAACGCGGCGTTCAGATGCCGGTCGCGAAAGGCGTGCTGATTCGTAGTGTTTCGCCCGGCGGTTCAGCCGCCAGTGCCGGACTTCGCGGTATTTCGCAGGACAGCGACGGCGAAGTGGTTTTGGGCGACATCATCACCTCGATCGACGGCACGAAGGTTTCCGATATGGACGATGTCTATAAAGTGCTCGACAAAAAACAAATCGGCGACACGGTGCAGGTCGAGATTTATCGCGGCAGCAAATCGCAAACCATTGCTTTGAAGCTGATGCCTTTGCCCGCTGCGGTGCAGGGTCGTCCGCCGGTCAATAAAAAACAGTAACTTTGCCGCAAATGCAAAGCCTTCGGACAGTAGGAAGCGCGCTTCTTACTGTCCGTTTATTTTTCAGATGATTGAATTAAACGACTTTTATAACGACGGTTTCGGCTGGATCTGCCGCGCTTGCGAACGCGAGCTGAAAGGGCAAAACACAGCTGTTTCGCATTCAAGGCTTTTGCGCGAAGGCGAATCCGAAAGCAAAGATCCGCGTTTTTCAAGCTCCGCGCTCGCCAAATGGGCTGACGCGGAGCATCGAACTTTGATCTGCCCGCGCTGCGCAATCACGGAATCCGTTGACAAATCTTAAATAATATTTGAAACAACGATTTACGCGGATTGACACGGATCGAAAAAATCCGCGAAAATTTGTGTTAATCGTTGTTTCGGCTTTTAATTCCAATGAAAATTCTCGATGTCGGTTGCGGTACGAATAAATACGAAGGCGCGATAGGGTTGGATAACAATCCGCGCACGGCGGCGGACGTGATTCACGATCTCGGAAGCGTTCCGTACCCGTTTGCCGACGATGAATTCGATCTGATCGTTTCGCATCACGTGGTCGAGCACGTGCCGGACGTGATGGCTTTTATCACCGAGCTTTACCGCATCACAAAAAACGGCGGCACGATCAGATTATTGACGCCGCATTACACGAATCCCGATTGGGCGACCGACCCGACGCACCGCAATCACCTTAATTCCTACTCTTTCAACACCTTTTTGCCCGACCGCCAGGTCTTTGATTTTTACACGGATGTTCGCCTCAAACCCGTCAAAACTTACGTTTCGCTGGCGAATCTGTGGCGCGCGCTCGGACTGGAATTTATCGTCAATCTCGACCAGAAATCGCCGCGCTTCCGCTGGACGCGCAAGTTCTGGGAATTTTACCTGAGCTATATTTTTCGCGGCAAGGAGCTTCATTTCGAGTTCGAAGTCGTCAAGGACGAATCAAAAACCGCCTAGATTTCAAAGATTCAGGCAAAACACTTCTCAAAAAGCTTTCCGGGGTTCCCGAAATGCTTTACACAATACTCTGTAAACGTCACACACTAGATTGTAAGCGTTACAGCTTGTGCTGTAAGTCTTCCGAACTACTCTGTAATCGTTACACACTAAACTGTAAGCGTTACACACTAAACTGTAACGATTACACACTAGACTGCAACGCTCACACACTAGACTGTAAGCGTTACACACTAGGCTGTAACGCTTGCACAGTAACCGAAAAGTTGTTTTGGAGGACTAAAAAAGCTTTGCTGATTTTTCAAACATCAAAAATACTTTCTGCAACTACACGGCAAACTTTTAATTACCGGAAAATCATCTATAATTTGACGGAAGTTTAATAAAGTTTTCTGAAGAGGTTTTTTAAATGAAGAAAAAGATTTTCGCGCTTTTGACGGTCTGCGCGGTTGTTTTAAGCACGGTCGGCGTAAGTTTTGCCGATCCGAAAGATAATAAAGCCAAAACCAATAATCAATTGCTCGCGCTCCTGCCGCCTTCCGATGCGGCGATGGCGGTTGACGCAAAGCGGTTTTTCGGCGAGGCTCTGCCGCAGATTTTATCCGCCAATCAGCCTCTGTTAACGGAAATTTTAGGCAAATTCGACGCGATCAAATCGCGCACGGGAATTGATTTCAAACAGTTTCAGCAAGTCGCGATCGGGGTCAGCTCGATCAAGCCGCTCGAAAACGGCTACGATTTCGAACCGCTGGTTTTGGGACGCGGGCAATTTAAATCCGACGGACTTGTGACCATCGCGAAAACCGCTTCGAACGGTAAATACCGCGAAGAAAAGATCGGCAATAAAACGGTTTACGTTTTTTCGCCGCAGGAAGTCATCGAACAAAACAAAGCCAAGATCGGCAACTCGGCATTTGGCGATATTTTCAGCAAAATACTTGTCGGATTGACCAAAGAAATGGCTCTGACAACCTATGACGACAACACGCTGGTGCTCGGTTCGCTCGTCCGCGTGCGCGAAATGTTTGAATCGAAAACGCGCATCAGCCCCGAAGTTCTTGATCTGGTTTCGCGCAAACCGAACGCCGTCATGAATTTCGGCGCACTGGTTCCGAACGGTTTATCGGAATTTATGCCGCTCGAAGACGACGAGCTCGGCAACAGCCTGAAAGGCGTTCGCCAGCTTTTCGGTTCGGTCGACGTGACGAGCGGAAACACGACCGTTTCGATCGTTACCAAAACCGCCGAAGCTCCGCAGGCTAAATTTTTGAAGGATACGCTTGCCGGTTTTCAAGGATTTGCGGGGATTTTGAAAGCCTCGAAACGCGAAGACCAAAAGATCTACGGGCGAATGCTCGAAAACGTAAAGATCGCGCAAAACGGCACCGAAGTCACGCTTGATCTGCAAGTTCCGCAAACCGACCTCAATGTGATCGTCGGCGCGAAAAAATAAAAGGCAAAAGTAAAAAGGTAAAAAGTAAAAGGCAAAAGTTAAGAATCATTCCAAACTTTTGCCTTTTACTTTTTACTTCAAGAAATTTTCCGTAGAATAAATTCAATGAAAAAAATCAGCCAGATCAAATTCGCGCTTTTTCTAATTGCGGCGATCGGTTTGTCGGTTGCGGCGCAGAGCGATAACCGCCAACGAATCATCGTCGGCGGAACGCCAACGCCGACACCGACGGTTTCGCCAACACCGAATTCAAATCCGCAATGTCCGCCGGGAGTTCCATGTAATCCTCGACCTTCCCCGACACCTAATGTTTCGCCGACTCCGGCGATTTCCGGCGGGCAGACGATTTTTGATTTGCAGGCGAAGATTCGCCAGAGCTTAATGCGTCCCGAGCTGCAGCGCGGCACGGTTGGCATAAAGATCACGTCGCTCGACACGGGCAAAGTCGTTTTTGAAGAAAACGCCGAAAAATATCTGATGCCCGCCTCGAATATGAAAAGTTTTACGGTCGCAGCGGCGTTGGAAAAACTTTCGCCGAATTTTCGTTTTATCACGAGCGTTTTTGCGCCCGTCAAACCCGACGCGAGCGGCACGGTCAAAGGCGATCTGAGCATTTACGGGCGCGGCGATATTTCGGTCTCGACGGCATTTTACAGCGGCGATTATTACAAAGGTCTGGACAATTTAGCCGATAAGATCGTGGCGGCGGGCGTTAAAAGAATCGAAGGAAATCTGGTCGGCGACGAAAGTTATTTTACGGGAAACGCGATTCCGATCAGCTGGGAATGGGACGATTTGCAGTGGAATGACGGCGCGGAAATTTCGGCTTTGCCGCTCAATGATAATGCGCTCGATCTGACGGTCAAACCGGGTTCGGTCGGTGCGCCGTGCGTCGTCCAATTATTGCCGTTAAATCCGGTGATGCGCGTCGTCAACACCTGCGTCACCACCGCCTCAAATGTGAAACGCGATCTGACGGTGAAAAAAGACCTTGACCAAAATGTCGTCGTCATCAGCGGAACAATGCCCGCCGGCGACAAAGGCTTTACGAATTATTTGACGGTTTCGCACCCGTCGGAATTATTCGTCGCGCTTTTGAAACAGCGGCTCGAACAAAAAGGCGTGGTCGTTACGGGGCAGCCGCGCGTGATCGGCGCGAAGGAAAAAGCGATCTTAGCGGTCAGCTCAATGCTTCCGCCGGTTCAGATCGCGACGCTCGAATCGCCGCCGTTTAGCGTGATCGCCGCCAAAACGATGAAACCGAGCCAGAATATGTACACCGAAACGATTCTCTGGACGCTCGGGCAGGAAGGCAGAGGCGCGACGATCACCAGCGCCATGACGCCCGACACAAATCCTTTTCTGAATCCGAAAGCGACCAGCTCGGAAAAGGGGATTTTTGTTGTCCGAAACTTTTTAAATGAGATCGGCATCGCGCCGGACGGAATCATTCAATACGACGGAAGCGGTCTTTCGCGCCACAATCTCGTTACGCCGGCGGCGCTTATTCAGCTTTATACATATATGGCGAAGCAAAGCCGTTATGCCGATGTCTGGTATGATGTGCTGCCGGTCGGCGGCGTTGACGGGACTTTGCGCAGTCGTTTCAGCGATGCCCGTACGAACGGCAACGTCCACGCGAAAACCGGCACGCTCGATCAGGTTTCGGCGCTTTCCGGTTACGTGACGAGCGCGGCGGGCGAAAAAATGGTTTTCTCGATCATTGTTAACGGCGTCAAAGAACCAAGGGCGCGCACGGGCGTGATTGATGAGATCGTGAGAAATCTGGCGAATTTCAACGGCAGAATAAATTGAGTTTAAAGGTGAAAAAGTGAAAAGGTGAAAAAGTTTTAGTTGAAATTTCAACCGACTTTTTCACCTTTCCACTTTTCTACTTTTGCACTTTCAGCTACCAGCGCGAACCGCCGCCGCCGCCGTAGCCGCCGCGACCACCGCCGCCGCCGCCGCCGCGATTTCCGCCGCGACCGCCGCCGCCGCCGCCGTAACCGCCGCGACCGCCACCGCCACCGCCGCCGCCGTTTTCACGCGGGCGGGCTTCGTTGACGACCAGATTGCGACCATCGTATTCCGTTCCGTTAAACTGTGCGATTGCACCGGTTGCTTCATCTTCCGACGCCATTTCGACAAATCCGAAACCGCGTGAACGTCCTGTTTCACGGTCCTGGACGACGTTTGCTGATTCAACCTGTCCGGCTTGTGAAAAATGCTCAAATAAATCGTCGCTCGAAACGCGGAACGACAAATTTCCGACATAAAGTTTTGTACTCATTTATCCTCTTATTTTTTTAACTGAAAAGAAGCGAAAGACCGAGCAATTTGCGGAAAGAAAATAACACTCTACCAACTGCGACACGCCCGACTCGTCAAAAACTACTAGACTGCTTCAAGAAATTACCCTAACCAAACTCTCTAACCGAACCTAAACTGTCGCTTTGCTTAACAAGAACGGACGCATCAACCGAGATACTCTGAGAGTAAAACAAATGCAATTATGCCGATTTTTCTCAATTAAATCAAGAAAAAAGTGAAAAAGTGAAAAGGTGAAAAAGCGATTTTAAGCCGTCCTTTTTAGCCTTAGTCATTTCGCCAGACAAAATTATCGTCGAAATGAACCTCGATGACGCTCAATTTTGCATTTTTGTCGTAGCAGGTCTTAAATTCCGTCAAATATTCATCCGTTCCAATACTATTGATACTCCATTTTTCGCCTTTCGGTTTTATTTTGTATTTAACCTCGGATATTTCCACGACCGTTTTCAAATGATTATCTTTATCTTCGGTGACGCAGCCCAATTTATAGCTCTCGATCTGTTTTTCGGATTTGTTTTGTAAAAAAAGATTACCATTTCGCAAAAGCCCGAATTCTAAAGGCGCGGCGGGAAAATTTATCCAGCGCGTTTTTTCTAAAACATAATATTCAGTATCAGTTTCCGGCATTTTGGCGTTCGCAATAATTGATGATTTAACGGGCGAAAATTCATCTCGTTTGAGACGGTAACAAGGCAGAGTTTCGTCGAACGGAAGTTTTTCAGACGGAATTCCCCAGGTTCGGTTGAAACGCGGCATCATTCCGCTCGGTTGATCTCGTCCGAACATCACGAATTGCAGTTTTCCGATTGAGGAATCACAGCTTTTCTGTTTATAAAGCTGTAATTCCCACTTTGAAAACTTTGTTGTCGCGACCGTGTAATCGTCTTTTAATCGCCAATAGTAATTGACTAAAATGTATTTTGAATCAATTTCTCCCTTTAAAATCTCATCAACTCTGACGATCAAAAGATACGGATTTACTTCATCTTCGTTATAAATATGCCCGTATAAAACTTCGCTGGAAATGACCGTTCCGTTAATTTTCAGCTTATTGCTGTTTGAGGCTAAAACTTCAGAGCTAAAAATTAAAAAGCAAACTAAAATTAAAGTTAAAACAAAATACGTTTTCATAACTTACTCTTCTTTCAGAACATTCAAAATCTTTTCGTGAATCCCGCCGAAACCGCCGTTAGACATAATTGCGACGACGTCGCCGTCCTTTAATTCGGGCGCGAGATGTTCGACGATCGCATCGGCATCGGGGAACGCCATCGCGGGTTTGCCCTGCAGTTTGATGTCTTCGACGAGTTCGGCAACGTCCAGAACCTTGCCGAGCTCCGAGGCTTTTGAAGTGTTGTAAACTCCGGCGATCACGACATAATCGGCGTAATTAAAGGCTTTGCGGTAAGGCTCCTGAAAGACCGCGAGGCGCGACGACCACGAGCGCGGCTCGAAAACGGCGATCAATCTTTTATCGTGATATTTTGTGCGAAGCGCTTTCAAAGTTTCTTCGACGGCGGTCGGATGATGCGCGAAATCGTCGATCACGGTGACGCCGCGCTCGACGCCGCGAATTTCGACGCGCCGTTTGACGGATTTGAAAGTGCGGAAAGCTTCCTGCATTTTCTCCCGGGAAATTCCCCAGGCGTCCGCCGCGATGATCACCGCTAAACAGTTGCGCACATTGAATTCGCCGATCAGATTCGTTTCAAATTCACTCCAACTGTTGCCGTCCTTAAAGACCGTAAAGCGCGTCACATCGCCCGAAAAATCAATATAACGCCCCTGCCATTTCGCATCGTCCGAAGTCCCGAAAGTTTCGATGTTCGTGTAAAGCTTGCCGCTCATTTCGTCCAAAACTTCGCGCGCGACGGGCGAATCGATACCGACGATCAAACGCCCGTTCGACGGCACGAGATTCATCAGGCGCGAAAACTGGTACTTGATCTCCCAAAGATCGCGGTAAATGTCGGCGTGGTCGAATTCGATGTTGCCCACGATCGCGATTTCGGGCAAGTAGTGCATAAACTTCGGCTTTTTGTCGAAATAAGCCGTGTCGTATTCGTCGCCTTCGATAACGAAAAAATTGCTGTCCGTAACCCGGAAGCTCGCGCCGAAATTCTGGACGATTCCGCCGACGAGGAAACTCGGATTCAAACCGCCGACTTCCGCGACCCACGTTGCAATGCTCGTCGTCGTTGTCTTCCCGTGCGTTCCCGCGACGACTAACGAGCGCCGCCCGCGAATAAATTCTTCCTTGACGATCTCGGCTTGTGAACGATACAAAAGTTTGCGGTTGAGAACTTCTTCAAGCTCCTCGTTTCCCCGCGAAATCGCATTTCCGACCACCGTGCAATCCGCGCCGATGTCGGCATTTTCCGCCTTATAACCCGTGAGAATTTCGATTCCCAATTCTTCGAGCTGCGTTGACATCGGCGGATAGACATTCTGATCCGAACCTGTAACTTTGTTGCCTTTAGCCTGCAGCATTCCGGCGAGCGAAGCCATCGCCGTCCCGCAAATTCCGATTAAGTGATAGTGCATAAATTGTTTCCAAAATTATTTTGTCGCTTTCGTCAATAACTTGGCAAACGGCAGTTTACTTGTTTTTTTATAAAATTCGACATCGCCTGAAAAATCGCCGTTGTTTTCTAAAAATTCTTTGGTCGGCTTGATCGGTTTCTGGGTCTGCAAATCCTGATATTTAATGGTTTTTTTCAATAATCTGCCCTGGCGGTCGAAATAAAAATCCTGAATGATGATCAGATCGCCGTTAAACGTGCGCATTTCCGATTCGGCTTTGGCGAGCGAGCCGTCTGCGCGAAAGCTGTAATAGACGTAGTGTGCCCAATCGCCCGACGGGCTGAAGAGCGTGAAATTCGATCTGACAAGCTTACCTTTTTGAAGCCAGTTATAAGCGATGGTGTAGGTTTCGGTCTTAGTGCGGAATTTTTCGAGAGCATTTTCCGAGGCGAATCTGCGCCATTTCGGACGGCTTCCTTCGTTGTAATCCGATGTGTCGGCAAAGATCAGCTGCGGTTTCCGGCTTCTTTTGAGGAGCCTGTCGAGAGTTTTAACATAAGCGTCGATACGCTTTATCTCGGCTTTTTTGCCGGTTTGCGCGCTGGCGGCGGAAAATAAAGTTGCTAAAAAAATGCTTATTAAAATGATCGTCGTTTTTTTCATCGGTAATCTCCAAACTTACGTTCACCAAGATATTAGTTTTTTTTGTTGGAAACAACGAGGCAGACCACAGTTTTTCGACCGCCGCTCTCGTCAGGAGCGTTCTTTCGTCTTTGCTGCACGCTTCTTTACAAATTCCGTCCTTTCAACGAAAATCTATTTGCGGTCTATTAAAATCAAAAGTTAAACAGGAGAAAATCTATGAAGGTTTCACGGCGTGATTTTGCCAAAATCATCGGGACCGCGGCTCTCGGCGCATCGACAATTCCGGCGCTCGGCGCGGAAAATGAACAAGCAATCATAAAACAAGAAAATAGCGCAAGAACATTTCCAAACGGGTTTTTGTGGGGCAGCGCGAC
>DATLOR010000250.1:0-4550 GCA_035536135.1 Pyrinomonadaceae bacterium | reverse complement strand
AAATCTTTCAATTTTGATTGCCGTATTGTTTTCCAAATTTGAACGCAATGGCGAAATTTATCTTTTTGGGATATTTTCCAAAACTGAATCAATGAAAAAACTAAATTTAATTTTGCCGCTAATGTTTATTTTAGGCGTAATTTTAGGCTGTTCCGCGACGAAAAAAGAGCCCGAATGGCAAAAGGCACAAGTGTTAGCGGAAAAAGTTGATCATCCGCAGGCAATTACGACCGACGACCAATTTATTTATTACGTGACGGGCGGAACGATCGCGAGCCTCAATGAAGGCACGAGCGGAGTCTGGAAAATGCCGCTCGCGGGCGGACAGCCCGTCCAGCTTTTCAAAGGCTGCCAGATCGACAAAGACCACGTTCTGTTGCCCGACACATTTGTGTTGGCGACCGATGAAAAATACGTTTACTGGTCGTCGGGCGCGATTTGGCGGACGCCGAAAACGGGCGGCGAATCGGAAAAGATCACGACCGGAATGCCGACCGAATGGGCTTTGGACGACGCGCGTATCTACTGGCACAACTTCGGCGGCGAGAACAGTCCGCCGACACCGATTTACGTCGTCGACAAAAAAGGCGGCGAGGCGAAAGCTTTTACCGAGCCCGTCATTACCACGGGTATTGTTTTGGACACAGATTTTCTCTACTGGGCGCAATCGGACGGCATTTACAAATTAGCGAAAAGCGGCGGCGGAAAAATAAAAGTCTTTTCCCCGCCCGAAAAACAATCCGTCAGCGGTTTGAGCGCCGACAAGGACAACTTTTACTTCACGCTCGGCGATGGGCGCAACGCCTTGATGAAACTCAACAAACTAGGCGGCGAACCACAAAAAATCGCGCCGGAGATCAATCACATTTACAAGTTTTACACCGACGGAAAATTCATCTATTTCATCAAAAACGAAGGCTCATTCGAAACTACGCTTAACAAAGTTTCCGTTAACGGCGGTGAAATTACGCGCCTCGACAACGGTTATCTCGCAAGCTTTACCGTCGGCACGGACAAAGTTTTTATCACCGATATTGCCCGAATTTATTCGCTTGCAAAGTAAAGATTATTTGACCAAATTTGTTGCTTTATCGATTTCGCGAGCAAAATTTTCGATAGTTTTTGATACGATTTCGATTTGTTCCGAGGCTTCCTTCCAATCGCGCTGTTCGATGGCTTCTCTGACGGACGGCAGAGTTTTCACACCGTAACCCGTGTAAAATCCGGGCGCATAGATCTGATGTTTGAACCAATCGCGGCGCGGCAAACCGTTTGAACTCAGCAGAGCGCGTTCGGATTTCATCAAAATTTCGTCCAATTGTTTTTGCGCCGACGGCGAAATTTGTTTGCCGCCCGTCGCCGTTTGAAAATTCTTCGCGCTTTCCTGCAATTTGCCTAAAGCATTCTGAAGCGGCGAAAAATTTAAGTAAGGCACGTTTCCTTTCGGTTTCGGCGCGATCAGTTTCTGTGTCGGGTCTTGGACAGATTGCCACATTCCGCTCGCAAGCATCTGATTCATCGTCCTGGTTTCATCACGCATCGTGTCGGTCAAAGCCGTTATTTCACGAACATAAACGCCGACCGTATCGGCAAAATTCGTGAATTCGAACGGCAGAACTTCGGCGTTCGCCAACCGCAGAACGGCGTGACCGCAAACCTTTGAAAGGGCGATGCCGTAATCGAAATTCGGGTCGCCGAAGCGCGTAAAATGGTCGAACGAATCGTAAACCGAATGATACGAACCGCCGCCGTCCTCGCCGCCGAAACCGATATTCAGACTAGCAATCCCGAGATGCTGTAGAAACGGTGTGTAATCCGATCCGGAACCGAGCGCCGAAATCCGTAAATCACTGCGGTTCATAATTTCGTTTCTTGAGGCGGGCGAACCATTAATGATTTGATTGGCGCGCGTTCGTTCCCAGACATTTAGTTTCGTTTGCGGGTCGGGTACGGATTTGCCGACCTCATTGATAAATTTTTCGAGGGTGTGCGAACCGCCGATGCCCAAAAATCCGCGCCCGTTTGAATCGGTGTTGATATAAACTGCCGCCTTGTTTTTGAGTTCGTCAGCGTGTGTTTCAACCCATTCGGTCGAGCCGATCAGTCCCGGTTCTTCCCCGTCCCAAGCCGCGAAAACGATTGTCCGGCGCGGTTTCCAGCCGGTTTTCACAAGCTCGCTGATGCCGCGGGCTTCTTCCAAAAGCGAAACGAGCCCCGAGATCGGGTCATCCGCGCCGTTCACCCAGGCGTCGTGATGATTGCCGCGAATGATCCACTCGTCGGGCAGTTCCGCACCTTTCAGTTTCGCGACGACATCATACGCCGGTTTGATATCCCAGTTAAATTCGAGTTTGAAATGAACCTTTGTGTTTTCGCTGCCGCCGAAATGATAGGTGATCGGCAGCGCGCCGCGCCAATCGGCAGGGACGACCGCGCCGTCCAATGAGCGCAACAGCGGCAGAGCATCGCTGTAAGAGATCGGCATCACCGGAATTTTCGTGATCGTCGGCGCGTCCTTGCGGTCGAGCCGTTTCGCGTCTTTCGTCGCACCGATTCCGGGCGTTAAGACATCGCCTGGAAAAACGGGCATATCGGCGACCGAACCGCGCTGTGCGCCGTTTTCATTGCGAAAAGCACCTTTCGGATAAACGTCGCCCTGAAAAAAACCGTCGTCGCGCGGGTCGGAATAGATCAGACAGGCAACCGCGCCGTGTTCCGCCGCGACCTTCGGTTTGATTCCGCGCCAGCTTCCGCCGTAACGCGCGATGACGATCTTGCCTTTGACATCAATTCCGCGTTTTTCGAGCTCTTCGTAATCACGCGGAATGCCGTAATTGACATAAACGAGCGGCGCGGTCACTTCGCCGTCGATCGAAAATGCGTTGTAGGTCGGCAATTGTTCGTCTTTTTGTCCGCTCGTGGCGTCTTCTTTGAGCGCGGGTTCGTCGAGCTTTGCCGTGAATTTTTCGGGCGCGAGCATTTCCAAAACGCGCGTTTTCGGCGTCGGAAACAAAACCTCGAATTGTTCGATCTGCGCGTCAAAACCCCACGATTTAAAGAGCGAGAGCATAAATTCGGCATTTTCTTTGCCGTACGGCGAGCCGACGTGATGCGGTCGCGCCGAAAGCCGTTTCATCCAATCGCGCAGGTTTTCGCGCTTCAGCAAAGTATCGAATTTTACTTCCAAATTGCTTTGCTCAACGGACTTTACCGAAGAAAATCCCATCAGACTATAGCCTGTAGAAATTCCCAACTCCCTTTGCATTTCTTGTTGCCGCTGTGAATTCTGGGCGAAAAGAACGGACGACAACACACAAATATTTAAAAATCCCGATAGAATACGGCGCATAAATTTCCTCTGTTTATATTTTAGAAAAGCAGTTTTATTGTAAGTCAAAATTTATCTTAGAATCTATGGCAGACGCTTTAATTCCTCAAATAAAGTAAAAAACCGAAATTATTGGACAATTTCGGGCGCGCGGTTCGATTAAATCCAAACTATTTCTTATCAGAAAAAATCAATCCGGCTTGTTCGGGCGTTAGTTTAAAGCCGAGAATTTCCGCCGCGCGCGCCAGAACCGGGTCGCGTTTGGCGGCTAAATCCGCGACGGTCGGGATAATTTTCTCGTCCGGCGTAACCCCGATTTTTTCCAAACGTTTCCCGTCCTTCATAATTATGTCGCCGATCGTTAAACTAAGCCCATAAGGAATTTTCGTATCCAATCCATAGTAATTCCAGATTTGGATGGCTGCCGTAAGAGCGCCTGCCGACTGGTCGCCGATCACGGCTCCGCGTTTTTCGAGTTGGATGAATCGAGCAAACATTTCAGCTCCCGAGGCGGAATCGCTGTCAATGAGAACCACCAGTTTTCCCTGATAATAATTCTTATCGACAGGTCTTGCGGTTACCGTTTTTAAGCCGTCACGCTCTTTTAATGAGCCGATTTTGACTTCTTCCTTAAAGAAATGAGCGGAGAGCTGCGCCATCGCGGCAAGATAGCCGCCCGGGTTGCCGCGTAAATCCAGAATCAAAGCACTGCTTTTCTTAACCTTATCGACCATTTTTTCGAGTTTTACCGGCGACAACCCGAAATTTGGCATTTTCCAGATTGCCAGACCGGGAATGTCGTCGTGAAATGATTGGCGGGTGCTTTCTGCGTACTGTGTCTCGTCTTCTAAAATCAAATCGCGCGAACTTGGTAAAAAAACGCTGTCCACGGTTACTTTCGACATCAGTTCGAGTTTAAACTTCGCACCGCTTGGCTTGATCAATAAGACATTGAGTGAGCGCTGTGGTCGGAGAATATTGAAATGATAGCGAAAAAGCGGAAACTCACCACGGGTTAGAATGTAATCGTTGACCATATAAATCTGGTCGCCGAGCCGCACACCCTTTTTATAAGCGTCGCTGTTTTCTTCGATTGTGGTCACATAGGCTTTATCGCCGATAAATGTCATTTCCCAGCCGTATTCGACTTTGGTGGTTTTACTCGGCGGGATGAAAAAAAGATGCGAATCATTGAAAGGATATAAAAATCTGGCGATAATAT
>DATLOR010000249.1:0-23438 GCA_035536135.1 Pyrinomonadaceae bacterium | reverse complement strand
AAATTTGACGAGATTCGTTAAATAAACATCTTCGCGCCGAATCCCGATCGAAGCCAAGATCTTGACCAATAAATCGCCGACCGGACCCATAAACGGCTTTTCCGAATCGGCATCCGGCGCACCCGGCGATTCGCCGACGATCACCACATCGGCATTAATTTTGCCCGTTCCGAAAATAAAAAAACGGTCGGGAAAGAGCAATTTGCCCTTTTCGAGCGTTTCCTGATTTATATCGTCAATGGTTTCGCTCGATTCAACAGTATTTTCTTCAAACAAAGAATTTTGCATAGTTTGTTTAATAACCGCAGAGACGCGGAGACACAGAGAAAATTAAAAAATCTCTGCGTCTCCGCGTCTCTGCGGTTAAAGATTACTTCATAGTATTCAAGTAATCGCGCACTTTTTTCATATCTTCCCAGGTTTCGCGTTTTTTCGAAGGGTCGCGCAGTAAGTAAGCAGGGTGAAACGTCGGCATTACTTTGACGCCGTAATAATCCTGAAATTCGCCGCGTATTTTAGTGATTCCGACTTTTGTATCGAGCAGATTCTGACACGCGGTATTGCCCATCACGACAATTACTTTCGGACGAATGACGGCGATTTCACGCAGTAAAAACGGGCGGCAGGTGTGCGCTTCGGGCAAAGTCGGCGTGCGGTTTCCGGGCGGACGACAGCGGTTGATGTTGCCAATTACGACATCTTCGCGTTTCATTGAAATTGCTTCAATGATTTTATTCAAAAGCTGTCCGGCGCGACCCACGAACGGCTCGCCTTTCGCGTCTTCATCCGCGCCCGGAGCTTCACCGACGAACATCAGATCGGCTTTGAAATTTCCGGTCGTGTGAACGATCTTTGTCCGACCTTCGTGAAGCGGACAACGTGTGCAGTTGCCGATGTCGGCGCGAATTTCTTCGATCGTTTCGCCTGCATCAGGCAAGGTTTGCGTAATATCTCCAAAGAGCGAAACGCTCAAATCTTCTTCAATGGGTTTTTGTTTCGGCATAGATGGTTTTTCCCTCTGTTCTGAATTTATTGAAAAAATCGAATCTTGTTTCGGAATCAAAGGTTGACGCGATAGTTTGGTTGATTCCAAAAGACTGATTCTGCTGGTTTTTGTTTCGTTTGAAACGGCTTTTGGTTTATCTGAAATACTTTTCGGCAAAATATCGGTCGGAATGAATCTCTCCAACTTTTCCGGCGTAATCTCGGTTTGAATATTAGGCTTGGGACTTAGGACTTGGGGCTTTGGACTAAATGTGATTTCCGGTAAATCAACACTCAAATTTTCCACACCGAGTTCCTGCAAATACAAGATTTGCTCTTTCACGTCTGCCAAAATGTCTGAAAATTCGTTCTGCACTTTTTGCCTTTTTACCTTTTACCTTTTACTTTGTCTCTTAATTTTATCACTTCGTCGAGGATTTTGTCTGCCAGTTCGCGCTTCGACATCAACGGCAGATCAATTTCTTTCTCACGCGAAACTATCGTCGCAATATTCGTGTCGGAATTAAATCCCGCGCCTTTTTTGGTGATGTCGTTGGCAACGACGAGATCGAGATTTTTCCTGACCATCTTCGATTTTGCGTAGCTGACCACATCATTCGTTTCCGCCGCGAAGCCGACGACGAGCAAGCCGTGATGGCGATTTGCAGAAACATTCGATAAGATATCGGGCGTTTTTTCGAGTTCAAGATTGTAAATATCGTTGACGGTTTTTTTGATTTTAACTTCCGCCACCGCTTTCGGTCGATAATCGGCAACCGCCGCCGCGCCGATAAAAACCGTCGCTTCAGGAAGCTTTTTCATCACGGCTTGAAACATCTCTTCGGCTGAAACAGCGCGAATAACTTCGATATTTTCGGGCGGTTCAACCGTCGTTACGCCGCACACAACCGTCACGCGCGCGCCGCGTTTCGCCGCCATTTCCGCCACCGCAAAACCCATTTTGCCCGACGAATGATTTGAGATAAACCTTACAGGATCAATTGCTTCGCGTGTTCCGCCGACGGTTATTAAAAGACTTTCGCCCTTCAAGTCTGAAGTTCCAAGTCCCAGGTCCCAAGTCTGCTCGTTTTGACCTGGGACTTCAGACTTGGAACTTGGTACCAACAAATTCAAAGCCTGAGCGGCAATGTTTTCAACGTCTTCGAGCTTTCCCGTGCCGACGGTTTTGCAAGCCAGTTCGCCCGCAACCGGCTCGACGAAATAAACACCATCTTTTCTTAAAGCCGCAATATTTCTTTGCGTTGAGGGATGATTCCACATTGTTACGTTCATCGCGGGCGCGATCATCACGGGCGCGTTTGAGGCAAGATATGTCGAGGTTAAAAAATCGTCGGCAATGCCGTTGGCAAATTTCGCGATGATATTCGCGGTTGCGGGAACGATCAAAAGCAGATCGATATTTTGCGAAAAGTTGATATGAGCGATCGGGTCGGGATTTTCAGGCGCGTAATCGTCAACCAAAACGTAATTTTCGGTCAAAGCGCGGAACGTCAAAGGCTGGATAAATTCGGTCGCGTGCCTTGTCATTGCGACGCGGACTTCGCAATTTGCTTTTTGCAGAAGACGCAAAACCTCGATCGCCTTGTACGCGGCAATTCCGCCGCAAACGCCGAGCCCGACGCGAAATTTCTTTTTTTCATCACTCATAAATTCTGCTCAAAGTTTAGCATTTAGTTTTTGACAGCCAAAGTAACGGCGCGAAACATCGCATGCTTTGGCAATCGACAGTAAAAATTACGAAAAGCTGTGATAAAATTCCAATAGAATTAAATGGTGAAAGAAAATGAATCAACCGGAACTTTTTGAACCAAAAACGCCAAATGCAGAAATCGAAAAGGTTTTGCTCTATGCTTTAGGCGATTTTCAGTCGCGCAAAAAAGTTCTGGCTGATCGGGAACTCGCGCTCGACCGATTGCGCGGCGCTTTCAAACGGGCGGCGGAGAAATTCGGAATCAATGAACTTTCCGACGAAATCATTGCCGAAATTTTGGAAAAACTCAACGCAAAGGTCATAAAGGTTCCGAGTTTTGTCGCCAAACATCCGTTTCGTATCACGGTTTCAAATGATTTAGCGCGCAGGGCAAATGAATTCTACAAACAAACTCTCGAAAATGATTGAAGAAAAGCAGGAAAAAGCCGAATTATGGCAATACATCGAAAAACATCGCGCACAGATCGAAAAATCTTTGCGCGAACATCTGCCGCTGGCGCCGCCGAAAATCGAAACGCAGTTTAACGAAGCGGTCGAATACGCTTTGTTTTCGGGAGGCAAACGTTTGCGTCCCGTGCTGACTCTGCTCGGTGCGGAGCTTTTTGGCGGAAAAGCGGAAATCATAATGCCGGCGGCGATTGCGGGCGAATTTATTCATACGAGCTCGCTGATTTTCGACGATTTGCCCGCAATGGACAACGCTTCCGAACGGCGCGGCAAAACTTCCTTGCACGAAAAGTTCGGCGAAGGTTTAGCGATTCTGGTCGCGATCGGTTTCTTAAATGCTTCTTACGGTTTGGTTTTCGTCAATCACGCGAATCTGCCCGAACGCGCGATGCTCGCGCACGCTGAAATCGTCGAATGTATCGGCGCGGCGGGAATGCTCGGCGGGCAATCGGTCGATCTGGCGCTCGCGAAAGGCGCGGGCGATGTTTCGAATTATGAAAATGAATCGGTCAGAAACCTCAAAACTTCCGCGCTGATGCGTCTCAGTTTGCGCGTCGGCGCGATTCTGGCAGGCGCGAGTCATCTCGATCTGGTGACGCTCTCGCGTTTTGCAGAGCTTCTCGGCGATGCTTATCAACTGAGCGACGATCTGATCGATCTCGAAGAAGACAGCGCGATTTTCGGCGACGCGCAAAAAACTTTTGCAATTAACGAAGGTAAACAAACGGCAATCCGGCAATTGCAAAACATTGTCGAAGAGGCAAAACGAATTTTGGTCGAAAATTTTCCGCCGTCCGAAGCGCGCAGCTGCCTTCTTCAGCTCACGGATTATCTGGCTCAAAGAAAGGCTTAAGGTGAAGTTTTAATGTCTGACGAAATCGAAAAAGCCTACGAATACTGCGAAAGCGTTACGAAGCTTCACGCCAAGAGTTTTTATTTCGCGGCGAAATTTTTGCCCAAAATAAAACAACGCGCCGTTTATCCGATCTATGCTTTTTGCCGTCACGTTGACGATGAAATCGACGAGATCGGCGAAGGCGATGAAGCGGAAGCGATTCGGGCGGTTGAAAGGTGGAAACAAAAACTTGAGGTGGTTTTTGAAGGTAAAGGGCAAAAGGTAAAAGGTAAAATTGAAACCAAAAATCAAAAACCAATGACCAAAGACCAAAATCTGGTTTTCACCGCCTGGGAAGACCTTTTGAGAACTTATAAAATCACGCGTGAATTACCGCTTGAATTGATTCAGGGCGTTTTGATGGATACGCAGATCAAGCGTTATGAAACCTTCGACGAGCTTTACGTTTATTGTTACCGCGTTGCTTCGACCGTCGGTTTGATGTCTTCGGAAATTCTGGGTTATTCGGACTGCATTGCGCTCGAATATGCCGAAGCAATGGGCATCGGAATGCAATTAACGAATATTTTGCGGGACATCAAAGAAGATGCGGCGATGGGCAGGATTTATTTGCCGCAGGAAGATCTGCGCAAATTTAATATCCCCGAAGAACAGATCTTTGCCGGCGAATTTGATAAAAACTTCGCCGAAATGATGAAGTTTCAGGTCGAAAGAGCGCGTGAATTTTATCAAAAAGGCGAACAGGGAATCGCGCTCTTGGAAAAAGATTCACGCTTCACCGTGCTGCTCGCTTCGCGGATCTACGCGAAAATTCTGGACGAAATCGAAAAGCAGGATTACAACGTTTTTATCCGCCGCGCTCACACGTCCAGGATGCAGAAAATTTTCTCGATCCCGAAAATCTGGTTTCAAACTTCAAAATACTAACTCATATTTTCACAGCATCTTAATCCGAAGCTGTTTATGGAAATCCAATAGAATTAAGTCTTTTTAGCCAACATATAACATTAAAGAAGGCAAGGACTTTTGGAACTCCAAGCAGTCAGATTGCTTTGTATTTTAAAGTAAAAGGAGTGATGCATCCCCCGATGTCGATACTTAATTTAGGTAAATTTACCGAATGTTTGGGAAATTATAAACGCCACTGCGACCGGACTTTTTGGACAAAAAATGAATTACCCAAATTCTATTTTGCCAATCTGCTGAGCCGCCGGATTCAGCTGAGCGTACAAAGTGCGAAGATGGTTTTTGAGATCTGCCGGCGCGTGCAGGAAAAAGACTATTATTACAAAGCGACCGACACAAAGATTTGCGGAATGCAGTTTCTCCCCGGCACCGGAAGGCAAAATCTCAGCGAACCGATTCTGGAAGCCGACGCCGAACTTTTCAAAGACCTCGTATATCTGAACTGGAGCGAACCGGACTTTGCGAAAAAGTCCATCAGTTATAACGCTCTGAGCGGCTGGCTCGGAACTTTGCTGCCGCACAAATTTATTCCCGTGACCTCGAATCATTTTCGTCATACGATCTCGTATCTTTTCGATCTGGAATTAAAGATTTATCAGGAAAGGGATTTCGATTATTTTGTTCACTCGCAAAAATACTTTTATTTGACCAAGAAAAGGTTGAAAGAGTTTAATCTGGATTCGCTTTATCTAAAAGAAATATCCGAATACGTTAAATTTGCCTATCCGAAATCGATTGTGAAAAAAGATTACGAAGAACACGATTGGAATTGGATCACAAATGATTTCCACCTGTTTGTTTACCGCGAAGTTTTGGGGTTGGACTCGAACGTCAAAATTCCGGCGTTCAAGAAATTGCCTGAAATTTCGAGCCGGGAGTTATTAAACGGTTTTTCGAAACCTGAAATTCTCAATATTTACGTTCCTTAAAACCGGAAAAAAAACAATTTTCATCTCACCAAAATCGATTTCCGGGCAAAACAAAACGATCTTTTAGCGATCGATTTACCCTGTTTTTTATTTGTGGTAATCTTTCAATCTGTCCAACTTTTCTCGGAGTAACAAAAAAATGAAAAAAATCGTCTCGTTTTTGCTGATCTTTGCAATTTTAATTTTACCTTCGGTGATTTTCGCTCAAAAAGGAAGTTTTTCCGACACGAAACAGCTTCAGTCGCCGCAGACTCCGCGTCTCGGTTTTATCATTCACGGCGGCGCGGGCGTGATCAAAAAGGGAAGTTTAACACCCGAAAAAGAAGCTGAATACAAGAAAAAACTCGAAGAAGCGGTGCTTGCCGGTTACAAGGCTCTGCAGGACGGCAAAACCTCGCTCGATGCGGTCGAGATCGCGATCAGAATTCTGGAAGATTCGCCGCTTTTCAACGCGGGCAAAGGCGCGGTTTTTACCAATGACGGTAAAAACGAGCTCGACTCTTCGATCATGAACGGCAAAACGCTGGCGGCGGGCGCGGTTGCCGGGCTGCACCACGTCAAAAACCCGATCACGCTGGCGCGCGCCGTGATGGAAAAATCCGAGCACGTGATGATGGTCGGTGACGGCGCGGAAAAATTCGCCAAGGAACAGAACATCGAGCTCGTTCCCGAAAAGTATTTTTGGACACAGGAACGTTGGGACGCTTTACAAAAAATCTTAAAGGAAGAAAAAGACACGAAGGAGACTAAAAAGGGAACGGTTTCCGAAAATCTGACGGATGATTTTTTGATGCGGAATCCGCTTTACGCGCAGATGACGGAAACCGAAAGATTGCCTCAAAACCGTTTCGGGACGGTCGGGGCAGTGGCGCTCGATAAAGACGGAAACATCGCGGCGGGAACTTCGACGGGCGGAATGACCAACAAAAAATACGGGCGCGTCGGCGATGCTCCGATCATCGGCGCGGGGACTTACGCGAATAACAATACCTGCGGAGTTTCGGCGACGGGCTGGGGCGAATATTTTATCCGCATCGGCGTCGCCCGTGATATTTCTGCGCTGATGGAATACCGCGCGATGCCCGTTCAGCAGGCGGCGGATGCGGTGATGAAAAAAGTCGGGAACCTGGGCGGCGACGGCGGCGTGATCGCGATGGATAAGTTCGGCAATATGGCGATTTCGTTTAATTCCGAGGGAATGTACCGCGCTTACATCAACGCGGAAGGCAAACCTGTGGTCGAAATTTACAAAAATTAAGATTGCCGCCAAATTATCAAACGGCGGTATTCGATTTGCCCGAGCTGCTCAACGAATTCCGCCGTTTGCTGTCGAATTTGCAGAGATGCCGCGCGATTTCACACAGTGGCGGACGATTTTTCAGCTGTTGCGATGCGTTTTCGCCGAGATGCTAATCAAATTCCATTAAATGCTAACGATTTTCAAGAGTTGCTGATCCATTTTGCAGAGATTCTGACCGATTATGCAGAGATGTTGAGTGATTTTCGCCGTCCGCACTCGATTTCCTGCATCCGCTAACTGGTTTCGCCCGTCCGCACTCGAATTTGCACGTCCGCTAATCAATTTCCGCCGTCCGCACCTGAGTTTCATCATCCGCTATACAATTCCCATCATCCGCTACCCGATTTCCCGCATCCGCTGACGAGTTTTCGCATCCCCTACCCGATTTTTATCATCCGCACACGAGTTATCGCGTCCGCTACTCGAATTTGGGCGTCCGCACACGAGTTTTTAGCAAAGAAAGGCAGCGTTTGAGTACAGTTGCAAAAAAAGTCGAAAAAAACTTTGTAACTGATTTACCGAATTTGACGTTATTAAACTAGCGTTACTTTCTTAGAGAGTTTCCGTAACTTCAAATGGACAATACTGCGGTGTGGCAAAACGATAATTTGATGCGTCAGGCTGATGAGCAAAAGGAAGAATCCGCCTTTTGCGCCGAAAAAACGGACAAACAGCTGATCAGCCTCGTTTTGTCGGGCGAACAGGTCAGTTTTGAGGAAATTTTCGACCGCTACAAACTTCTCGTGGCGACGATTGCGAGCCGTTATTTTCGGCGACCCGAACAGATCGAAGAAGTCATTCAAATCAGTTTTACAAAAGTTTATTTCGAGCTGAAAAGCTTTCAATTCAAACCGGATTTTTCGTTTGCCGGATGGGTCGGGCGTATCACGTCGAACGTTTGTCTGGACATTCTGCGGAGTCAAAAACGAAAACCCGAAGAATTGATCTGCGAGCTTTCATCGGAAGAAGTGGAATTTTTGCTGACCGATACGCCGAATGAAGAAAAAACAGCGGAAAGTCTGCTGGTCGAGCGCGATCTGGCGGAAAAACTGATGTCGTGTCTTGAGGCGAAGGATCAGGCAATTCTCCAGATGCTCTATGAAGAAGAAATGAGCGTCGGCGAAATATCGAAAATCACGGGCTGGTCAAATTCAAAAATAAAGGTGCGGGCATACAGGGCGCGAAACCTTTTGCGCAAAATCCTCAAAAAATTTGTGTAACCGGATGCGGCGCAAAAACGTTTTTTAAGTGAGAACTAACCAATGAAAGATTTAGAAAAGGAAAAGATCGAGCGGATGGAACGAAGGCTTCTCAAGGCTCATCGCGTGAGCGCCGACGATCTTCAGGAAATCGTCTCCGCGCCGCAGTTGTTCGACAAGATCAATGCCCGCATAAAGGCGGAACAAGCTGTCCGGCATTCGCAAGGCGGTTCCCGTAAATGGGCGATCTTTTCGCTTTTGAATCCCCAAAAAATCGGTTTGGCGTCCAGCGGTTTGGCGGTTTTTCTGACAGTTATTTTAAGCTTGATCTTTTTCACGCGGCAGGATTTTTCGACCGCGCAATTGATCGAAACGGTCAAGCCCCTGGAAATTCAAAGAAATCTCGCCGCGGTTGACGAGACAGAGCCTGAAATCAGGAAGGTTCAGGAAGCGGAAAATAAAGACCGGAAGATGCCCGAAAGAATTGTTTTCAAAAACAAAACATCGAAGATCAAAGCGCAGGTTGCGGCGGTGAATTCATCGAACAAACTTCCGCGGGCGGTGCGCGACGAAATGGAAGAGGAATTTTATCCGCTCGCTTTTACCGAAAATCTTGAAGAGGCAAAAGAAGATGGAAAGGTTATCCGGGTCGAGCTTTCGCGTTCTTCATTGCTGGCGCTCGGATTGAATCCGCCGATGGATGATGAAGCAGTTAAAGTTAAAACCGATCTGCTGCTCGGTTCGGACGGCGTTGCCCGCGGAATACGTTTTGTAAAGTAAATAAAATTTATGAGAAAAAAGATGAAATTTTTATTATTGATTGTGCCGGTCATTCTGTCATTGCAGGTCATTGGATACGCGCAGACAGACTTTAATCCAAAGTCCGAAATCGTCGGAAGTCAGGAAAAAACCGTCAAAGGCGCGCCGTTTTCGGCGGACGCGATCAGCGAAAGCGTCCAGTTGATGTTTGACGGCAATAAGATCGTCCGTACCGTGAAATCCAGTTTGTTTCGCGATGGCGAAGGACGTTTCAGGCGCGAGGAAATGCCGAAACCGGTCGGAATCGGCACGTTTGTTGAGACTCCGAAAACAGTCTCGATTTTCGATCCGGTCGCGGGTTTTAGGTTTTATCTCAATTCGAATTCAAAAACAGTTCGGCAAGAGGAGGTCAAAAATAAAAGATTCCTTTTCGAACGGGAAAAGCGTCAGGAAGAAAATATAAAACGGCAGGAAGAAAATATAAAACGGCAGGAGAAAATAGCAAAACAGCGGGAAGCGATCGAAAAGCAAAAAGAAAATATAAACAGCAATAGCAACAGCAACAGCAACAGCAACGACGATGACCGTGAAAAGATAAAGCCTTCAGTGAACAAGACTCCGCCGGGTGTCAAACAGCCGGAAAAACCTCAAACTCCGACAATTCCAAAAATTCCGAACGCGCCGTCAATGTCGGTTTTAACGAAAGGCGAAGTGAAAACCGAATCGCTCGGAACGCGCAAAATTGAAGGCATCGAAGCCGAAGGAATTCGTTCGACAAAGACAATTCCTGCGGGAGAGATCGGGAATGAGCGCAGCTTTGAGATCGTTTACGAGCGTTGGTTTTCAAAGGATCTGCAGCTCATCGTATTTTCAAAATACACCGATCCGCGATTCGGCGAGCAAACCTATCAATTAACCAATATCAAACGAAGCGAGCCCGACGCAGAACTTTTCAAAGTTCCCGCCGATTATAAAATAGTTGATAAATCTTTTGAATATAAGCCGAAACAATCACCGGAGAAAAAGAAACCCGAATAAAAACGACGGTCACCCAAGCACCGCCGCAAAAGTAAATCCAATGATTTCGAAGCATTGTGAAATTTGCCGGAATCGCCATTAATTCTTAATTAAAACCAACTTTTTGAGAACTGCCGGAAAGTGTTTTGAGGAAACACTCCGAAGCCGTAAGGAGCGAACTATGCCCAAAAATGCACTAAAAAACTGTTTGATTATTACATTGACCATTCTGACTTTGTCGGTTTTTGCTTACGGTCAGGCGCTTTTAACGGAAGCCGAAAACTGCAATCTGCAAGGCGTTCAAGCGACAAGTGACGGAAATAATCAGGAAGCCGAGAAATTATTTATCCGGGCGATCACGCTTCGACCGGCTTTCGCCAAGGCTTATTTCAATCTCGGCACCGTCTATTTCCATCTGCGGGATTTTGAGCAATCCGCGATCAATTTACAAAAAGCGATCAAACTTGATCCCGCGTATGCGGATGCCTATAACCAACTCGGGGTAACGTTAGTCGAACTTGCGCAGTATGATGACGCTCAGATCGTCATAAAGGAAGCAATCCGCCAAAACCCTGATAAATTTCTCTTTTATTACAATCTGGGATGTTTATACAACCGCTGGGGAAAATTCAAAGCGGCGGTCGAAGCACTGGAAAAATCACGGCAGCTGCAGCCGGATTATTCCGAAACAATGATCAATCTCGGTTATGCTTTTATGCAGCAAAAACGATATCAGGAAGCCGTTTCAGCCGTGCAAAAAGCCGTGCAGCTCAACCCGGACGATGTTCAGGCACGATGTTTTTTGGGAAAACTTTACCTGCTTGCCAAAGATAAACAATCGGCGTTAGCTCAGTATCAGACGATCAAATCGTTTAACCCGCAAATTGCCCAGCAATTATATGAAATTATTTATCGCGATAAACTGCTCGTCGTTCGCCGGCAATAAAACTGTTCCGAGGCAGAGAATTGATCCCGCGGCAAAGAAAAAAAGCCTCAAAGCGCGAACCGCTTTGAGGCTTTTTTAAGCTAAACTTTTTCAATTCAAATCGTGTCGTTGCCGGTTTTCGAGTTTTCGTTCAACTCGTAACGGTCGCGGTCGCGTTTTTCCATCTTTTCAAGGAAATCGAGTGGTTCATTGTCTTCAAAATCTATGCCCATCGCGTGCGCGTTTTCTTCGACATCCGATTGGTCGGGCGTTGGGTTGTGTCCGGCAAATGCTTCGGAGCCGCTGGAATTTACCTCTTCCCAATCGGCATCGATGTCGCCGCCCGAATCCGCCGGACTTGACGAATGATGCTCGAAAAGCCGCTCGGCTAATTCGCCGGGAGCTTGCGGAACGTGTGCAATTTCCTCGTCCATAAACTCTTTGATCGCTTCGTCACCCGGTTCTTCCTGTTCGTAAAATTCCAAATCTTTCCCTGAAATCATATCATCACCCTCTTGTTTTTCCATAAATCCCTCCTTGTGTGTAAGAAAAGAATAGCACAAATTAAGTCGCAAGTCTCAAAAGTCCCAAGCCTCAAGTCCCAAAAGTCTCGAGTCTCAAAGCAAATGAACTTGGGACTTTTGAGACTTGCGACTTATGACTTAAATAAAAACGACGGTTTGCGAGGACGGAATATCAAAACGCTTGCGGCAGCGCATATTCTTGCACATCAAAACATCGTCGATCCGCACCATATAATCACGTGATTTCTGAAACTGCGGGTTGTCTTTCAGATGACGCGGCGGATTTGTCTTTTTCGTCCGTTTCATCCAGCGCACCTCGTATTCGTTGCGCTCGCGGCATTGCGGACACGAGAAAGTCGCTTGTTTTACTTCGGTTTTTTCGTCAAAAATGTCTCTTTCATTTATCATTTATCATTTACCCTTTATCATTTTCAATCAATATTCATCATTTAACATTGATCAGTAATTAATGATAAATGATAAATGCTGAATGTTGAATGTTATTCAGATAATTTTCGCAAGAATTGAAAAGTGAAAATTCCCGTGTTGTGTCCGTCGGAAAAGTGAAAATTCAGCGCGTAGCGTCCGACGACCGAAGTTGATGTGATCGTTAAATCGTCGGGAATACTGGATACGTTGAGAATTTTCTCGCCCGTCCATTCGTTGACGCACGACGCGCACGGACAATTTCGCCGCAGCTCGGCGGCGTTATAACGCGTTTCCGCATCGTCCGTCCAGGTGATCGAAAGCTCGCGGTCGTTTTCTTCGATGATTTGGGTTGGTTCAACCATAAAATGTTTAAGAAAAGTTAGAAGTCTAATTCGCTTCTTCCTTCAGAGTACTAGCTTCCGACTTCTGAACTAATGTCTTCCGCCGTAATGTCGTAATGCGAAGCGTGATAAACCGCTTTGCCGTTTTTTAAAACGATTGCCTGCGGCGATTCGTGGCGAATGCCGGTTTTTTCGGCGATTTCGTTTGAAATTTCACGCGCCTTCTGCATAATCACGAGATTTACGTCCGCATCGACTTCCGCAACCTCGTGATAAACGCCCGCGCTGATCGGACAGGTGACGGAGTGTTTGAATAAAACAACTGCTTTTTCGTTTGATTTTTCAAAAAGCGCTTCTAGTTTTTCAATTGAGTTAAGTTCGATAAAATTTGCCATTTTTTAGTCCCAGGTCCCAGGTCCCAGGTCCCAGGTTTTAAGCCGAATTGACTTTGAACCTGAGACTTGAGGCTTGGGACTTATGTGTTACATCCCTTGTTGATAATTCGGTGACGGCTGTTGTCCGAATCCGTTTTGGATCGGAAAAATCTTGCGGTATGCGACTGTCGTGCCCGCCAAAATGATCGGCATCACAAAATAAACACCGAGTCCGCACGTGATAACTCCGAACAGGCTCAGAACGATCATCACGCCGTAAAACCCGGCAATCCCGCCGAGGTTTTTCCAAACGCCTTTCGCGCTCGTTTTCATCGCCTCGAACGCGCCTAAATTGCGGTCAACGATCAGCGGAAACGTGAACATCAGCAACGTGTGAAAACAAACCATCACCAGGATGAAAACCAGATCAATTGCCGCCGCGCCGAACAATAATCCTAACATTTCCGTCTCGTTTAGTTTCGGACCCATAACCATCGCCGCGATGAACGGCGCATAGATAAATCCGAGGACGATCAGCATCGGCACGACCATTATGAGCGTCACGATCAAACCCGGCACCAGCCATTGAAATCCTTTCCAAAGATTGTCAAAAACAACCGGCTTTCCGTCAATTTTTTGCAGGAAACAATAATAGATCCCGCAAAGCATTGCGCCGACCAGAATGTACATCGAGACACCGCCGAGAAGCAGTCCGACCAATGTGATGGCGAAAAAAATCCAGTAATCATTTTTGATCAGCTCCCAGCCTTCCTTCATACATTCGACCGGACGGATGACACCTGTGTTTATTTCAGCCATAAAGTACCTCAAAAAAAACGGATAACCGGCGAAATGTTTCGCCAGTTATCCATCATAACATTAAGTCGGAGCGCGGGCATCTCTGCCCGCAAGTCCGTTGAGCGAAGCGAGAACGGACAAATGCACCGCTTCGGATTTCAGGTAAAATCTTAATTGCGGACGTTTTAGCGTTCGATTGCTTCGCGCCGAACGCAAAGCGGGCAGAGATGCCCGCGCTCCAATTTTACCTTTAACGATAAATCTTTTCGAGATAATCCATGACCATCCGGTCGCTCGAAAATTGCGGTGTCAGCGTGATGAGCGCGTCTTTCATCCGCCGGATCCATTGCGCGGGCAAACCGCTTTCGTCCTTTTCATAAAATGCCGGAACGATTTCGTTTTCCAACACCTGATAAAGCGATTCGGCATCTTCCGCGTCGATCAAATCCTGGTCGTCGCCGACGTTTAATTCGCCGATCGAAAAACCGTTCGTGCCGTTGTAACCTTCGATCCACCAACCGTCGAGGATCGAAAAATTCAAACCGCCGTTCATCGCCGATTTTTGTCCGCTGGTCCCGCTTGCTTCGAGCGGTCGGCGCGGCACGTTCATCCAGACATCAACGCCCTGCACCAGATACCGCGCAATTTCCTGATCGTAATCTTCGATAAAAACGGCGCGGTTCTGCCAGTTTGAATCGTGGTTGATGCTCATCAGGTTTTGCAAAAGCTGTTTGCCGACCCTGTCTTGCGGATGTGCTTTGCCCGCGAAAACGAATTGCACGGGACGGTCGGCGTGGTCAACCATTTTCAAAAGCCGATCCAGATCCGACATTAAAAGATTCCAACGTTTGTAAGCCGCGACGCGGCGTGCAAAACCGATGGTCAGAACATTCGGGTCAAAAAGCTTGCGCGTGTCCTCGTGTTCATTGATCGTATCGTGCAAACCCGTGTCTTTGGAAAGCGTTTTATAGCGAATAAATGCGACCAAAAGCTGTTTTAACTGATGATGCGCATTCCAGATCTCCGCATCGGGAATTTGGTTTACTGCATCGCGCCAAGCCGGTTCATCACGCAGGATTTCCGCCCAATTCGTGCCGATATGTTTTTCGTAAATATATTTCAAGACGGGTGCAATCCACGTCGGCGCGTGAACGCCGTTCGTGATATGCGTGATCGGAACGTCTTTGCTTTCCGTACCTTGGGGAAACATTTTGAGCCATAAATCACGCGAAACTTCGCCGTGTTTTTCACTCACGCCGTTTGCCGAACGCGCCATCCGCAAAGCAAGCGGCGTCATTCCAAAACCTTCTTTTTCGTCTTCGGGATTCGTTTTGCCCAAAGCAAAAAATTCCTGCGGCGTGATTTTGAGGGATTCAATATAATCAGCCGAGAAACACGCACTGAGCGTCGAGACCGGAAAAACGTCGTTGCCCGCCTCGACCGGCGTATGCGTCGTGAAAACGCATTGCTCGCGAACGGCATTGATCGCTTCATTAAAATCGGCGGAATCATTTGCCTTCAAATATTCGTGCGCCAATTCGAGCGTCAAAAACGCCGAATGTCCTTCGTTTAAATGAAAAACCGACGGCGATAAGTTTAATTTTCGCAACAGCCGCACGCCGCCGATGCCCAAAACTTTTTCCTGCACGATCCGCGTTTCCGCGTCTCCGCCGTAGAGATGTCCCGTGATCAAACGGTCAACGTCAGAGTTTTGCGGCAAATTCGTGTCGAGCAAATAAAGCTTGATACGCCCGACGGCGGCGAGCCAAGCCTGCGCGAAAACTTCGCGTCCGCGAATATGAACCGACACCAAAATTCGTTCGCCCGTTTCGTCCAGAACCGGTTTGACGGCGAGCTCGGTGTCAAAAACGTCAAGATAGCGCTCTTCCTGCCAGCCGTCGTGCGCGATCTTTTGGCGAAAATAGCCGTAGCGGTAGAGCAGACCGATGGCAACGAGCGGAACATTCAAATCGCTCGCCGATTTCAGGTGGTCGCCCGCCAGAATTCCGAGTCCGCCCGAATAATTCGGCAGGGAATTATGCACGCCGTATTCCGCGCAAAAATACGCTGCCGGATTTTCGCGCGTGACGCGTCCCGAATCTTTCGGCTCTTCGCGCAAATAATTTTCGAGTTTTTCGGCAAACCGCTTAACTTTTTCGACGTATTCAAGATCGGTCGATTTTTGCCAGAGGCGAAATTGTTTGATTTGCTTCAATAAAAGACGCGGATTTTGTTCGCACTTTTCCCAGAGCGACGGATCAAGCTCGCGGAAAATCTCCGCGCCGCCCGTTTCCCACGACCAGTAATAATTCCAAGCGATTGTTTCTAAAGGTTTTAGGTTGTCGGGAAGATCGCGCTTATAATAAAAATCGTTTTTATAACTTTGTTCGGTTTGTAAACTAACTGCTGACTGCATCTTTTCTAAGGTTTCGGTTGAAAACTCCTTCATAACATTAAAATATTGTTTGGTTAAACTGAGAAGATTCAAAAACTATAAACTATCGAACGGCAAACGGCAAATTTTATTTAAAAATTTGATGTTTGAGGAACATTTTTGCATCCGCGTCCGAAAAGAAAACAAGCCGAACTTCACTTAATTGGACATTTAATGCGAGGAAATCTTCAATGGTTTGCGATGAGATCCGCGCGGCTTCGTGTTTCGGAAAATGAAATGCGCCCGTCGAGATCGAGGGAAAAGCGATTGTTTGCAGATCGTTTTCCACCGCCAGCGCGAGCGAGTTTTTGTAAGAATCGCTCAACAGTTCGTGATCTTTGCCCTGATTCATTCCGAAAACGGGACCGACCGTGTGGATTACAAAACGCGCTTTCAGATTTCCGCCCGAAGTGATGACGGCTTTGCCGGTCGGTAATCCTTTCAGATAAACGGTTTGGCGAATTTCGTAACATTCGTCGTATATTGCGCGTCCGCCTTTACGATGAATCGCGCCGTCAACGCCGCCACCGCCGAGCAAGGTCGAATTCGCCGCATTAACGATTCCGTCTGTTACCTGTTCGGTGATGTCGCCGGTTGTCACGATCACGCGACCGCTTAAAAATTCTTCAATCACAGATTCTTTTTTAGCGCATTTCACTCGATTTTTCCAACTCGCCGCTTTTCATAAAGCGGTGATGAAGTGCGACGAAAAAGCCAAAAACCAGCGCGCCAATCGTCAGAAACGCGCCGACCTTGAAATAGTTCGTGAAATTACCGAGACGAATAAACCACCAGATTAAGGCGACAAAGATCCCGCCAACTGCAAACAAAATGGGCAGCCAGACGAATTCATATTTCATAAAATCGACTTTTTTAAGGCGTTTGCCGAAAAGAATCGGTTTCAGGCGGTCGTAATCCCAGGCGACGAGATAAGTTGCCGCGAGCGTCATAAAGATCGTCAAAAGCCACGTTCCCGCGAAGCCGACGGCGTTTGTCAAAACGGCGATATTCAAGATTATCGGAAAAAACATCAGCGCGCCAAGATGCGCCGTACGCGGAAAAAGTAGCAAAACCGCGGCAATCAATTGCGCCCAGCCGATAAATTCGTAATAAAATCCGGTGCCGAGAAGCGCGTTGAAATAATGTCCGACCGGATTTGAATCGGGCAGGGAAGTAAAAGGCTGGTGCAAAATCTTTTTAATACTGGGCGGAGTAAACCCGATAAAAAGCAAAATCCGCGTAAAAGCCGTAAAAATTTGCAGAATTTTACTGCTCGTCATTCGCGCGTGTAAGTTGTCCAAAGCCGTTTCAAGTTTCATAAATTTTCTCCTTTGCTGAAAACTTCTCAACTATTAACGCGCAAATTGCCGAAAAAAGTTTCACCTTTCTTGTTTGATAAAGCATTTTTCCGTAAGATTTTATTTCGTATTTTTATCTTGAGGAACAAATAGAGAAATGATAATACCTGTAAAATGGTCGGACGAAGGCGTTTTAATGCTTGACCAGAGACTGCTTCCGACCGAGGAAAAATGGCTGACTTTGAAAACTTACGCGGAAGTTGCCGACGGCATCCGCGATATGGTTGTCCGCGGCGCACCGGCGATCGGCGTTTCCGCCGCGTACGGCATTGCGCTCGGCGCAAAGAATTTTGTCGGGATGGATCTGACCGATTTTGAAGACGAAATTGATTATATGAGCGAAGTTCTGGCGAAAACGCGTCCGACCGCCGTTAATCTTTTCTGGGCGATCGACCGTATGAAACGGACATTTCAAAAGGCAAAAGCAGAAGGCAAAACGGTCAGCGAGATCAAACAGATCTTACTTGAAGACTCGAAGGCCATTCACGAAGAAGACATCGAATCGCAGCGTCTGATCGCGCAGTTCGGCGGCGAGCTGATCGAAAACGATTCGGTCGTGCTGACGCATTGCAACGCGGGCGCACTCGCGACCGGCGGCGTTTGGGGCACGGCGCTCGGCGTCATTCGCGGGGCGATCAATCAGGGCAAAACGGTTTCCGTGATCGCCGACGAAACGCGTCCTTACCTGCAGGGCGCACGACTGACGGCTTGGGAGCTCGATCAGGATGACATTCCCGTGACCTTGATCACGGATAATATGAGCGGTCATATTATGAAAAAAGGCGGCGTCCAGGCGGTCGTCGTCGGCTCTGACCGCATCGCGGCAAACGGCGATGTCGCAAATAAGATCGGCACATATATGGTCGCGGTGCTCGCCAAACGCCATAATATTCCGTTCTATGTTGCCGCGCCGCTTTCGACCGTCGATCTGAATTGCCCGACGGGCGAAGAAATTCCGATCGAAGAACGCGACATCCGCGAAATCACGCACGTCAAAGACATCCGGCTTGCGCCCGAAGGCATTTCCGTCAGCAATTACGCTTTCGACGTGACACCGAACGATCTGGTCACGGCGATCATCACCGAAAAAGGCGTTGCCCGTGCGCCTTACACGGAAAGTCTGCGGAAAATGTTCGAAGATTAATTTTTCAGCCACGAATAAATACGAATAAACACGAATATAACTTTAAAGATTTTTCGTGAAATTTCGTGTTCATTCGTGGCTAATTTCTTAAAAGCCGTTTCAATTCAAATCCGATTTCTTCGGCTAATTCGATTCCGTGTCCGTGTTTTTCGATCCAAACGGTTTCGACCAGGTTCGGCAAAAGTTTTTCGGCGCGTTCCTGCGTTTTGCTTTGCGGGATAAAAATATCGTCGCGGTCGAGGATCAAATATGACGGCGCGTTTAGTTTTTTCAAAGTTTCGTCGGGAAATGGACGCGGGTTTTCAACGCTCATCTGAAAATACATATTCGTGTAAAGGATAAATTCCGCCAACTGCTCACGCTTTTTCGCCTCAAAGGCAAAATCTTTATCAAACACGACCTTTTCCAAAAACTTCATCACCGTGTTTTTTGATGGAAAAAGCATCGGCATCAAAAGATAATAAAGATTTCGCGGATTCAGAGAAATATTCACGAATCCGGCAGGATTGCACATTACGGCGCGTTTTATCGCCGAATTATCAATCTCGCCGAGCTTCATAATCAGCGAACCGCCGAATGATGCGCCGACAAAATTTGCCTGCGTTAAACCCAAACCGGCGACCAAATCTTTCAGCCACCGCCCGTAACCCTCCGAATCGAGCACGGGTGCGTTGCCGCCGCTCAAACCGGGCTGACCGTTGACATCAACCAGATAAATTCGAAAATCTTCATATAGCGGCGCGAGATTGTTGTTGATGTCCCAGAAGATTCCGCAGGTTCGTCCGCCGGGTAAAAAGACCACCGGTTCTAAATCTTCGCGTTCGTGATTTTTTGCAAGAACGCTAGTTTTTCCCAAAAACGTTTCAATTTCGATTATTTCATAGGCAAGATTGTTCGTCCGCAAAGCATCTTTCAGCCATGTTTCGAGCCATTTACGGCTGTTCTCGTTCTTGTATTTTGATTGTAGAATTTTTCCCATCACAGCAAATCTATCCAAAAGTATTTTTTCGTACACCACCCGAACAGGTAGAAAAAACGTTGATTTCTTCGCGCAAGTTTCACATAATGGCAAAAAAATATTTCAAAAAGGAGTCGAAGCCATGGAGAAGCATAAAGGACCGATGCCCGAAAGCGTCAAAAACTTCTGGAGAATTGTCGTCAAAGGCGATGTTACAGGCGACGGAGAAGATATTATTGACGTTTGGGATGAACATACAGATACTGAGTCTGAAGTCTCTCACCAAGATGTTTTGACGGGTATTTATAAACTTACCTTGGAAGATTTAAGCGAAATCCGTGAAATCATCGACGAATATCGTACCACCCGCGAACAGGAAGAAGCCGAGCGCGAAAAACGTCGGCTCGCTGAAGAAAAAGCCGACGCGGTTATGGCAAATCATTACGCCGACCGGATTAAAAAAATCGTGATGTCGAAACCGAACCAATTTTTGCCGAAACTTTCGACTCCGAAACGCAAGCACGGTAATTGAAAAAACTTTATACATTTTATTTCGACAAACCAAACTTTATTTACAACTTCGCTGTTAATCTGTAAAATTGACTTCGATTCAAGCTCAAAAAGCAACTTAAATTAATCTCAAACATCTCTAAATATATGAAAATCTCGACATTTGCACTGATTGCATTGACTACTCTATTTTTGTCGGCTTTTGCCGCGACAAATGTCCAAGCTCAATTCGGCACGCTTTTCACGGTCAGTCATAACGGCGACACAAATGATGCCGCTGTCGGCGACGGTTTTTGTGCCGATTCAAACGGTAATTGCACGCTTCGGGCGGCGGTTCAGGAAGCCAACGCCAATCCGATGTTTCTGGACGGCATTAATTTCTCGCTGCCGGCGGGTTCGACGATCGATCTGACGCTCGGCGAACTAACGCTCTCGTCACATATCTACATCGCCGGACCGGGCGCGCGCAGGCTGACCGTTCAGCGCAGTCCGGCGGCAGGAACGGCGGACTTCCGTATTTTCAAGGTTCAGTCCGCGAATACCTTCCCGTATCCGACCACGATTCGCGGATTATCGATCAAAAACGGGAAGACAACGAGCGACGGCGGCGCAGTTTTTGTTGATTACGGTTCGGTTCTGCAATTAACCGAGGTTGCCGTCACCAATAATATGTCGGCAAGCGGCGCGATCTTTAGTGCCGGTGTTTTGTATGTCACGCGGTCGCTGGTCAGCTCAAATATTGGAACGGGTTCGTTCGGCGGCGGAATAACCCACATCAATCCGCAAGGCACTTCGATCATCTCAAATTCGACGATCACCAATAATGCGGGCATTCAGGGCGGCGGAATTTACAATACCGGAAGTCTTCTGCTCATCAACGACACGATCAGCCACAATACGGCAACCGCCGCCGGAAGCAGCGTGATGAACGATTCGAACGGAACTGTCAACGTTTTCAACACGATCATCGGAATGGACATTGCGACGTCCACAAGTTCGCTTTCCGGCGCGTTTACATCGCTCGGCAATAATCTGATCACCGACGCCCGCAACAGCACCGGCTTCACAAACGGCACGAACGGCGATCAGGTCAGTAATAGCAACGCCATCAATCCGCTTCTCGGCGTTTTAGCCGACAACGGTGGACAGACCGATACGCGCGCGCTGCTCGACGGCAGTCCGGCGGTCAACGCGGGCAACAGCTGCGTTTATAACGGCAATTGCACGCAGTCGCCCATCCCCCAAAGCTTTCGTCTCTCGACCGATCAGCGCCGCAATAATCTGCGGCTCGGCGGATCGGCGGTTGACATCGGCGCTTTTGAATACGGGGCAAACGGCTTTATCGCAAATTTTACGCTCGGCACATTCGGCAGCAACAACCGCACGGGCGGCGCTCTGGCGATTCTGACAGTGGGCAGCACAAACCAAAAGCAAACCCGTATCTCAAATCCGTTCGGCAATCACCGCTTTCCGAATCTCCCGTTCGGCGAAGTAGTTTTTCTCGAACTAAAACCCAAACGTGCCAATCAGCGTCAAGGACTCGTGGTTATCGAGCAGGATAATCTGCTAATTCTGCAAGCGCCGTTAATGCCCGCGCTTGAAAAACAAGGCATCCAAATCACTTTGAGCAAATAAACCGCAAAAAAAGCAATGAATTATTTTAAATAAATCTTGCTTTTTTTTTGCGTTTTAATGGTAATTTGTTGTTACAAAATTCCGGTTCCCGAAATAGATGCACAAATGAACAAATTCTTCTACGGCGATAATCTCGATGTATTATGCAAATTCATCCGTGATTTATCGCTGAAAGCTATTCAATTTGATAGCGTCGGGAGAAAACCCGAAATCAGACGGATTTATTCTCGGAATAGAGATCAATTTTGTCAGAGCCGGTGGAGGGGAACTTTTTCTTATTAGTTTGAATATTCCAATAGAACAAAGGAGAAAAAATATGGCAGATACCGGATTTCCGAAGATTCTCGAATCGCTCGAAGAATTAATTGCACAGGGCGCGTTGCTTGACCAAACGAGGCTTGACCCGCCCGCCGATCTAACGATTACGGCTTTACAGAACGTTCACACGCAAGCCTTGGCTCTGCATACGGCGGTCGGTAATTTGAAAGCCGATTTCCGCACCGTCGCGCTCGAACGGCAGACGGAAGTTGATAAGCTTGAACCGCTCGCCGTGCAAGCCGTCGGATAGCTGTCGGGACGCGGCGCAAGCGCGGAAACGGTCGAAGATGCGCGAAGCTATGTGCGCAAGCTTCAGGGCAGAACTCTGAAACCGAAGCCCGTGACCGATCCCGCTTCACCCGCTTTTGATCCGACCGAGAAAAATATTTCGAGCTCGCAGCAGAGCAATGCCTTTAAGATCTCGATCTTTCTCGAATTGGTCGATTTTCTCGAAGCCCAGAGCATTTATCCAGGCGTCAAACAGACGGGTTTGGTGATCGCGGATCTACGGACGGTCGGCACCTCGGCGCAAACCAAGCACACCGCTTCGATCGCCCAAGCCGCGACGCTTGCCGCCGATCGCAACGCACGCAACAAATTCTTTTTCCTCGACCCGGACAACATCTGCGACCTCGCCGCCCGTTATAAAAACCTCGTCAAAAGCGCATTCGGCGCGAAAAGCCCCGAATACAAAACGATTAACGCGATTTCTTTTAAAAAGCCGAAGCCGTAGATCGATTTACGTTAATTAAACAGCCGCTTGCAGAAACCTCTTTTAAGTTGTTTCCGCAGCGGCTGTTTAATTTTAGTTCTTTGAATTTTCCGTTATCCCGCCATTAATCAATCAAGTTTTTTCAAATACGAAAAACTGACGAAACCTTACGTTTGTGACGAATCGAACCCCTAAAGGAAAAAAATACAAACTGTCTCATAAGTCGAAAATGTCGAAGAGTTTTGGGATTTTGGCTTTGCGTCATAAGTGCCTTATGAGACAGATTAACGAGACAACTTTAAGCGTTTTTGAGACAAGAGATGTTCAAGGCTTTACGCCGACCATTAACCGAACTTCTAAAAAGTTTTCAATTTGCGGATTTGCAGTGCGAACAATTTCTATTTCTGAGTTAATAAAAGATTGTTCCAGTTCTCTAGCCATTACTGTCGTCTGTGAACGCCCTTCAATACATAAACCTTTAGGAACTATACCGCCAATTCTCATAATTGGACTACAATCTAAAACTTCCCAATTATTTTCGTGTAAAACTTCAGCTATTTGCAAAGCAAACTGCTCCGCTTCGGCATCCATAGATGGAAAATGAATAACTATACTGCCCGTAAGCCGTTTTCGTAGTTCTAAAGAAAGTTTTTCTCTTTGTTCAGGGCTTATTGAGCGAGGACGCAAACGGTTTTGTAATTCCAATAAAGACTTTTCGGCTTCTGCTTGTCGCCGTTTTGCCTCTGCAATCTCTAATTCGAGACTAGCCGCTCTTTCGTTTGCGCTGGC
>DATLOR010000248.1:0-47301 GCA_035536135.1 Pyrinomonadaceae bacterium | reverse complement strand
TTATCTATGGATTTTGTTGCCGTTGAAGCTCCGTAAATGCAAGATAAAATATGACTTACAGAAACCCCAATTAGCGGACGCGAAAAAAACCTGCCGAAAGAAAATCTTTTCGCCATTTTTGCCAGGCTGTGTCAAGACGTTTTTCGTCAAAACCGTAATTTTCGAAAAAGTATTTTTTGGCTTCAGCGATCGAGTCGCCCTTTTGAAGTCTTTCGAGAAAATGATATTGCGCGGGCTTTATTTCTAAAAGGCTCAGACGATAATGATTTCGCGTGACAGCCGCATAGCTGTCTTCTTCAAATGGAAGTTCCGGCGCATTTTTTCGCGTGACGTCCAGATAATAACGGCAGACCGGGTAGCGGTGATAAAAAATTTGCACGAGCGGCGCAAGCTTTAATTTTTCGTCTTCGATGGATTCGTCCGCCGATTTTCCTTCTTCGCTCTGTGCGTCGAAAACTTCCGACAAAGTATATTCAAAACGCGCCAGTTCGACCATAAAATCGATCCACGATTCCTTTGTTTCCTGATCTTTATCGGGTCTGGTTTCTTCGAGAAATTCTGGAAATTTTCTGCCGAGTTCGTTGAGAGTGTAGCTGTCGGAAGGATGTGCTTCGAGAAATTGGTCGGCGAACATTTGAAATAATTCCTCGCCGAGCGCGTATGAGAGCGCGCTGAACTGATTTTTCATACAATCGCGAAGGCGTGCGATGTAGCTTTGTCGATAAATATTCAAATGCCGCAGAGCGGTCAAACGGCTTGACGCTCTGATCAAATTTTCGGGATTCAATGCCTGAATCGAAGCGTTCGGCTGAATGAGCACGGACTGCATCCAGTTTTGCATTTGCGCGAGAGAAAATTCCTGACCGTCTGACATAAATTTTTTTCGACTTATTTGCAAAATTCCGACTGCATATCCGTGACCAGAAAATCGATCGGGTTCGAAACATTTCCTCCGTGATATTCGGGTTGTTTCCGGCGCGCCGGTTCGGTAAAAACATTCATATGATTTTTTGCCTTTAAAAGTTCGGCGTGACAATCTTCAAAATCGGGAATATTGCCGTCCCATTCGAGAAGTGCCGCCGCGCCGCCGGTCAATTGCCAGGCTAAGGTAAAAAGTTCCCAGACATCGGGCGTGACGCTCCGGTCGTGCGTATCGATAATGTAATCGCCGCAGTGCTGATGTCCGGCAAGATGTATCTGAACAACGCGTTCGTGCGGAATCTCGCGGATATAATGCACGGGATCGAAATCGTTATTGAATCCCGACACATAGACATTATTGACGTCGAGCAGAAGGAAACAACCCGTTTCCTCGGTCATATAGCGCAGAAAATCCCATTCCGAAATGGTCGATTGTTTGAAAGAGAGATAAGTGCTCGGATTTTCAAAAACGAACGGGCGTTCGAGAAAATCCTGCACTTGATTAACGCGGCGGCAAATATGTTTGAGCGATTCTTCCGTCAAGGGAACCGGCAGCAGATCGTGCGTGTTCAGCCCGTTAATTCCCGTCCAGCATAAATGATCGCTGATCCACAAAGGCTGAATTTCCGCCGCCAGAATTTTTAGTTTCTTCAAATATTCCGTGTTGAGCGGATCGGTGCTCCCGATCGAGAGCGAAACGCCATGCATCACCACCGGGTAGCGTTCGGCAATCCGGCGCAGAACCTGCCGCGGTCTGCCGCCGGAATCCATAAAATTCTCGGAAATGATCTCAAACCAGTCAACCGGCGGATTATTTTCGAGAATATAGTTGAAATGCTTGCTTCTTAATCCGAGTCCGAGACCCGGATCAGGAAATTTTTGAATGAAATCATAAATCGATTCTTGATTCATCGTTTAGCTTTCGTTCGGAGCATCGCCGCTCGGTTCCGCGCTTTCGGATTTGGTGCTGCAATTATTTGTTTCAACGGTTTCCTGCGGCGCACCGCAAAGCACCGGATGCAGACTTTTCTCGCAGAGTTCGCGGGCATCTTTGGCGGGATTATTAAACCCGAAGGTGCAGTATTTATTACCTGCACTGCCGCACGAATCGTAACTCCCCAGAGATTCGATCAGCCACGCCTGCGGCGGTCCGCATTTATAGGGCGAATCACCGAACGTGCGGTTGGCTTTCTTCATTCTTTCTTCGAATAATTTACGCGCCAAAACCCACACGCTTTTTCCTTTATTTTCGCCCTGCGTGCTGAATCTCTCAGCCTGAATCGGGACGGCGCACGCGCCCTGCCACGCGCATTCGTTCGCGCCCGGAGTCGCGTCGTCTTCCGCCGTGCCGTATAAACCGCATCCGCCCTGCCCGCGGCAATCATTGAGCGTCCGGCAGTGATGAATCGCGGCGGTCGAGCAAAAACCCGTGCCCGCGCAGGAATTCGTGCCGAAACGGTCGTGACCTTTGCAGGCGTTCAAACCCATACAGACGTGCAGCTCTAATGGCGCGGTCGCGACGGTCGCGGCGGTTGATGACGGCGACGGCGTCGGCATCGGTGTCGGCGGCGGCGGCGTTGAACAAAAACCTTCAACTTTTTCACCGCTGTTCCCGCAAAGATTTTCCGTTGATGAAAATTCCGTATTGTCCATAACTTTTTTTGTTTTTTTCGTTTTAAGTAAAATTAATTCAATGGAACGTCCGGCAAATCCTGAATTCTCTGTTCGAGATAGGAAATTGTCGGATACAATGCGACGGCATTGTTGTAAAGCTCGATCAATTGCGATTTCGGACTCGACAAAAGACCGAACGGATAATTCTCGAAAGTCGGCGCGCCGATGTAATACTGACCGTTCAAAAAGTAAGACATCCCCTTGATGTCGCCGCAGATCGCGTCGAGAATGAAGATCATCGATTTGTGAATGCCGAACATAAAAATCTCATACTGCGTGTGATTTCCCGCTTCCTTTCGGTAACAGCCCTCGATCATCACGAAAATATAAGTATAAATCGCGCTCAAAAGAGTCGAAACGGCTTGGAGCGTTCCAGGCGGATAACCGACGGCTTCCGGATATTTTGCCGTCGATGGATTGGTCGGCAGATTCGTCACGAAATATTGGCTGATATTGCCGTCCAGACCGTAGGCTTTGAACTTTCCCGACAAATTATTGTAATGACAATAGATCTCGGCAAATTTTTCAAAGTGCGAGAGTTCCTGCATCGCGGGATCGTCGTAATCGCGCGGCGTCGGGCTTTGGCAATTGACGGAGCCGTCGGGATTTAACCCTTTGTCCATATTTCCCTCGCCCTGTTCGACGATCTGCGTGATCGCTTTGACGGCAGACGCGCGGTCAACGACGTGCACCAGATCGCCCGAATCGTCGGCATCGACATACTGCGGCTTATGCTCTTTATCGTAATAAACTGTGTCGATCATATTCGGCGAATAATACCGCTTGCCGGGAACGAGCTGCGGCTCTTCGGCATTGTACGTCAGCTCGTTTTCCTCGATGCAGGTTTTGATCATTCCGTAAAACTCGCCGATCGTCGTGTATGGAATCGCTTTTAACTCGGGGGTTGTCTCGGGAAGCGGCGTCGGACTTTCGATCTTGAGAAAGGTCATCAGCTGATCGAGCGAAAACGGCGCGAGATCGATATTGAATTCGGGTTCGTGTCCGGGAAGCATCGTCGGATAACTCGCGGGCGATCTGCCCGTCAATAACGGCTGACCGATCAAAGCCTGTTTGAGATTCGACGAGAGCGCCATATGAAGCATTTCTTCCATCACCACGCTCATAATCGTCGCCCCGACTTTGTTCGCATAAACCATGATCTGCGCGGAAAGATCGAGCGCGATCTTGTTTGCCTCGGCGAGCGGCATTCCTTTGGCGGTCAATTGCTGAACCAAACCGCCGCTTACGGCGTCCTGATTCGGCACGCGATTGACCGAATAATAAGTATAAAGGTAAACGGGAATCGTCGCGATTTCGATTTCGATCGCCTGCTGGATCGCTTCGCCCAAATTCTCCGGCGTGACCTTTGTGTCGTCTTTAAAAAATTTAGTTAGCTGCATACTTTTTTCAGTCTCTTCCAATGTTTATTTGCGGTTTAAGATCCGGTTGTAAAATTTCCGAGAATCAATAGATCACCTGGCACGTAAACGCTTTGCAGATTGAGATAATTCTTTGACGGGAACAATAAATTCTTCAAAGCAAAAACCGAGACATCTTTAAAGCTCACGTTGATCTTACTCGTTACCTGACCCGGCAAACTGCCTTGAAGCTGTTTGTTGACCTGTGACTGCAAGTCGTCGGAACCGCACGGACCGCCGCCCGACGTTCGCGCCGCCACCGCCACGCTTTTGTCGGAAAGATTGATCTTAAGGGTTTGCTCGCGTCCGCTGCCGCCGACCTCGGTCGGAAGCGAAGCGACGATGCTCAGCGTAATATCCGTACTGAGCTTTGACACGCTCGGCGTGGTACAGCCGATGATCGTGCAGGTTTTCGAGCTTTGATTAAAGTAAAAGACGTTCTGCTTGTTGTAATTCATCGTCAATTTACCGTCTTTACCCGAATCGAGCGTCATTCCGTTAATGCTCCACGTAACCGGATTGCCGCCGTACGGCGAATATTCCGTGTAGGAAACCGAGCCGCCGCGATTGCCGCGCGAAGTGTTGAGCGAACTTAAGTTAACATCGCCCTGCACGCTCGCATTTGAAAACTCGCCGTTCCACGCACTCGTCGTATTGCCCGGATTATTGCCTTTGAAAGTCCAACCGCTCGTCAGGCTTTGCGGCAAAACGCTGCCGAAGAAAATCCGGCTGTTGATCATCAAACTCGATTGCGAGCCTTCGGGAATCGGGTCGGGAACATCCGAACTGATAAACGTCTGGCTGTAATTAAAGGCTGCGCGATTATTGGTTTGAATAAATAGCTGAAGCATTTCATTGCCGGATTGGGTTTTGAGCGCCTTAAACAAAAACTGGTACGGTTTCAGATCCATCAGGGTCGCGATTCCGGTCAGATCGAGCGAATTGATAATGAACAAAACCGGGTGATTGACGAAATAGGCTTTGACGGCGTCGCTAAACGCGATTTTTTGTTCATCGCTCATTTCGATCTCGATATCTTTTGCCGCGAACGCGCCTTTCTGCATATCGAGGACGACGCTCAAAATATTGTCGTTATTCTCGACCAGTCCTTTGATTTGACCGATCTTGACCACTGCCTGAAGCGTCGCGGCTTTTCCGATCGGACTCGGAGCTTCGTAATACTGCAGAACGAGCTTTATTTCGCCGTCGATCTTTTCCTCTTTCACGTCGCTTGCGGGCAATCCGTTTTCTTCGGCGATGCTCACCAGAATCGCTTTGGTCGCGGCTGTGTTTGTGCCGACATAACGCGAACCTTTGCGTGCTTCGCCCGACGGAATCTGCATTTCGAGATTTCCGGTATTGTTGTCGTTGACCAGAAATTCCAGCCGCGGGTAGCCGTAATCCAGGTCAAACTTTTGGAGCAGATAAGTTTTAATGTTTTTGCCGATATTGGCGCCCTCGATCGAAGTTTCGGCGCTAATTTTGCCGCCGTATTTCTTATCATTATTCTTTAATTCTTCATACTGCTGTTTGAGCACGTCGTTGATCTTATCGAGCGCCATATTAAACACGACGTCCCAGTTATTGAGCACCGATTTGCCCGCCATCTGTGAAATCAGAGTGCTCACCGAAGGTTTCGCCGATGCGGCTCCGCGCGCCGAGGATTGTTTCAGCATCGCCCTGGCGGTGTCGTGAATCCGCGCTTCTAAAACAAATGTTAAAGTCACGGTTGCGATCAAACCGTCGTAGGAAATCTCTTTATTTTTACTCGTATCGGGCAGGGAAATTTCCCACACCGAAAACGGCGTGATCGGGCTGACGCCGTCCGACCAGCTTTGACCGTGGTCGGAAAATTTGGGTTTGTTGCCCTTGACCTCGTATTCGTAAGTTCGCTGTCTCTGCAAAGTATTGAAAGTCAGGATGTCGCGGTTGTAACTGCGATCGTAGAACGGTCTTCCGACGTAGGCGACATTGAGCAGATAATCGCCGCTCTTGGTCGAAGTTACGCCGTCGATCTTGGCGACCATCGATTTCACCCGGGCATCGACGTATAAAAAGAAATCGGGCACGTCGGGCTGCAAGTAGAATTGATAGATTCCGCCGTTGCGAAGTTGTTCGACGGGAATTTGAACCTTGATGTCGATCGGCGTGGTCGTCGCTTTCTGATACTGTTTGAGCGCGGTTTTGGCATTGATCGTATTCGACTGCTGTTTGACCAAAGCGCCTAATATACCGAGCACATCGAACGAATCGATCGGCGTCGCGGGCTGTAAAAAAGTGTATTGAAGCGATTGATCCTGCAAAATGAAGGTTTTCGACAACAATCCGAGCATTTGCGAGCGAACGACGCTCAGGCTTCCCGTCAGTCCGATCAGATCGATCTTATTTTTGTCGAGATCGCCGATCTTGGCGGGGTTCAAATTCTTGTTCAACTCCTTCATCCGCTTGACCTGATCGTCAAGCATATTTTTCTGCTGCTGATTGCTGTAAATATCGCGCGCGGTCTGCTGCACGCCGGACATCGCCGAAGCGTAGCCTTTCCCTTTGAGGACATGAGTTTTAAAGGCAGCATTCAGTTCGGCTTTGCGCGCATTGACGGTCGGGTCCGAAGGCGCGGTCGATAAGATCAGATCCATATTGATGCTCATTTCATCCCAGGCAATATCGACCGACAAAGTGTTTGCAATACCGTCGAAGGTCTTCTGCGCGTCCTGAAACTTGATAATTCCGGCTTTGGTGTCTTCGAATAATTTCCAGGTCGCGTTCGAAACGTTCAGAAATTTTTGGATCCCCTGGGCGAGCGCGCCCAGATCCTTGACGGCTGAAATGGAACTTGAAGGAATCAGAAAACTCGTTCCGAGCGAGAATAACTCGGTCGCGACCTGCAGACCGAATTTGATCGCTTCCATCGTCTTCCAATCCTTGACGGCTTGCTTGAAATTCTCGACCTTCGTATTAACTTCCGCCTGACTGAGATTGAGCTGCGCCCGAAGCTCATCGACGGTTTTTTCCTGTTTTTTCTGTTCCGCCTGTTTTTGTTCGATGATCGAAGCGTAATAGCCCGACATCGCTTGCTGCTGGGCGATGCTCGCATCGACATAACCTGCGAGCAGTTTGCCGGATTCGATGATGTTTTTGTTCAGATCCTTGCCGACATTGATGATAAGTTCCTGTGTTTTTCGAAACTCGATGTCCTGATGATAGCGATCGATCGTCGTATCGATCACGCTGATATAATCGAGAATTCCTTTAATTTGTTTTTCGTAATCGGTGTAAGGCAGGATTGGGACAAACGCTCCGAGCGCCGTATTGTTTTCGATATACGCCATATCCAAAGCGCGCACCCGCAGATTCAAGAGTTGAAAATCTTCCGTGTCGGCAGGGATTATCTGCGTGATCCACTGCATACTTTCGTAGAGAAACTCGGCTAAGAGAGTTAATTTTCCGCGGGCGAAGGCATTCAGGTTTCCCTCGGCGTAAGTGTAGCTGTACTCCATACTGCTGGTCAGTTTTTTCAGCGTTTCCTTGGGCGGCGCACCGCGAAAATCGCCGTCGACCTGAACGTATGCCCGACCGTCGGGACCTTTGTCGTTGCTCACGAATTTTAACCCGTCGACGATTGTGAAATGTTTACTGCCCGACTCGTTTTCAAACTGCAGTGCGCCGTAAAACTGCTGGGCTGCAAAAATTAAGCCGTCAAACGCCTTATCGCGCAGTTTTAATCTCGTCACGGTTTGATTTTGTTCGAGATCGACCACCTGACCCGTGAGCAAAACCTTTTCGCCCGGAATCGGAATATCTTTTGAATCATTGGTGTAAAGATAATTTGTGTAGAGCGTAAAATCTTTGACCTCTTCGGCGGCGACGAATTCGAGCGTCGAGAGATCCAGGGCGGGTTTATAAGTATTGACATAAGGCGTCGCGATCGTCGAGAGAAAACCCGGCAGCTCGCTCTGATTGAGCTGGGCGGCAAGATCGTACGGACAATACGGGAAAAAATTAGGATTGATCGCCGCTTTATATTTTTGAACCAAGCCGCCCTGCAGAACGCGCCGCCAGATTTGTTTGCGGTTGTGTTCGCAAAAAAGCGTTAAGGACGTGAGCCTCGTGAGAATCGATGTAACGCTCGTGTAATTTTGATTGAGAACTGCCGGGTTAACTTTCGAACTGCCGTCATAGACCGCGAAAATACTGGTCGTTTCCGCAAATGTCGGCTCTTTCCATTCGCCTTTTTCGACCGCTTTCGCGAGCGTTTCGCTCAGGCTGAAATCGAGCACTTTGCCGTATTGGCTGACGTAACCGAACGCGCCGGTATTGGCGTCGGTCGTGTATTGCCGAAACAACACGGCATCTTGTCCTTTTAGTTTTTCGGGCTGACTGGCATAGATTTTCTGGACGCGTTTGAAACGCGCTTCCGGCATCGCGAAAATCTGAAAAATGACATCGCCGAGCTCCATCGAAGAAACGTAATGCGTTCCCTGTTCGGCAAAAATTCCGAGATAATCGTTGGCGATTTCCGGTGTGATCTCAGAGGGCGAAAAATCGGCGCGCGGCTTAAACCGCGTGAGGGTGCTCATTGCCTTCTTAAATTGTTTGGAAACGCCCAATTCATCCGGGATTTTAGACGGATTCGGATGAATCAGAATATCCATTTCCTGACTCTCGTGCGCCGCATTTCCATCGGTTCGGGTGAGTCTGACGAGGGCGAAACCGTGACCGCTTTTTCCGAGATCGACGCCTAAGGTCTCGGAGAGTTTTTTGATCGCTTCAGAGCGGTTAACATCATCGATCAATAACGGACCGCCGGGTGCTTTCGGACCGTTAATTCCATCGGACGGATCTTCGAGTTTGTACGGCAATAAAGTATCGAGCAGTGATTCGGCAGTTTCGTGCAGGGTTATTTCCGGAAAACTCCACTCGCCCTTTTCTTTAGGCGGCTCGGCTTTAGTCACGGCGAGCGCTTTTTTGGCAGGCGGAAACAACGCGTTATTTCCTTGTTTTGACGAAAGCCACTCAGCATTATAACCATATAAAATATTGGTCGTTTCACCTAAATTGTTTTTGATTTTATTCATAGAAGTCTCACTCGATTCAATGTTAATTTTGCTTATAGAAGATTTTTGTTCGGAACTTCGCACCAAATCGAAACAAAGTAGAAGCGATTCTCGATCGCGGAAAAACCGGCTAATTGTTTCTTTTTTGTTTAGCGGAAGTTTTCAGTTTGTTATTTCAACGGATTTCGATTATTTTCGGCATAAAATGCCGCGCTCCTTTTGTAATCACCCTTACGATGAAAGCCATTTGGCGCGATGACCTCGTTCAGATCAACCGTCTGACCGTTTTGAGATAAATCAAAGATTTTTTCTCCTGATCTGATCCAAAACGCGCTTTGTTGTAAAAATCGGAAACCCGGCGAACTATTCGTTCAAGTTAAGAGCAATGAGTATGCCAAAACCGCTTTTTTTCGAGCTGATTGTAAATCTTTGAAAAGGTTGTAGTTAGGTTTTTAAAAATCCTGCCGTAAGCGGGCATCACGAAAAAGAGTATCAGTTTTGACACTGACTAAGAGCAAAACTGATACTCTTTTCCAATTGTCAGAATTTTGGCGGACAATTGTTTTAGCCCCGGACGACTTGTTTAAGAATCCTGGAGAAATGCTGAAAAAAATATTTTTTGATGTGTTTTTTGTAAAATTTCGGGCAGATCTTTACCCGAAAAAGGGATTGCTGCCGGAATTCAACCGGAGATTTCGCTTTATTCATTTGAAATCAATCGGCAAACATCGATTAAGTCATTCGATCTTGTGTAAAAAATAAAAAGCGATACCGGCATTGTCTCGAAAGACAATGCCGGTATCGCTTTTTATAATTTCCTGAAATTTAGGCGGTTACTGTTTCTTTCGGAGCGAGTTCCGCCGCGCCTTCCGCGTAAACGCTGATGAATTTGCCTTTTTGACCTTTGTTTTCAAATTTGACAAAGCCTTCGATCAACGCAAAAAGCGTGTCGTCTTTACCGCGTCCGACGTTTTTGCCCGGTTTCCACTTCGTGCCGCGCTGACGCGCGAGAATGTTTCCGCCGAGAACGTGTTCGCCGCCGAATTTTTTAAGACCCAATCGCTGGGCGTGTGAATCGCGTCCGTTTCTTGATGAACCTACACCTTTCTTATGTGCCATATCTCAATTTCGGATTTTGGATTTCAGATCTCGGATTTAAAACTAAAGCCGAAGACCAAAGCCCAAAAGCCTTTTACCTCCAACTAAATCTTTTCAATCTTGATTTCCGTGTAACCCTGACGGTGACCTTGTTTGCGTTTGTATTGTTTACGACGTTTTTTCTTGAAAACAATAACTTTATCGCCTTTGCCGTGTCCGACGACAGTTGCCTGCAACGTCGCACTGCCGAATTTCGCGTCTTTGCCTTCGCCGACGACGAGCGTTTCGATATCGACTTTCTTGCCGGCTTCGGCTTCAATCGTCGGGACGCGTAAGGTTTGACCTTCCGTTACAGGAAATTGTTTTCCGCCTGTTCTGATAATTGCGTAACTCATTTTAATATTATCTCCTTCGCTCAAAGGCAAGAATTTGCCCGCTAGTCGAAAAGTTCAAATTATATTGAAATCCGGAGCAAAGGTCAAACGCTAAGGCGAAAAGTGCGGAACTTTAAAAGAGAAATACAGTTTTCCGAACTTTCGCAAACTTTTCGCTTTCGCCATTTAAAGCTCTTTTTGCGCCAGTTTGCTCCATTGTCTGAGCTCGTAACGGCGGTGCGGGGGGGCAGTTTTCAGTGATTCGACGGCTTGTTCGAACATTTCGCGTGCCTTCTCCGTTTCGTTCTGCGCTTTATAAACCTTGCCGAGATAATACAAGCCTTCGGAATCAAAGGCGCGGCGTTCCGTGTATTTTTCCAATGCTTCGCGGGCTTCCGCCAGCATTCCGGCTTCCAGATAGGTCGCGCCGATCTCGCGCCAGATTTCGCTCAGCGCGAACTTGTCGTTTTGTTCGACGACTGCTGAAAAATGTTCGACCGCTTTTGGCAGATCGCCTTTGCGCCGCGCCCATTTGCCGAGCTCGTAATTGGCGTCAATTTCGGTCGGGTCGATCTCGATCGCTTTATTCAGATGTTCGAGCGCTTTTTCTTCCTGCCTTCTCTGCAGGTAGATCAAGCCGAGCTGAACGTGCGCTTCGGCGTCTTTCGGATTGACGGTCGCGTTATGGAGAAAGCGTTTGAAGTTTTGTTTTTGCCGGAAGGCATTGCCGAAACCGCGCATTTCGCCGCGTAAAGTGCCGCCGAAATACATAAAGCCGTAAAAGATTATGAACGGTGAAAAAAGCCACGGCGAGATAAATTTTGAAACGTAAATTCCAAGCGTGAACGCGAGCCACGCGATTGCAACGACCAGTACGGCAGTGCCGTAATTAACGCCGAAAACCGTCCGGATCGCAAAGATCATCAGCCCGCCGAACAGCACGGCGCTTGCCGCCCACATCACCAGATAAATTTCGGGCGCGACCGCCGCTTGATTGAAAAGCAGAAGTCCGAGCAAGGCAAACGGCAGATTTGCCGCCGTCCAAGCCATCATCGAACAAGTTGCAAGCGTTCCGTAATCGCGCTGTAAAATTAAACCGAACCTGCCGAGATGCGTGAAAAGCACGACCAGCAGGATGATCGCCGGAACATAAAAGATCGAAAGCGAGATCAAAGGCTGAAAAAATCCGCTTGGCTCAAACGAAAAAAAACGGTAAAAATTATCGCCGACGAGCGGAACTTTGCGCCGCGTTTCCAAAGCTTTTTTATATTCGGCGGCGGCTTTTTCGTAGGCGGCGCGCAGTTCGGGCGAATCCTCGTCGATCGCGCTGTAATCCACGTTATAGAATTCCTGAAAAGCGGGAATCGCGTAAGCCGTCTGCAGTTTTGAATTAACGGTCGTATAAAAAGCGAACGAAACGACGAACATCATCACGGCGGCTAAGATCCAACTGCCGCGGTCGATGATCTCGCTCATTGCGGAGAGGGGACGAAGATAAAGCTGAAACAAGAGTTTGATGTTTTCCATTGTGCGGGTTAATAAAGATTCGGACAGAAGTTTCTCAAACTAATCATAAATTTTGAGAGAAAACGTGTCAATAATTTTTTTATCCGGCGTTTTTGAGTAAAATCAAAGTTGATATTCAAAATTTTAATCAAGGAATCTTTTAGAAAATGTCAGAAGCAACTGCAGAAGGTAAAAAAACACGGATCGAAACGGATTCGATGGGCGAGATCGCGGTCGAAGCGGATAAATACTGGGGAGCGCAAACCGAACGCTCGCTGCATCATTTCAACATCGGTTTTGATACGATGCCGCGCGAGATGATCCGCGCGCTCGGGATTTTGAAAAAAGCCGCCGCGATCATCAATCATCAATTAAAACCGGACAAATTGACAGTCGATAAAACCGATCTGATCGTCCGCGCCGCCAACGAGGTGATCGACGGCAAATTGGACGCGCATTTTCCGTTGCGTGTCTGGCAGACGGGAAGTGGGACGCAGACGAATATGAACGCGAACGAAGTGATCTCGAACCGCGCGATCGAAATCGCGGGCGGCGAGATGGGCAGTAAAAAACCCGTTCATCCGAACGACGACGTGAATATGTCGCAAAGCTCGAACGATACTTTCCCGACCGCAATGTATATCGCGGCGGCAGAACGTCTGAACGCGCTGATCCCGACCGTCCAGATGCTTCACGACGCGATCGACGCGAAAGCCAAAGAATTTGCGGATGTTGTCAAAATCGGCAGAACGCATCTGCAGGACGCGACGCCGATCACGGTCGGGCAGGAATTCGGCGGTTGGGCGTCCTTGATCGAACGCGATATTGAAAGATTAAAACTTGTTCTCGACGGTTTGTTCGATCTCGCGATCGGCGGCACAGCGGTCGGCACGGGCTTGAACGCGCATCCCGAATTTGCCGACCGCGCCGCCGCGCAGATTGCCGAGCTGACGGGTTTGCCGTTTCGCGCTCATCCGAACAAATTTGCGGCTTTAAGCGCTCACGATGAAGTCGTCTTTGCTTCGGGTGCGCTTAAAACGCTCGCCGCAAGTTTGATGAAGATCGCCAACGACGTGCGCTGGCTGGCTTCGGGACCGCGCTGCGGCATCGGCGAGCTGATCATTCCCGAAAACGAGCCGGGAAGCTCCATCATGCCCGGAAAGGTCAATCCGACGCAGAGTGAGGCGATCACGATGGTTGCCGCGCAGGTGATGGGCAATGATGCAGCAATCGGTTTCGCGGGTTCGCAAGGGAATTTTGAATTAAATGTTTTCAAACCCGTGATGATTCACAATTTTCTGCATTCCGTCCGGTTGCTGAACGATGCTTGCAAAGGCTTCGTCGAATTTTGCGTCGCGGGCATCGAGTTAAATCGTGAAAAAATTGACCATTATCTTAACGATTCGCTGATGCTCGTCACCGCCTTGAATCAGCACATCGGCTACGACAACGCCGCGAAGATCGCCAAGAACGGGCATAAAAAAGGCATCAGCTTAAAGGAATCGGCAATCGAATTAGGCTTACTAACGGCGGAACAATTCGACGAATGGGTCGTTCCGGTTGATATGACGCACCCGTAAATCCTGGAGAATAAAAATGAAACGATACTTAATACTCTTAATTTTCTTACTGATTTTTTCTTGTGCCGCTTTTGTCCAAAGCTCGTTCGCGCAATCGCAGAAGAGCGGCATTATCTTTAAAGTTCCCGACAACGTTTTTCCGATCGATTGGAATAAAAACGGTTTTAAGGGAATGTTGATGCTCCGCAAAGAAAGTCCGGCAGGGATTTTCATCGGTTACCCGAATGACGAAGAAAAGATCGAAGACCTTAAAGCCCGCGCGGTCAAATCGATCGCGCCGATGATCGTTGATGACAAGAAGGGAATAACCTTTGAAACAAGATCGATCCCGACGCACAAAGGCGATTCGGCAGCGACTTATTATTCATACGCAAACGAAAAAGACCTGCTGCAAATTCTGCTCTACGAGCGCGTTGCCAACGGAAACACGCTCATTTACGGCTACTTTGCAAAGAAGGAAAAAGACGCCAAACCCGCATCCGTCAAAGACATCTGGGCGGACGACAAAGGTCAGGGCATCAAGATTTTCGAAAAGTTCTGGAAGAGTTTGAAAGATTAAAGCGATTGAAACTGCAAATTACATGACGGTTTCGACTTCATCAAAACCCGGACGCACAAAATCCCGTGCGTTCGGGAATTTTGTCTCGGCTTTTTGTTTGATGGCTTCGAGCAGGGAAATGTGCGGTTTGATGTTTGCGGAATTTTCTTTGGTCATCAACGCCGTCCACGCCATAATCGAGCGTTCGACGGCGATGAGCGCGATTTTGATTGAGCCGCTTGTGTCCGATTGCGAATCGTTTAATTCTTCTTTATCCGGGTTGCCGTCAAAATCTGAAAATCCGTGAAAACCGCGTTGGATTTTGGCGGAAATGAAGAATGGATACCAGTAAATGATGCTCAACATTCCGCTTTCCGCTTCAGCCACCCGGCAACGCGCCGTAAATGTGCAACGTTCGCACCAACGGTCGCAATAATTGTGAATGCCGGAAACGAATTTGTCGGACATCGGAATTTAGTCGGGAGATTGAGAGACGACTTTGTTCCAGGCGGCTTTGCGCGATGATTCGGCGCGTTGGCGGGCGCGCTGCATGGCGTTTGAGTTAGGCGATGACGCGGTGGCGGGCGCGGGTGTTTCGTGCACCGTTTTGGGGAGTGCCGCCGCTTTTGTTTTCTTCGGATTTTTCTTTGTGGCTTTTTTCATCGGTTATGAAACTTCGCCGTCCTCGTCGTCGGTCAGCAGTGCCAGAAATTGTTTGAAATTGTCGGTCACCGGATAGGTTACGGGTTCGTCTTCGAGCGAGCGATTATGGTCCCAGAGGACAATTTTCGGCGGGTCGTTGTCCTCATAATCGAAACAGAGAAAATCGCCCGGATAAACGGCAGCGAACGGAATTAGATATTCGTTTAAACGGTCTTCAATTTCCGACCAGACAACGCCGATGTCGAATTGTCCGAATTTGGGGTCGTCTTCGTAGTCGGGAAACAAATTTAGAAAAACTTCGACAACTTTTACGTCGTCGTCCAATTTAAAATACCGTTTTTTCGGTATTCCGCCGTTGTGCTGTTTCAGAAACGCGATAAACTCGGGCGTAAACTCGAGCTCCAACATTTCCTCGGTTTCTTTGACATATTCGTCGTCAAATTCGCCTGCTTCCGTTCCGGGTTCAAATTCCAATTGCAAATCTTCGCTCATTTTCTTTTATTTTCGCTTACCTTTTGCCCACGTCGTGCGTCCGCCGTCGTGGCTCGTATTATTGTGAACTCCAAACTCTACAAGTTGCATTCTACCTTTATCCTGATGATGATGCCAAGTGTATTTCTTCTGAAGCGGGTCGTTTTTGAAAGTCTGGGTTTTGGCATCATAATTGGGATTTCGCGCGGCTAAATCTCTATTCAGCCAGCCAAACTGTTTGGCATCGGTTGCTGACCACAAATTCTGAGGCAATCTCTTATGATCGGCTTTGATCGTACTCGAAGGAAAAGTAGGATATCTTTTAGCCGAAATCGGAACGATGATAATCAGTTTGTTCTTGCGCGCAATCTCTCTGATCTTCTTTCTGTCCGTTTTCGATAATTTTTTACCGACACTGGTCCAACGCCACGGTCGGCTGCCGTTGACTAATTTTGCATATTTCGGCGCGAGTGCAGCATACGGGCAGGGTTGTTTCCCCTTTTTGCTGGCTTTGACAATGCCTTTGTTCGAGGCTTGCTGAGCCTTTGTTTTTTTGCTGGGCATATTTTAATTTACCGGTTTCAAATCTTCGGGAAACCATGCCTTTTCGTTGTAGTTTTTCGCGGCTTCTTCCCACGCTTCTTCCGTGACGAGCGGCGACCAGAGACGTTCGATGCGATCTTCGGGCGCAAAAGTTTCATCGTCCAGAACGGTTTTGATCTGCGGGTGTTCGTCAAAGTTCGGCGCGATCTCGAACATGATCGAGATAAACGCCGTGATGTCTTCGGCAGTCGTGAAACCGTGGCTTTCGGCGCGGCGGATGCCGCCTCTGACCATTGTGTGAAGCGTTTCTCTGTCGCGCTCGGCGGCTTTTTCGGGAAATTCTTCCTTCACGTGCCCGACGAGAAATTCGACGAACTCTTCGTCCGTGCCCTTGATCAAAGCGTCTATTTGTTCCTGTCTGATGACCAGCATCAATTAACTCCTTTTTGAAAAAAAAATCTTTTAAGGTCCGACAATGACCGTCGGTTCGCCCTTGACGATCTTGTTCGGCGGTCCGATTGCTTCGAGAATCGTATCGCCGAGCCTCGCCTGCGGCAGAAAATTGACCTGCACGGTTGCCGAACCGTCGATCACCACGCCCGGACCGTGCGGCGGAACCGGCGAAGGCGTGACGCAGGCGTGAATGTCTGCGCCCGAAGCCGCCGCGCCCGAGATCGCGCTCGACATCGAAGCGAGAGCGGCGGCTTTGGTGGCTTGTTCAGCGGCATATGCCGCGGGTGCGCCGGGTGTTCCGGCGGCGGCGGCAGTTGCCGTGACGGCGGTTTGAATGGCAATGTCAGCCGTCTGTTTGGCGGCTTGAAGTGCCGCCGCCGCCGCAAGCGGAATTCCGCGCCACGCGGGCAGAAAACCGATCAGCACATTCAGACTTCCGGGTCCCGGTGTGAGCACGGGCGGCAGCGGATGCGCGACATTATCTAAAATTCTGGCGGCTGGTCCTTTCGGCATTTTCTCTTCTCCTTAAACTAGATCGGTCTGTTTCAAACGGTCGTTTTCAAGTGTGTACGCGGTCAGCGTGTTTCCGTCCTCGGTTTCGGCAAACAATGTTTCGATTTTTCCGAAAAGCGTGATAATTTCATCGTCCGTGCAGGTCGGCAAAAATTTTCGTAAAACACGCGGATCGTAATAACGAAAGATCAGCGGGTCGCCTTTTTCGTCGTAAACATTGACGAGCGCACGGCAATGCCGGCGCATTTCTTTGAGTGAATAACGGCAATGCGCGAAAATTCCCCAGTGTTTGCCCGAACTTTCACTCAAAACCCATTCGGAAAACGACGATCCCGGCAAAAGTATCGCGACATAGGGCGCGGCATACATTACATCCGGTTCGAGCTCGCCGCGGAACAAACAATAATTCGGCGTGTTCGTTTCATAAAGACGCATCGGCAGATCAGGCACCGACGCGCCGTCCAAAACGCAGTAGAGTTTCGTTGTTTCCAAAAAAAGATAATTTTTCAGTTTTTGTGCTTCCATCTGTTTTATAAAAAACGCGCAAAATTAACAATTACATTCGCCGCCGGCGCAAAACGGTGTTGCGTTTTGCGCGGCTTGCGACAGCATCGCCGCTTTCGGACTGCCTCCCGAACTCGACAAAGCCGCATAACTATTCGGATTCGGCGGCGGTTTCGGCGATTTGATCGCCGTGTTCTGTCCGGGTTGCGCGTTGTCGGCTTCCTTCGGTGGTTTCGGCGTGTCGGGACTACAACCCGCGCCCGAACCAGCCGCGCCGCCGCTGTTGATCATCACCATCGTGCCGGAAATCGTGACGCCTGCCGGACTGATGCTCACGAAATTTCCGCCGACCTTCATCGTCACGTTCGTTCCGGCTTCGATGACCGCGCTCATACCGGCTTTGATGTGAACGCCCATTCCCGCATCGAGGGCATAATTACTGCCGACTTTTTCCTGCAGATCCGCGCCGACCTTGAGCGACATCGTTGCGCCGATTTGTTCATTATGGTCGCCCTCCACTTTCAGGTGTTTATCTTTTTTGACCTTTTCATACTGGTCGTTTTCGATAATCAAATGGCGGTCGTGCATGATCGTTTCCATACAGTCGTTTTTGACGCGAATGTCCTGATTCTTTTCGGCGTGGATAAAAATCTGCTCCGAGCCTTTTTTATCCTCGAAACGAAATTCGTTAAAACCGCCGCCGCCTTTCGACGAATTCGATTTGATGGTCGATTTCGTCTTTTCATCCGGCAGAGTGTAGGGCGGCATCGTCTGCGGATTATAGACGCAGCCCGTGATGATCGGCTGGTCGGGATCGCCGTCGAGAAAATGGACGAGAACTTCCATTCCGATCCGCGGAATGAACATCGTTCCCCATTTATTTCCCGCCCAGGTTTGCGCTACGCGAACCCAGCACGAGCTCGCTTCGTTGACCTTTCCTTCGCGGTCCCAGTTGAACTGAACTTTGACGCGCCCGTATTTGTCGGTAAAAATCTCCTCGCCCGCCGGTCCGACGACAACTGCCGTCTGACTTCCCTGAATGACCGGCTTCGGCGTTTTATGCATCGGACGAAAATTTGGTGCGCCAGCACCGTGCACGATACAGGTAAAACTGTTTGTGTACGGGTCGGTCGCGCCTTCGTTTGAAACGTAGCTCGGATTTTGTTCGGCTTCGTGAGTTGCCGTCAAAATCGTGTACATTTTGTTGGCATCGCTGTTCGGATGCTGCGAAAGCGTAAATCTATATCCGGCAGTGATCGAACAGCAGTCGGAATTGGCGGTTGCTGTCGTCACCTGCGCGTCGAGCGATTCCATCATTTTTTTGACGGTTGATTGCCGGTCGTTAAAAACTTTATTTAATTCGCCCGCCTGTTCGCCGCCGCCTTTGTCGATGCCGTCATATTTTCGCGCATAGCCGCCCGGATAATCATACATTTCCAGTTTTAGGCTGTCGCCGAACGAAAAACGGCTCGGCTGTTCGAGATCGAGCCGATTGGTCGGAAGCTGGAAATTATAGTCCCAGAGCGTCACTTTTCCGGTTTGCAGTTTATAATCGCTTAAAAAAGTGCTGACCGAACCGATAAAAGCATCATCGTTGCCGACATTAACGAAAAACGGGATCGTCGATTTGCCCGGACAATCGCGGTGCGACTGGGGCGTATCGCCGATAATCATCTGGTGCGTTCCGCCCGAATGCTCGAAATAATAATAAATCCCTTCTTCTTCCATCAGGCGCGAGGCGAAATCAAAATCGGTCTCGCGGTATTGAACGCAGTAATTACGCGGCTCATAACTTTCCTGTAATTCGTATTTGACCTGAAATCCGGCAAAGAGCTTCTTTAGAATATCCGGCACGCTGATTTGCTGAAAGATCCGGCTCTGGCTTTTTTGCGTCAGCAGCCAGACGTGCGGCACGACCGAGATGTAATAATACGAAAAACGAACATCGCGGTTGCCTTGCGAAAATTTATTGACCATCCCGGTAAATTCGCGGTTCGAACCGTCCTCCGCCGAAATCGAGATCGTCACGGCTTGCCCGATCAGCGAATGCGGGTCAACCGTGGTCGGACTAAAACTAACTGTGTTTTCTTCATGCAGGAGTTCAACATCAAATGAAAAAAGCTGAGAAAGCCCTTCGTGCGCGGTGAATCTGTTAATCAACAGATAATCCTTGCCCAGCGGCGTTGTAATGCTCATCAATCTTCCGTCTTGTGTCGTCGCCATCTATTTTATAAACCTCAAAATTTTTTCTTGCGCTTATTAAGGAACGAGCCAGAGCAAAAGGATTTTCGCCCTGACTCGTTCCTTAATTTTTCAATCAGCGTCTAACTTATATCATAGACGAATTTCTCGCCGTCACCGACCACCACGTGAACCTTTTTGATTCCCTCGCCCGAAGCCATCCGCGATAAAACTTCGCCTGACATTTCCGGTAAAAGCGTTCCGGTCAGAATGTTGTAAACGTTGCGTGCGCCCGAATCAACGTCGGTGCAGCGCTTCGCCACAGTTTCTATGACGGAATCATCGTAGGAAAATTGCGCTCCGTGATTATCCATAATGCGATTTTTGATTTTTCCGAGCTGTAATCTGATGATTAAACGCAGAATGTCGTCGGAGATCGGATAAAAAGGAACCGTTACCATCCGACCCAAAAGCGCCGGTTTAAAGGCTTTAACGAGCTCGGGTTTGATGGCTTCGACCAATCCTTCGGGTTCGGGTTTCGTATCCGGATCGGCGCAGAGCTTCATGATCGTATCCGTGCCGACGTTCGAGGTCAGCAGAATAACGCAGTTTTTGAAATCGATCTCGCGTCCTTCGCCGTCTTCCAAAACGCCTTTGTCAAAGACCTGGAAAAATAATTCCATCACGTCCGGGTGCGCTTTTTCGACTTCGTCGAGAAGGACGACCGAATACGGTTTGCGGCGCACCGCTTCCGTCAAAACGCCGCCTTCGCCGTAGCCGACATATCCCGGAGGCGAGCCTTTCAAACTCGAAACCGTGTGCGCTTCCTGATATTCGCTCATATTGATCGAGATCAGGTTGCGTTCACCGCCGTAGAGCGAATCCGCCAAGGCAAGCGCGGTTTCGGTTTTCCCGACGCCCGATGTTCCGACGAGTAAAAATACACCGATCGGACGTTTCGGATCGGTCAGTCCGGCGCGCGCCGTGCGGATGCGCTGCGAAATCGCTTCGAGCGCGTGGTCTTGTCCGAGAACTCTTTCGGCAAGCGTTTTGTTCAGTTCCAAAACCGCGTTGATTTCGTCGGCGACCATTTTGCCGATCGGGATTCCCGTCCAGCCCGAAATTACTTCGGCGACGATCTGACCGTTGACGACGGGCGACATCAAAGGATTTTCGCCTTGCAGTTCTTTTAATTCCGCATTCAAACGCTTGAGCTCGCCCTTCAAAAATTCCGTGTCAACCGTTTCAGGCGCGGTTGCTGTGGCGCTTCCGTCGCCGGTCGTCGAAGTTGTTTCGGCGGTCGCGGCAGCGGCAGTTTCCGGCGCATCGGTCGTTTCGCTCGAAACGGCTGAAACATCTGCACCGCCGCCGTCGCCGTTGGTCGCAGGTTTTGAATCAAGCCGCGACATTTCGAGCTTGAGACGAATATTGCGGATCTGATTCGTTAGATCTTTTTCTTTTTCCCACTGGGCGGTGAGCTTGGCGAGTTCTTCTTCGGTCGCGGCGCGTTTTGCTTTCAGATCGTCAAGGCGTTCATCGTGTCCCGCACCCGTCACCTGTTCGCGTTCGAGCGAATTGATCTCCGAGGTCAGGCTTTGAATTCTTCGCGTCGCATCTTCGACCGCGCCCGGCGTTGCGCCTTGTCCGATCGCGACTTTCGCGCAAGCCGTGTCGAGAACGCTCACGGATTTGTCGGGCAATTGGCGACCGGTAATATAGCGGTTCGATAATTTAACGCATTCGACGATCGCTTCGTCGAGAATCCGAACGTTGTGATGCTCTTCCATTTTTTCAAGCAGACCGCGCATCATTCCGATCGCTTTTTCTTCGTCGGGCTCTTCGACCTTAACGACCTGAAAACGCCGCGCGAGAGCTGCGTCTTTTTCAAAATATTTTTTATATTCCGCCCAGGTCGTCGCCGCGATCGTGCGCAGCTCGCCGCGCGCCAACGCCGGTTTCAAAAGGTTCGCCGCGTCGTTTTGTCCCGCCGCCCCGCCTGCGCCGATCATCGTATGCGCTTCGTCGATAAACAGAATGATCGGTTTGGGCGAAGATTTTACTTCGTTGATGACATCTTTCAAACGATTTTCAAATTCGCCTTTGACGCTCGCGCCCGCTTGCAGAAGCCCGAGATCGAGCGTTCTGACCGTCACGTTTCTGAGCGGTTCGGGAACGTCGCCCTGCGAGATTCTCAGCGCGAAACCTTCGACGACCGCGGTTTTACCGACACCGGCTTCACCCGTCAGGATCGGATTATTCTGGCGGCGGCGCGTTAAAATATCGACGATCTGGCGGACTTCGAAATCGCGCCCTAAGATCGGGTCGATTTTTCCTGCCGCCGCTTTTGCCGTCAAATCTTCGGTGTACTGGTCGAGCGCCTTTGTTTTGCCCGGAACGCCTGAAGCGACCGGCGCACCGTCAGAGCTTCCGGCAGTTTCGCCTAAGGCGACGGCATCACGCGCTTCCGATGAATCGGCGGTAATTTCCTGCAGTTTCGTTTGCAGGGATTCGACCGAAATATGCGAAAATTCACGCGAAACATCCCGCGCGATCCGCGCCGTGCTTTCGTTCGAGAGCAAAGCCAAAAGAAGATGCCCCGAACGCACCCGCGCCGCGCCGAAATCGACCGAAGCGACCAGCCACGCATTTTGAAACCACTGCGGAAGACGGTCGGAAAGTCCCGGCGTGCGCGTGTTTCCCGTTTTCAGCCGGTCGAGCGCGGTCGAAACGTCCTTGCTCAAACGGTCGATATTGACCTCGTAATGACGACAGATCTTGTGTAAATCCGTGTCTTCCTGCTCAAGTATCTTGGCTAAAATATGTTCAATTTCAACATCGTAATTGGTGCGCGAAAGGCAAAGACCAGCCGCGCCTTCGAGTGCACCCCGACAAGTATCGTTTAATCTGCCGACTAAAGATTTTAAATTTACGTTCATTTTTCTTTCTCCTTTAACATCTAAAACGGGTTTAATTATCTATATTCAAAATAACCTGGTCATCGTCCTCGGTAAACGGTTTTGTTTTCAAAAACGCTGTCCAGCCGAGCATCGGACGGCGTTTGGCGCGGGTCGTCAAAATCGTGCTGGGAACTTGTTTAGCCTGTAAAATCAGCTGCACATCAAAATCGAATTCCAGACCGTTCATAAACCGGACGATTGATTTCATCGGTTTATGTGCCGTTCCGTTGGGTAAAAAGGCTTGGAATTCGTTAAAGCCGAGCGCACCTAAAACTATCCGAAACTTCGATTGCTGTTCCCAAACACGAGTTCCGATAATTGCTGTCGTGCCGAGTCCGCTGTTTGCCTGACCGAGTTTTGTGATGCTTGCGCTGTCTAAATCCAACCATTGACCGAAAAATTGGAGGATTTTTGCTTTAATGCGAAAGTAATCGCTCAGGATATTGCCGAGGGCGGTTGCCGAATGCGGTTTTTGAGCGATCAAACCGCCGTACGGCAAAAGCGATTCATCGTCTAAATTCATCTGCCCGCGCAACCCGCGCGTGCCGAGTCCGGCAATATCGAAAAGGAAAGCGGTGAAATCGTCCTGTCCGCGCTCATACCCGATCGGAAAACGGTATTTCTCCCAGGCGCGGAAAAACATCGAGACCGAACGATGCGTAAAAATGTCCAAAAACGTCCACATCGCCGTGTCGCGGTAGCGGATGCGCTCCATAATGAGCTCGGTGTAATGAATCGGCATCACGCCCGAAACACCGACCATTCCCATAAAATTGACGAACATTTCGAGCTTTTGCTGTTCGGTAAATTCGTCAACCGAATCTTTAAACTCCTGAATTTGACTGGCGGGAAAGTTCAGGCTCATTCGTGAGCGAAAACGCACGATCTCTTCGTGCGGCAGGGCTTCGCGCCCGAGGGCTTTGCGTTCGGGGTAAATTTTTTCGAGCAGTCGCACGGCTTGAAAAAACTCAAACCGGTACGGCTCGTCGGCAAGTTTCTGATCTAAAGGTTTTTCTGCCATAGCTTAAAAGTGGAAAAGTGAAAAAGCGGAAAAGTGAAAAAGTATTTGTGCTTTATTCAAGCAACTTTTTCACATTTTCACCTTTAAACTTTTCACATTACAACAAAACTTGTTCGCCCGTGCGCGGAACAAAAACTCTTACGTTTTCCTCACGCTGTTTTGTCCGCAAAACTGTTTGATTAAAGGAATTAAGCGAACTGTAAAGTCCGAAAAATCTTTCCAGCACGCAGGCGAAAAGAAACATTCCGCTGCCGACAAATTCTTCCTCGTCCATTGTCAGGGTCGTTTCTAAGCCGCGCACGAAACCTGCGCCGATATGTTCGCCGATACGCCGCACAACCTTGCGGCTTTCGATTCCCGTGATCCCCAAAATCTGTTTGCGCGTTGCCGAAGAATCGGCAAAATTATAGAGATGCAGAATTTCCTGCAGGGCTTCGGGCGTTCCGTTCGTGCTTTCGATAATCGATAAATAATTCAAATTCAAATGCGAGATCAGCCGCCATTGCAAAGCGCGGCGGCGCGCCGGACGAAGCGTTTCCGTCGGTTTCGTCAAACACCGCGCTTTTGAAAGCAGACCGCTTCCTTCGACCTCGAAATCGCCTTCACGTCCGCCAAAAGGGAGCCGTGCGGGCAGATCGCGGTTCGTGCAGGTCGTCCGGAGATTCAAAACCTCGACTGCCGGAACACGCGGATTAAAATTCATATCCACTAGGGAAACGAACATTTCCGTGCCTTCGTCTTCTTCGCGCTGTGAATCGCGCCTGGTCGCATACCAGAAAGATTTTTCCATCTGCTCGCCGTAAGCGTGGCGCAAGCTGTAAAACGGCGAAAACTCGCGCGTCGTGTTGGTTTTTGGATCGGTCGTGATGACATCGTCAACCGAATAAACCTCGGTCGTCGTCTGGCGATGAACGTCCGGCACGACGTGATACTCGTATTTCTGCTGCGAAAGATAGATCGGATCTGCCATCCGCGAAAAAAGATTGATGATCGGCGTGCAGCCCAAACGGAAAGTATCCGCCGTGATCGGCGCTTTCGGCGGCGTGACATCCTTCAAATGAATCAGAATATCGAAATGACTGCCGAATTTTTTGGCGATCGCCTGGTCAACGCCGTAAATATCGAAAAACAAAAATTTATACGGAAAAGCAAAATATTCCGTGAGCAGACGATAGCCCTGAAACGAGCGTTTCGTGTAGGGCAAAAGCGATTCTTCTTCGGAAAACCCGACTTGTTTGATCGCGTCTTCGGCGGACAAAATTACCGGATCGGGAAGTTTGAGCTGAATATTGGTTAAAGTTTTTAAGGTCTTGTTGCCGATCGGCGCTTCTTTGGCTTGAAATTCGACCTTTGTTGCCTGATTGAAAATAATCTCGTAGAGCGGAAAAACCAGCTGCGGGTCGCCGTTAAGATAAAAACGCAGAAAATTCAGCGGCTCGCCCGAGCTTCCGACCTTGAATTCGTTCAAATTGGAATCGCCGAAACAGCGCATACTCAGGCGAATATGGCTTTCGGAATATTTTCCGCGCCCGTCTTTCGGCGCGTTCGATTCGAGCGCGGCGGATTGAATTTCCATCGGCACGAGCTGCACGTCGAAACCCGTCCGAAATTGACACGGCGTGCCGTCGACGGGGCGCGAATTGAGTTTTGCGCCGCGTTCGAGCATCTGCACCGCCGTCAGTTTATCGTTCGGCGAACCGAAAGAAAATTGCGTGATCGCCATCGAAGGAATCGGCGATAAGTAGTGCGGATAAAGAACATTGAGAAAAGATTCGGTGATTTCGGGCAGCTCGTCGTCGAGCTTTAAGGAAATTCTTCCCGTTAAAAAAGCAAAGGCTTCGATGATCCGTTCAACGTGCGGATCTTCGATTTTTTCTTCTTCAAGCAGAAGCCGTGCCGCAATTTTCGGGTATTTGCGGGCAAATTCCGCGCCCATTCGGCGCAGAAAGATGAGTTCGCGTTCGTAGTAACCAAGAAGTTCGTCGCGCATTAAGTTATTTTAATTTATAAGAAAGAAAAAAACTAAATAAACTCTTATTTTTCTTTTACTTCAAATTCGCCGCTGCCAAGCTGAAGAACGGTATCAAAAGCGATCGGTTCGGGTGTCGGTTCGACGTTCAAACTCGCTTCGATCCGAAATTTTAACATCCGATCGATACTGTTGACGGGTTCGAGTGTGACCTTCAGATTTAAAAACCGCGGGTCAAAAATTCTGATCGCGTTCTCGAGCGCATCCGCCAGACGTTTCTGCTCGATATGACTTTTCGCGCTGATTCCCGTAATGTCGGGTAAACCATAGACGACGACCGATTTTTTGACTTCTTCCAGACGCTCGTCGATCTCTTCGGGAAAGCACCGCGAATTTAACAGCCATTCCAGATCGCGCCGCACCGACAGTTTCAGTTCACGAAGCGATTTTGAACGCGATTTTGGTGCCTCACGCGACATATCCGGCTCAAAATCGAGCAGGCGGTCTAAAATCGAAGGCGTTATGCGAATTTCGTTATCAATTCGTGACATCTATTTAAAAAGAGAAAAGATACCGCCACTTTGGAGATGGCGGTATTTGAAAATTTTTGATTTCTTTGAAATTGTCCGCCGCCAAGGGGGAAGGCAGCGGACAATTTTGCTGACATCTTTGGAAAATTAGGCTCCTGTGCCTTCGACTTTCTTGATGTCGTAGCTGGTCGTGTTGGTCAAAGCCACCGAACCATCCGGTTTTTGTTGGAAGTATTCAAACGTAATGTTTGTAAAGTTGAACGAAATTTGTTCCATCGGCATAATCGAACTTCCGTTGCTTCCGCCGGTTTGGAATGACGAGATCACGATATCGCCAAACGTTACTTTCGTATAGGTGAACGGATTGCCGTCGCCGCCTGTTTTGCGGCAGCTCAGGATCGCTTGCGGAATGTGGTTGCCTTTCGCGCAGGCTAAGAAGAGCTGCGGTGATGCTTTACCGTTCTGGACGACAAAGTGAAAGTCCTGCAGACTAACTTTACCGACACCGAGACCAGTTCCCTGGACGGCTGAACCGCTGTTGCTCGCACCGAACGACCACGATTCGATTTGCATTTGTTTTTCAAAACCCGTTGCATCGGATTCACCTTCGATAGTATCAATTTTCAAGTAATAATCAGCTTGTGCCATTTTTTTTAATTTGCTCCTTTCAAAATAACTGTTTTTTTATTTATCAGGTTGTTTAGCTTTTCAGCCAAACAACCTTTTTCCTATATTCTTTCGATCTCCTCGAGTCCTTACTGCTCGCTTCCTAACTAAGACGACTTGAAGAAATCCTTTTGCGAAACTTTCTAAAATTTTGCAATTATTTTTTGCAAAATTCAGGATTATTTCGCCGGCGGCGGCAAATCCGCAACCAATCTGAGCGAGACCGAAAGCTCGTCTAACTGGAAATGCGGACGCAGGAACGCAACTGCCCGGTAGCATCCCGGTTTACCCGGAACTTCCGTTACGTCAACCCGTGCTTCACGAAGGGGATATTTCGCCTTTTGCGATGCCGGTGCAACGTCGTTTTCGAGAACATATTTGCTGATCCAACGGTTCAGAAAGATTTGGGCTTCCTGACGCGACATAAAGCTTCCGATCTTGTCGCGCATCATTGATTTCAAATAATGGGCAAAACGCGAAACGGCGAAAATATACTGCAGCTGCGTTGACAAACGCGCATTGGCATTTGCCGAGTCGGTATCGTATTTTTTCGCTTTATTGGCGGACTGCGTGGCGAAAAATGCCGCGTAATCCGTGCCTTTGCAGTGAACGAGGGGAATAAATCCGTTATCGGAAAATTCCTTTTCACGGCGGTCGGTGATCGCTACTTCCGTCGGGCATTTCATCGCAACTTCGCCTTCATCGGTTTCGAAAGTATGGGTCGGAAGTCCGTCAACCAGACCGCCGCCTTCGACGCCGCGGATCGCCACGCACCAGTTATGCATCGAAAATGCTTCGGTGAGCCGCGTTCCCATCGCGTAAGCGGCATTGCTCCACAGATATTTCTTGTGGTTCGTGCCGTCAACGTCTTCTTCATAATTGAAATTTTCGGTCGGTTTCGTCGCCGCGCCGTAGGGAACTCTGCCCAAAACGTGCGGAAGCGTCAAGCCGACGTAGCGCGAATCTTCCGATTCACGGAAACTGCGCCATTTCGCATATTCCGTGCGGTCGAAGATCTTCGAAATGTCGCGGACTTCGGTCATTTCCGAAAATTCGTCCCAACCGAACATTTCCGACGAAGCCGCGCTGATAAACGGCGCGTGGGCTGCCGCCGCAACTTGCGAAAGACTTTCCAGAAGCGCCAGATCCTGCGGGTGATTGCCGAATTCATAATCGCCGATCAGCGCACCGTAGGGCGCGCCGCCGAAGGTTCCGTATTCTTCTTCATAGACCTTTTTGAACATTGCCGATTGGTCGAATTCGAGCGCGCGTTCAAAATCTTTGAGAAGTTCTTTTTTCGTCACCGACATCACGCGGATTTTCAGCATCGTGCCGGTCAAACTGTTTTTGACGAGATGATGAAGTCCGCGCCACGAGCCTTCGAGTTTTTGAAACTCTTCGTGGTGCATGATTTCATTCATCTGCGCCGACAAAAGGCGGTCGATCTCGGCAATCCGGGCATTGATCGCAACGTCCATATTCTTGGACATCGTCAGGGTGCCGCTCATTACCTGATTGACAAATTCGCCGATCATATCTTTGGCTTGTTCTTTTTGGTAATCATCACGAGCCATTTTGCCTTCGGTCAAGATCTGGTCAAGAAGGCTGACTTCCTGCACCTGTTCTGTCGTTTGGGCTTCTGCTGCTTGTTGTTTTGCTTTATCAGCCATAATTATTCCTCCTTATTACCAAGCGCCTCGCTTATTTGTTTTTGTTTATCCACATCCGAAATAATATCGTTCAGAATATTTTCCAATTTTTCGTTACCGTCCATTTTTGAACGCAGATCGGAGAGTTTCTGACGCGCTTCGACGAGTTTGCGAAGCGGTTCAACATTCTGCACGATTTGATCCGGTTCAAAATCTTCGATATTGCTGAATGTCAGGTCAACGCCGACTTTGCTTCCGTCGTCTTGCAGTTTGTTGTCAACCGAAAAAGCAACTCGCGGTTTCATACCGGCAAGTACCTGATTGAAATTATCCGGGTCAATTTCAACAAATTTGCGGTTTTTGATAGCCGGCAGGGGCTCTTCGGGTTTTCCGACGAAATCGCCCATTACACCAACCACAAACGGTAATTCCTTCAATTCAATTGCTCCGCCGACTTCCACATCGTAGGTGATCTGGACACGCGGGGGGCGAACACGGTCAATTTTATGTTGTATGCTTTCTTTTGTTGCCATCTTTTGTTTGCTCCTTTCGTTTTAGTTTTTATCTAAGTCTAGAATTAATTTTTGAATAATCCTTATACATCATTTACGAAGATTCATCGGTCGGTAAATTAGTATTAAAACCCAGCGTCTGACGAATCTGATAGATCACGGTTTCATCTTTTATAACATCCTGCAGCCACGTTTCAAGCGGCATATTGCCCCATTTCACGGCGCGTTGAACGAGATATGAAATCGGGCTGTGGGGCTCGGTTTTCTGGAAGAACGCGGCAATGTCCGACAATCGTTTCAAGGCATCCTGCCGGTTTTGGATCGCACCGCTCGCGGTTGCCACTCCGGCGACTTTGATGACTGCGCCGTCTTCGCCTTCCGTCGTTTCGCCGTCCGCGGCTTCTTCCGCCTCGTCGGGCTCTTCGGCGCGTTTGTCTTCCAGAATCTTTTTGACCTGACTGTGAACTTCATCCAGGGATTTTTTTAGATTATTCATCCCCGGAGCCTGATTGCGGTCGAATTTTTCCTCGATCACGCGGTTGATCTCGTTATATGCCACCCAGCATTCGTCGATCAAAAAGTTTAGATCTTCATAAAACGGTCGGCGCATCTGCGCCATCTCCGCGCGCCATTTATTTGCCGTGACGCGATTTTCCTTTTCGGCTTGCGCCCTGAGTTCGTTGTAGCGCGCCTGTTCGGTCGAATCGAGCGCTTCGATATTGTCCGGAATGTCAAAGCGTTTCGAGTCTTCAAAATCTATATAACTGTAGCCCGTGTAGCCGGTGATCTTGGCTTTTCTGAGCGCGAAAGACGCTTGCTCTTCCATCCAGGCGATCGCGTTGGCGCGACCTTCCATATCGCCCTCGTCAATTTCGGGATGCAGCGTTTCCCAGAAGTTTTCCTGAAAACCGCTCATTAGTTTCAGACTGTCGCGCAAACCGATAAATCCGTGTTCATTGATCAGCGCTTCCGAGAGCCACGCGGCGATCTGCAAATCCTTCGTGTCTTTTTCGAGCGCGGGAATGGCGAGACTGATGACTTTGCGAAAATCGGCAAACTTTATTTCGGTTTGCCATTCGCCTTGCGGTACATCTTTATCGGCGCGGCGCGCTTCGGAAATTTCGTCGTAAATTCCCGAATAACGCAGATATTCGCCCGACGGTTTTTCTTCGGAAACAGGCGCCAGTAGAGTTTCAAAATTGATTACGGATGGTTTTGATTCAATATCTGCCATTCTGAAAAATTTCCTTTATTCTTTAGTAAATTCAATCGTTTGCAAATCAAACATCGTTTTATGCTCGCCGCCGACCGCGAAAAGCTTCGTGCCTTCGCCGACGTAAATGTCTCCGCCGAAATCGCGCCAATCGGTCACTTTGCCGAGCCGCACAAGGTCGTCGCCGCTGCGCCACGAATCGTTGTAAAGCGCGGGAATAAAAACGTCGCCGTTCGTGCCGTTGTCGGTTTCCATCGTCGCTTGCAGCCAGAAATGGTCGCGCAGCGATTTCGGCGCGTTAAACGTGATTTTTTCGATCTGCTCGAACGGCACCCAAACGTAGCTGTCCTTGATAATCACTTCGAGAACCGCCGAGGTTAGATCGTTGTAATCACGAAAATCTTCCGCATCCGTGCCGTTGACTTTACAGGCAAGCGCGGGACGCTCAGCTTCCGTTTTATCCAAAATCTCACGCGCTTCCGCCAGATTTCCTTCGCGCACACGGCTGTTTGCCATCAAAAGTCCGTAAATATAATCGGGCGGCGTCGCGAGAAATTCGGGTTTTGTGCCTTTCGCAAAAAAATCGGCGCGTTTGGCTTCGGCGATCACGCATTGCTCGTAAATTTTCGAGCCGATCATTGCGGTCGTGTCCTGATGACCGATCACGTCGAGCTGACGTTTGGCGCGTTCCCAATCACCCGCAAAAGCCGAGAGCTCGAAAAGAAAAATTCGCGCCGAAGGATTCGTCGGATTGGCTTTGACAAACGCCAGAGCCGCTTCGATTGCTCTGCTTAAATTGCCCGCTTCAAGTAATGTTTTCGCTTCGTTCATTATTTACCTTTTTATTTCAAAATAGTTTTCGGCGCACGCAGTTTGTAAATTTCCTTGTTGAACGGGTCAACACCGGAAGGCGTGATTTTCGCCGTTAAAGTTTTACCGCTCTTTAGTTTATAAGACAACAAATACGAATTGTCGGATTGTTTCTGCGCACCCGCCGCATCAAAGAATTTGAACAATCCCCAAGGTCCCAAAAACTGTTTTTCGTCAGTCGAACTGCTGCTGTTGCTGTTTTGCACAGGTTTCGGTGTCGGTGTCGTTACCGTCGAACTTGTTGAACCATTTGAATTGACGGAAGACGACGAAGTATTTGCCGTAGTCGTCGTGCCCGAGGTCGAAGTGGTTGCGCCGGTCGAAAGAAGTTTGATCAAAACACCGTTGCCGCCGCCGGTTGATGCCGGGAAACTGATCGGCGACGAAGGTTTATCCGCCGAAGAAAGCGTGATTCCGTCGATCGTCATTTCGACGAGCGCGTCTTTCGGGTTCGTGAGCTCGAAATTGTAGTCGAATTTGACGTCTTCGCCTTTGCCGAAAAGTGCCTGGCGAAGCGTAAATGCCTTGTTCAGATAATCGACGAATTCCTGCGTGAACGGCGCGGTGTTCGGGTCTTTCAGTTTTAATTGTCCCGGATTGCCGTCAAAATATTTCTTCAGATTCTGGTCGTAGAACTGTGACAATTTTCCGCTGCCGGGTGCTAAGTAAGCTTTCAAATTAGCAAAATCGGCGTTGTTGTCGCCTTCGACGAACGGATAACCTTGTTCGGCAGTTTGGGCGACGGTCAAAACCTCGCTCGCCCATTTTTCGCCGAGCGTTTTGATCGTATCCGCGCCGAGCAATGCGCTCAGATTTCCGATCGGCTGGCGCAAAAGGTCGGCGAAAAACGCTCCGACCGCGGCATCTTTCGCGTCTTTGAACGGTTTTGTCTGACCGTCGATCTTGCCCATCGCGCCTTTCAACTGCGGGAATTTTTTATTCTTTTCATCGTCCTGCAAAGACGCCAGTTCGTTTATTTCGGTGTCTGAAAAACCGTTAAATTTGATCGAAACATCGGTGATCGCCGTCTGATATTCGTCGATCGGAATTTTCGCAGATTTGTCGCCTTTGTCCTCGACGAAACTGAACAGCGGGCGAAATTCTTTTTCGACCTGCGATGCGCCGCCCGTGTCGGGAAGCGTCTCGGATTTAAACCAGCCTTTGACCGTTTCCCACCAGCCGGTCGGTTTCGGTTTCGCCGAAAGATTCGTGTTTTTGTCAATTTCCCGGAGCAAAACCTTCATCGGCGAATTGGCTGACGAAAATGATGCGAGCGCATCTTTGGCGGAAACTTTTGAAATGTCTTTGTCATTATCTTTGCGGTAAGGCTTAACTTTGACGTTTTTGACAAATTCGCGCCAGCGATCGGCATAATCGCGGAAATACTGCTCGCGGATCTTGTTCGATTCCTTCGAGATGTCGGCAATGTTTTCCGTCACCGATTTATCGTCGCTCATCACCCAGTCGGTTTCGCTTAATTCTTTGGCTGAGAGCAGAATGGCTTTGTCCATCTGTTTGAAGCCTTCGACCGTGTAGGCGCCGGGAACCGTGACCGAGCCTTCCATAAATCCGCCGTCGCCGCCGTTGCGCTGCAGGATCGCGTCAACCGTCATCTCGCCGTATTTGGCTTCGACATCTTTGGTGATCTCGGTAACTTTGCGTTTGTAATAGCGTTTGTAAGGCGGAAAAGCCTGCAATTTTTTACGGACTTCCGTGATCAGATTCGCGTCATTCTGAATCCGCGGAAATTTGTCGGGACCTTCAAAGCGGTCGGCTTGTTTGGCGTAAAATTTGAGCTGATTTTCCGCGTCGTCCTTTAAACTTTCGGGCAATTTCGATTCCGCAAACCAAAATTCTTTGAGCACGTTAGTGATATCCGTATCGTTCGATTTGTCGCGGTATTTGTCCGAAAGCATCAGATAAACTTTCAGCCGGTCGTAATTGAGGCTTAAATTATCTTCTTCCTGCTGCTTGAGTTCATTGACATTGACGACCGGCGGCGCGGCGGCAAATTTTCTAAGCTCGTCTTCCAGGCGCTTAACGGTCGGGTCCATATAACGGCGTCCGACCGCGTTGTAATAAATGTTCAGCAGACCTTTTGATTTATTGTCGCCTTTGTAGATCGTGTTGCCCGAATACAAACCCATCCCGAGATAGATCGGCGCACCGTTGCGGTCGTAATTATCGAGCTCGACCATCAAAACGCGCAAATCTTCGATCGCATTGACTTCTCTGGTCGCCGCGTCCGGTGTTTTGCTCAGCGGATTGACATTGCCGTCCGCTTTGGCGATGTTCAGCACGGCGCTGCCTTTTTCCGCCGAAGCGTTCAGCAGTTTTTGATTATTAACCAGCGAAACTGCCGCCAGAGTTAATAAAATAAGCACGACCGCCGCGCCGAGAAGCGTCACCAGCCAGCCCAGAATCGGCGGTTTTTGACGCTGCTGCTGAAAAGTTCTGACCAGATCCTTGTCGCGCAAAACGACATCGCGGAAAAATTTCTCGGTAAAATACGTCGTTCCGACCGTTTGCGGCGCAGCGCCGCTCATCGTTTTATCGGGCTGAACCTGCGGACGGCTTGCCGGGATCGAAGTGAAATAATAGCCGCGCAGGAATGGATTTTCGCTAAACGGATTCGGGCGGAAAAGCGCGGAAACAAACGCGCCGAGCTTACGCCGAGCCGAGCCGAAATGAAGCGGGAAGTTAAAGATCCGCAGTTGGCGGACGGGCGGAAACGGCGCGCTCAGACGCATCAGGCGGCGTTTCATTACCGAATTATGAAGCAGACCGTATTCTTCGTCGAAAAGCGAATGCGCCGTATCGCTTTTTTCAAGCGGGATCGTCGCGCCCCAGACGAGTGTTTCGCCTTCTTTTTTCGAGGTCGAAAACGAATCGCGAAAGCCTTCGATCGCGTCGGCGTGCGTGAAAACGAGATAAACGGGAAAACGCACCTTGAGGCGCTGCATCGCTTCATCGAGCCGCGTCCGCATTACTTTGGCAAGCTCTTCGATCTGGCGTTCATCGGAACTTAAGATCTTTTCCGTGTCGGCAACGAGCAGCATTCCGTCGATCGGACGGTTCGAACGATATTTTTTGATCGTTTCGAGCAGTGAATTCCACTCGTCCTCGTCCGCGCCTTCCGATTGATAACGTCCCGCCGTGTCAACAAAGACGGCATCGCTCGTCACGCGCCAGTCAATGTTGCGGGTCGGGCGGATCATTTTTTGTTCCGATTGTCGCTGCGAGGGAAGAGTTTGAAAATTCAGATTCGAACCTAAAACAAGCGAGCTTTTGCCCGATTTCGGAGTTCCCGCAACGATATACCACGGCAGCGCGTAAATTGCATCTTTACCGTTCGCGCCGCCCAGATTTGAAGTTTGCAGAAATTTGACGACTTCTTCCGCTCCGCTCGGCAGATCCTGATAATTTCCGCTCGGCGTCGCCAGTTTTTGCGGTTTTTCACCGCCGCCGGCTTTTTCTTCAGCCTTTGCTTCGGCTTCTTTTTGGGCTTGTTCTTCTTTCTTTTTCGAGCGGCGGGTGGCAACGTAGCCGATGATAAAAACAAACGGCAGAGTGAGCAGAAGAACTACGATCACCATTATTCGTGTGTTCACGGGCAAGCCCATTTTTTCGCCGCCGAACCAGGTCAGCAAACCGACAATGCCGTAAAACGACATAAAACCGCCGATGCCGAATGCAAATTTAAGTTGTTGAACTTGCCATGAACTCATATTTTAAATCAATCAAATCTTTATTAAAGCTGAAGTTTATTGATCGCGTCCTTCAAAAAACTTGAAACAACGAGAAACATCACGAGATAAATGATAAACGCGAAACCGAGTCCGCCGAGCGCCGAGATTTTCGCCCACGTCGGCATTTTGCGCGGTTTCGGCGGCTCGGGCTGGTCGTCCGCGAGCCAGTGCGGCGACAATTCGACCGGACGAATCTTTCCCGCTTTAACGAGCGCGTTCGCCGTTTCCTGCATGATCGTCAGCAGCTTTTCCTTCTCGTAAACGCCGTACCTGCCCTTGAAACCGAGCAGCATACAGACGTAGTAGATCTCGACCGCATCCGCCGTCACGTCGATCTGCTTATTCATCGCCGCGAGCTTTTCAAAAAACTTGTTGCCCGCCAGCGACTCGCCGAAATATTCAAGCTGTAGAGGGTTTTTTTCCCATTCTTCCTTGAGATTGAAATTACTGCTCAGAACGGTTTCGTCAACGAACGCGGCAAGCGCAAATTTCGCGACCTGCGTGATCTTACTGCTGAATCGGTAACGCTCGGCGCGGTTTTCAAAATCCGTGAGCATCGCCGCGATCTTCGGGCGCAGGTCATTGGAAGGCGCGACGATTCCGGCTTTCAGACGCAGAATCAGATCGAAAACCGGTCCGGCAAAGGCGATTAAATCATTTGGGTTTGCTCTTTCGCTCATAAAATTTACTACTAAATAACAACGCGTAATTTTCGCTTAATTTGTATCACCCTGCTTGAAAATTTCAGATTTCAAGTTGTTCAAATCCAAAATCTAAAATCTAAAATCCAAAATCGCCTAAGGCTTCACGGCATACATTTCCAATTTTTCGTCGGGAATATCATCCGGCACATAAACGGCGATAACTTTCGAGCCTTTAATGCCGTCCCAGTACGGACCGATCGTATCGAGCATAAAATAACGGAAACCGACCCGCGTCGGAATCGGCGCAGGCGGCGGCGAAGCGTGCGTCAGCACGACGCCCGGCAGAGCCGAATTGATGATCGTGTCGATCACATCACGCGAACCGATCTTGATCACGCGCGGAACGCCTTCGATCAGTTTCGATTCGGGCATCTGCGCACGAACCGCCAGATAAAATCCGGCTTCTTTCAAGAGTCTTTCGTCCTCGACGCGACCGACATACAGCGTGTCGCGTGTTTTTTCGAGCGCGATCGGAACACAGCGGCTCGGAATCACGGTTTCGAGGAGATCTTTAAGCTGCGTAGAAAGATTGTAAAACGTGAAATGCAGATCGTCGTGGTCGTATTTGACGATGTCGCGCGGATAAAGTTCGGTCGAAAACGTCATCAGCTTGCCGACGATTTCCGCCATTTCGAGATAAAGTCTTTCGGGGTGCAGCAGGGGCGAACGGAAAAAATGCGCCATCGTCGGAATGCACGAATTGATCGTGTGCAGAAGCCAGAAGACGGCGACTTCCGAGGTCGTAAAATCTGCCAGCGAAGCGTTTCTCTGGCGGCGCTGTTCGCCCAGACTTCCGCTTTTCGTGTTTAAGATCTCGACCAGCTGGCGGAGCATATTGACGAGCCATTCGGAAGCCGAAGATTTCAGAACGGGCGGAATGTAATCTTCGTTGATTTTCAATTGTCCGGTCGGTGTCCTCATCAATTCGGCAATTTTCATCGACGTAAAGCCGTCGCGCACTTCGTCGTCAAAAATTATCCGCAGATTGCTTTTCGCATATGCCAAGGGCTGTTCGTTCGAACCGCTCGTTTCGTCTGTCTCGAGCGCACCTTCCTGCAAGAACCTGAGGTTCGCGCCGGATTTGACGCCGTTTCCCTGAAAATTCGCTTCACCCATTTTCTTTGCCGGAATCGCCAGATGAACGCCTAAGCGTTCGGCTTCGGGATGAAAATGATTGCCGACCTGCCGCAGATCCGGCACGGCTTCCGCATCCGGCACGTTGATCATTAAACCGTCGGGCAGAACGGCGTGGCAATTGATTATTTGAAAATTTCCGTTGGCGATCGCCTCGCGGTTGATTTGCAGGTCGAGAACGCCGTATTCAAACGGCAGAACCGAGCGCACTCGTGAATTGACAAGCTCTTCGTGATAGTTATCCCATTGCTGAAAATGATGGGGCGTCAGAAGCATTCCTTCATTCCAGACAATTTTGCGATATTTGCTCATAAGTTAGCGAATAAAATTTGGCAAAAACAGGTTTTGGTTATTGAAAACGGTTATTACGATTTTGTTCCTTATCTTAATTTTTGTCAATGAATTAGGAGGGCTGACAATATTTAATTTACTGCGTTTTCAGACCCGAAAGATTTAGTTAAAAATTACGGCTTCGGCATTGACGTTAAAATCCTTCGGATTTTGCGTTATCGTGCCGATTGCGAGAAAGCGGAGCGCGAATTCAAACTCGGCATCGGTTATTTTTCCCTGCTGTTTGAGAAACCAGATCGTGCGGATCTCACGCGGGCTGACGCTCGGATTTTTTTTTGCCAGAGCTTCCAGAGAATTGCGTAAATCCTTAAATTTTCCCGCCTTTCCCTGATCGTAGGCGGCGATCATCATCAGATTGTCGTCCGCCAGATTATTGGCGAGCGAGATTCTCAGTTCGCTGAAAACCGGGAGCATTCTCTGGGCAGTTTCGAGCGGGTTTCCGCGATTGTTGCCGATCTCGGCGAGCGCGGCAGTTGCCAGAAAGAGCGGTTTCAAGCCCTTCGACTGCGCCAAGGTCTGAAATTGTGCGGCATTGCTTTTGACCGCTTTGAGATTTTCGGCGAGATTGCCGGAACCTTTGAATTGTGAAATTTTTGAACTAACCAGATCGATCTGCGAAGTTTTTAGAAAAGCACTCGGGTCGTTGAGCGCGATCCGCTGTAAGAACGAAGCGGAGTTCTGTTCGATTTTTTTCTTTTCGTCCGAAACTTCCGGCGCGGCGGTTTCGTCGGGCGACGGCGAAGTGGTCGTGCCGCTGCCGACGGTCGAAGAAGTTTTCGGCGACGTTGATTCGCGCGTTCTTTCGGGCGTTTCGTCGGGCGTTGGATAATAAGAACCGATGTCGTTGTTACTGCGGCTATTATTTGCGCTGTTTCCGCCGAAAAATAAGATCGCTCCGCCGCCGCACAGTAAAAAAACGATCACCAGAACCGGCGCGGCGATCAAAACGCCGGTCGGGATCGATGAACCGGTTGAAGCGGAAGCCGCCGAAGCTTGACCTCCCGAGCCGGCAGACCCAGCCGAAAAATCTTCATCATCCGAATCGTCGTCTTCATCATCGGCGACGGGTTGTTTTGCCTTCGGTTTATCGGAAATTATTTCGATTTCAATTTCCAAACCGCCGCCCAGATTTAATTTATCGCCGTCGTTGAGTGCAATCGGATCACGCAAATCCGCGCCGTTGAGCGTCGTTCCGTTGCTCGAACCGCAGTCGGAGACGATAAAAACTTCGCCGAAAGATTCGATCTTGACGTGCTGGCGCGAAAGTTTGCCGTTCGGAATGCTCAGATCGTTTTCCGAATGTCTGCCGATGACGAATTTATTGCCTTCGACCAAAACTCTCCGGTCTTCGCCTTTTTCATCTTTAAATTTGAGCCAAAGTTCGGTCATTGTTTGTAAGTTCCAAGTCCCAAGTCTCAAGCCCCGAGTCTGTTTCGTGTTTAACTTGAGGCTTGAGACTTGGGACTCTATTTCGTGTACGTTGAAAGCGGCTGCAGAGTCACGCCGAAATCCTGCGGGTTTTCGCCGATGATCGCGGTCGCAAAAAATTTCGGAACGTATTTGATATTTTCGGCATTAAACTGTTTGCCCGCACCGCCCTCCAAAATGCCTTTGTTCGCCGCGAGCGTCCAGAAACTTCGGTTCTGTCCGCCGGTTGCGGCAAAAACCGTGTCGAGATTTTTACTCAAATTTCCCTGTCCGCTGTTGAAACTCGCAATCGCCAAAGGCACGCTGTCTGGCGCCGTTCCGTATCTGGCGATCAGTGTTTTCAGATATTTTGCCCCGGCACTCGCGCTTTTTTCGGGATTGCAGCGGTCAGCCGGGTTTTTGTCCGAATCGTAATCGCCCCACGAAGATGCGAGAAACTGAAACATCCCCTGGGCGCCGGTCGGGCTCGTCAAACACGGACAATGTTCGCCCTCGATCATCGCGACATAAATTCCGATTTGCGGCTCGATGCCTTCGCCGCGAAAACTGCGGACGACGAGCGGACTCGTTTTTGTGGCGCGATTGAGGACGCTCGTAAAATCGCTCGAACCCCAGCCTTTCTGCTCGCACGAATCTTTTTTCGCTTTGCCGATCCGGCTGACATAACCGTTCAAAAATCGCTTGATCTCCTGCACGGCTTCCGCCGGGATCGGGTCGCTTTTCTGGTTGCCGATGATGCGCGCGACCTTTTCCGCTTTGACCGCGATGTAGCGGTTTTTGTCGTCTTCCGACATATCCTGATATTTGCCTTTCGGCAAAACGATCGTCTTGCCGTCGTTGGTTGTTTCGACCGTGGTGTTTGAAATCGTTTCCGTGCTGCCGCCGTCAACCGGCGAACTCTCGGTCGAAGCGACGGTTTTCGGCGTTTTGCCTGATTTCTTATTGACGTTTTTATTTTCCGAATCGTCCGGCGTTTCGGTTTCATACGGCGTTTCTTCAACGATTTGCGGGTCGTTATTGCCGAAAACTTTAACGCCGATCAAGATCGCCGAAATGCTGATCACCAGAAGCGCGAATCCTGCCAGCACGAGCGGGATCATCATCGGAAAACCGTTTGAATCCGCGCCGCTCGCCGCGACCGATTTGGATTTTTCGGCGGAATTTTTTATCGGCGAAGTTTGCCGATCGGCGATCTTGACGGTCAGCGTCGTGTAATGACCGATTTTTATTTTGTCGCCGTTATAGAGAATCGTTCCGTTCGGCTTAACTTTTTCGCCGTTGACAAAACTGCCGTTGGTCGAATTTTCGTCCGCGATCCAGATGTTTTCGCCTTCGCGGTGAACGCTTGCGTGAAGACGCGAAAGTCCGTCGTCGTCAAAGCGGTAATCGGCTTCGCTGCCGCGCCCGAACGACAGTTTGCCGTCTTCGAGCGCGATTTCCCGCAAGCCTTCATCGGTCGGATATGTCAGAATCACTTCGAGCATTTTTATTTGGCAACCGTCGGGTAAAGCTCCGAGATCGGACGTTCTTTTTTGAGTCCGAACTTTTGGGGATTTTCCGCAACAATCGCGGCGGCAAAAAATCTGGCGACCTGTTCACGCTGCGCCGAATCTGTAATTACTTTCCAAAAATCCGCGCGCTCGGCGGGCAAACCCGCTTTCCAGCCGAGTGCTTCCTGCGAATTTTTGCCGAACGCCGCGACCGCAAAAATAATATCGCCATCAAAAGTTTTGACCACCAGATCTTCCATATAAAGCGCGGTCACTTTTGCCGCGCAATCTTGTGTCGGTTCGGACAAATTCGCGTTCGTGCAAACAACATTATAAGCGTTAGCGGTCGCAAAATCATTCGACATTTGCCACAAACCTTCGTTTGCGCCCTGTTTTTCGGGATTAAATTTACTGCGGCTCATCGCCAGAATGTAGGGAAGCGATGCGTCCAAAGATTTATCGCGGACGAACGCTTGATTGATGACATCTTTATAGTTGCCTGCGCGTGCGAAATAACCTTCGGCGGTTGAATATTCAGCGGTTCTTTTGCGCACTTCCGCTAAAAATTCGGGATTTGAAAGATTATATTTAAAACTTCCGCCCGTAAATTTCCCGACCACCGACGCGGTCATTTTTTGAACGTCGATCAATGTCACCTGTTTGCCTTGCTGGGTTGCCGGGGTCGGCGTGGCGCTCACTTCAGCAACCGGCGTCGGCGTCGCAACTTCCTTTGTTTCAAACTGAAGCGCGATTTCCCGCGTTTGCGGCAGTTTATTTCCTTTGGAATCTTCGAGCACGACCTGCAAGGCATAAAGCCCGCCGTCCGCAAGCTCGGGAAAATTTTTCGGGTCGATCTGCGCCGTGTAAGGCTCGACGTTCAGATCGGCGATCGATCTGCCGTTGAGCATTACGTGAACGACGCTGACGCACGCGGAATTCGTTACATCAACCTTGATCTCGGTTTCCTGGGAAAGAATTTCGCCGTTGACCGGGCTGACGATTCGCGCCGTCGCGTCGCAGCCGGAATTTCCGCCCGAAAACGAAACATACGCCGCCGCGACCGCGAAAACGACCGCCAAACCGCAAATCGCGCCCGTAATCCCAATAATCATCGGGAATTTTGACGATTTGCCGGCTTCGTCAGCTGTTTTGGCTTCCGCGACCGATTCCGATTGAACCATTTCCGAAGCGTCTTCTTCAGCGTTTTCGGCGCGAATGTCTTCGACGATAAACTCGACGATCACGGAATTTCCGAGCGTGATAAAATCGCCGTCATTGAGAGCCGTTTCGCCCGCGATGCTCTGCCCGTTGACGGTCGTGCCGTTACTGCTTCCGAGATCGGTCAGCATAAACGCGCCGTCCTTAAATTCGATCTTGGCGTGATTGCGCGAAATATTCGTGTTGTCGGGAAAAGAAAACGTGTTGTCCGTCGTGCGCCCGAACGAGATCGCGTCCTCGCCGATGGTCATTTCCTTTTCATCAAATTTTAGAATCGCGCGCGCCATTTTTTTCGAGAAAAATAGGGAAAAGATTTTAGAAAATCAAGCCTTTTTTCGCTATTTTCCAAACTTTTCCCGCGTTGGTTTACTTCTTCATTTTACTTAGAACAAATGTTTCAATTATCTCTTCGTTGTCCTTCGGGTTGATATTGACGATCCGGATCGCAAACGGCGTATCGCCTTGCTGCGAAACCAGATCCTGTCCTGAATCTTCGATCAGATCAATCATCGTTTTCGCCTCGATTTTCCCCGCGCTCATCAAATTTGCCAGACTGACGCGCGAATTTTTGACGTCGTTCGGCAGATCGACCAACGAATCACGCGTAAAGATCAGCGTAAAATATTCCTGCGGCGATTGATCGTAAGGAAAAAGCTGGAGCGCGCAGTCACGCGGCTCGGGAACATATTCCTTCGGGCAATTGCGCGGCAGAACGTATTCGATATTTGCCTTGACCAGATTGCTTCCGTTGTTGACGAGCGTGGTCGGGAAAATAATTTCGCCGTCCGCTTCGGGCGAAGCCTGCCGGACAACATACAGATAACCTGTCTGATTCGCCTTGATCGACATCCGCAGACGATCGTTCGTTGTAAAAGCGGCGATCGGATTGACTTCCGTTTCCTTGCCTTCTTTGTCAACGCTCAAAAGCCGGAGCTGCGCTGCGAGAAGCGGAACCTGAACAGTTCTGACAACTTTTTTGACGGTCGGTTTTTTATAATTCCGGCGGCTTTTTTTCTCCACGCGGACGATCGTGACCTTGCGCGTGATGTTGATTTTTTTGGAAACGGGCTTGGCTTTCGGGCGGATCGTCTTTTTGGCTTTCTGGCGGACGACCATCACATCGTCAACCTGTGCGAAAACGCCCGCAACTCCGATGAGCAAAATCCAAAGGCTCACGCCGAAAATTATAAATTTGAGTTTTTTCTTTCCTGTCATAACTTTTATTCTCAATTTCACCGCAAGTTTTCTGACGCTTAAAACGCGGGTTATTTGCTGTGCTATTTCTTTAAAGATTCCTGAAGCCGCGCATCGTCCGCCGAAACCGCACAGCGAAAACCGATTGCCGCCGCGAAAAGTTTTTCTTCGTCTTCGCCCGAAGCGACGCCCGGCGGAACGTAGATCCGTTTCGTGGTTTTTAACAGATCATTACTTTTCGAGCCGAAATGCCCGCCGCGCACGACGCGGTTTGTTTCGCCGAAATTCGGGTTGGAAGCGACGTTGTTCGGATAGGGCTGAAAGAACGCGTCAACCCATTCGGCGACATTTCCCGCCATATCCATCGCGCCCGAAGGACTCGCGCCCGAAGGAAACGAGCCGACATCTTTCGGCGTGTCCAGACCGAAAGCCGCTTTGCCGTTTTCAAACGATGCGCCCCACGGAAAATCGAGCTTGCTCTGTTTTGCCGCGTCCCACGAGGCGGCTTTTTCCCATTCAGCTTCGGTCGGCAGGCGTTTTCCAGCCCATTTTGCAAACTCCTGCGCGTCATTGAACGAAACGCCTAAGACCGGTGCGTTCGGACGATTTTCAAAATAGCCTTTTTCCCAAAACGGGTCGGGCGGCGCAGATTTGCCGTTCGCCGTGCAGAATTCCTTGTACTGCGCGTTGGTCACTTCCGTTTTGTCGATATAAAACGCCGGAACGGTCACTTTATGCGCGGGTTTCGATTCGTCGCCGCCCGTGTCCGAGCCCATCGTAAATTCGCCCGCCGCGACCAAAACCATATCACCTTTGTAATTGACGCTTGCGGGTAGAGTATTGGTGACGGCGACGGTCGGCGCCGCGGTCGGCGCAGTCTCGGTCGATTTGTTGGCGACGCTTTTGACCGTGTTGGGCGTGTTGAAATAGAGAAAATAAGCGGCAACGAGCGCGGCGGTGGCGATCAAAAAGAAAGCGAAAAGCCCGCCGAGAAGCAAAAACCATTTGGCATTTCCGCTTTTCTGTTTGACGGCAGATTTTTTCTGCGAACCGTCGGCAGATTGTTCGGAAACCTCGGGCGGCGCGGCATTTGATTCGCCTTGATTTTCGGGTAAGCGGTAATAAGGCGTGGTCTTATTGCCCGCATCTTCTTCATTGTAGGGCGAGCCGAAATCTTCATTAAGATTTTTCAGATTAAAATTCGGCGTGGTTTTATCAAAAGTCGGTTTTTCGCCTTCGGATTTGCGAAAAACCGGAGTCGGCATTTGCCAGTCGTCTTTTTTGTTTTCTTTCGGAACATTGATTTTTTCCGACGAGATTCCCCAATCGTCCGACGGCTGATTTGACGCCGGAGATTGTTTCGGTTGCTCGGAAAACTGCTGCGGAATATTGATATTCGGCGTCGTACTGTCGAAATCCGCGATCGGCTGACCCGGTGCCTGACTCGGCGGCGGTGAAGCGGCATTGTTTGGAATATTGATGTTCGGCGTGGTCATTCCCCAATCATCGGCTGGCGGCAAACTCGGAGTTGATTCTACTGCTTTCGGCGGAAAGTTTGGCGGAACGTCTTTTTTCTTTTCCTCATTAAGCGGCACATTCGGCAGCGTCATTCCCCAATCGTCATCTTTCGGATTATCGCTCATTTGTTTTTCTCCAAATCAAAATTTTGCCAACAGATTAAAGAATACAAAAAGGCAAACCTTCATCCCGGATCGCTTTTTGAAATTGCAATTTATTTTACCTGTATTTTTTTTCGTTTCAACTTTATTTTACCCGAAGTTGCCGGTTTTTAGAGATTATTTTATTTTGCCCGCGCGCGCGCACTAAAAAGCGCGAAAAAAAGAATATGTCTTTAACTATTTCGCGCCTGTTCCGGCGTCTTGCGCGGGCAAAAATAATTGATTTCCGCAAAATCCTCAGATTACTTGGGCAAATCAAGCACGTCCGAGCGCGTGATGATGCCGGTGATCCGTTTGAAATCTTCGATCAAGACCGCCGGAGATTTCTGCAGTTTCGCTTTGATCTCGTCCGAACCCGTGTCCATATCGACGATCGGAAAGCTTTTGTCCATCACATCGCCGACCTTTGCGCTTAGTAGATCGCCGTCTTTTAAGAGTTTTGTCAAAATATGGCTTTCGCGCAAACTTCCGACCGAAGTATTATCTTCCAGAACCGGAATTTGCGTGACGCCCGCGTCCGTCATGCGCGTCAGTGCGTCGCTCACGGTTTCATCCGGCGAAACAAAGATCAGTTCCTGCGGTGAGCCGTTCGATTTTGTTTCGGCGATCAATCCGGCGGTGATTTTCTGCGGTTCGAGCAGGAGTTTTTCCTTCATCCATTCGTCCGAATGATGTTTTGTCAGATAATGTTCGCCCGTGTCGCAGACGATAAAGACGACGACTGCCGATTCGTCCAAATCCTTCGCGACTTTGAGTGCGCCCGCGAAAATCGTTCCCGTCGAGCCGCCGCAGAAAATTCCTTCGTGTTTGCCGAGCTGGCGCGAGAGTTCAAACGATTCGCGGTCGGTGATATTGATGATCTCGTCAATTATCTTGACGTCTGCGTTGCCGACCGGAATGTTCTGCCCGATGCCTTCGACCAGATAAGGCGTTGCTTCGGGAACTTGTCCGGTTTCCTTGTATTGTTTGAAGATCGAGCCGTACGGGTCGGCGCCGATCACCTTGATATTCGGATTTTTTTCCTTCAGATAGCGCGCCGTTCCGGTGATCGTGCCGCCCGTGCCGATCGAAGAAACGAAATGCGTGATCTTGCCGTCAGTGTCGTTCCAGATCTCGGGTCCGGTCGTGCGGTAATGCGCCAGAGGGTTTGCCGGATGATTGTATTGGTCGGGATAAAACGAATTGCGCGTTTCTTTGGCGATGCGCTTTGCCGTTTCGACGTAATGCTCGGGCGAACCGTATTTTGCCGCCGCCGGACGAATCACGACATCCGCGCCCATCGCTTTTAAGTAACGGCGTTTTTCAACCGACACTTTATCGGTCATCACAAAAATACATTTGTAGCCGCGGACTGCCGCGACGAGCGCCATCCCGATTCCGGTGTTGCCGCTCGTTGCTTCGATCAGCGTTCCGCCGGGTTTTAAGATTCCTTTTTCCTCGGCATCGTTGATCATCGAAATGCCGATGCGGTCTTTGACCGAATAACCCGGGTTGAGGCTTTCGAGTTTCGCAAAAACCTGCGCTTTGATGCCGTGCTGGCGCGTAATATTATTGATCCTGACGAGCGGCGTGTTGCCGATAAGTCCTAAAACATTGTCGTAAGTTTTCATTTTAAAAAGATTTCCTAAATATTTTCGGTTATAACGCTATAATTTTAGCCCTAGTTTCGCGCCCCGGCAAAATTGAAAGATAAGAAAAAGAGATTAGCCGCGAATGACACGAATAACACGAATTATTTTTTATGATTTCATTTGTGTCATTCGTGTCATTCGTGGCTAATCTTCTAATCTTTTTCTAAAACCTCTGCGCGTTTTGCCAGCAAAACCGCCGGATTGTTTGTAATGACGGCGAAAAGCCCGAGATCAAAGGCGCGCCTGATCCAGCGCGGATTGTCCGCCGTCCAGATCGTGACGGGCAGATTTTTCTTCGCGGCTTTTTTCATCAATTTGCGCGTCGCCAGAGAAAAATGCACCGAGATCATATCCGCACCGAGCTCGTGCGCGATGTTCACGAGCCGTTTTTCCTTGCGCAGAAGCGTCATAATTTTCGGCGCAAAGAGCGCGGCGGTTTTCACTTTCGGGCAAGCGCGGCGAATGTGCGGAAGCGTTTCAAGCTGAAAACTTTTGACGATGATCTGTTCAAGCAAAGGCGAATCCGAAATCGTTTTGCAGACAGCTTTGACGAGCTTTTCGATTTCCGATTCGCGGCATTTCAGCTCGATATAGATCAATCCCGTGAAATCTTTCAAAAAGTCCAAAAGCTCCGGAAGCGTCGGGATCGTTTCACCGGAAAAATCTTCAGCTGAACCATTCGGACGGCGTTTGCCGAACCACGTGCCGACGTCAATTTTCTGCAATTCTTCTACGCTGAGGCTCGAAACGAGATTTTTGCGGTCGGAAAGGCGTCCGAGAGTCGCGTCGTGAAAAACGACGACCGCGCCGTCTTTCGACAAACGAACATCAAATTCGATGCCTTCCGCGCCGTCCGAAATCGCTTTTTCAAAAGCCGCCAGAGTATTTTCCGGCGCCAGCGCCGACGCGCCGCGATGCGCGATGATCAAAGGTTTCTTCATTTCATTCAAAGTGAAAAAGTGAAAAAGTGAAAAAGTGAAAGAGTGAAAAAGTCAGATTGAGAATAATCAACAAAACTTTTTCACTTTTCCGCTTTTTCACTTTTTCACTCTATTTCTTCTCCAACAAAAAAATCGTTTTCGACCAGCTGATCGGTTCGGTGATCGGGAATTTATGCCTGCCGATGATCTTAAAATATTGTTGTGAAATCTTTCTTACATTTTTTATCGGATGGGTTTTAAAATTATATAAAAGCTCCAGAACCGAGCCGACGAACGACGGTTTGACGGGAATAAAAACGAGCCGCGCGCCGGTTTTCAGAACCCGCGCCATTTCCCGCAAACCTTCGTCGAGCGGAACGTATTCGAGCACGCCGCAGCTCAGAACCAGGTCGAAAGTTTCGTCCGGGAAAGGCAGATTCAAAACATTGCCCTGAACCGCCGAAATATTTGCGGCATCGGTATTTTTGTCTTTTTCAAACTGCTCGCGCGAAACCTTCAGGGAATTGAAAGACAGATCGAGCGCGATCGTCTTGCGCGGACGAAAACCCGCGCCGTGAAAGCCGAGCGTGACGATTCCCGTGCCGCTTCCGGCGTCTAAAACAAGCGAGTTTTCATCGATCTTTAAGTCGAGTGATTTGAGATATTTTTCGACCGATTGGCGATAACCGTTAATTTTCAACGCCAGATTGTGAACATCGGCGATGCGGTCGTAAAAGTTTTGAGTTTTGATCTCCTCTATATTTTGAACCATCTGAAATTATTTTTCCGCCAGAAGTTTTTCAATCGTTTTTTGAATATTTTTTTCCCTGCCCGCGCCCGTTTCGGCATAGCGAATGATGCCTTTGCGGTCGATGATCACGGTCGTCGGCAGATTTGTCGCGTCGTAAATTATCTGGTTTGTCAT
>DATLOR010000247.1:0-6445 GCA_035536135.1 Pyrinomonadaceae bacterium | reverse complement strand
CGATCGGCAAAAACTGCCTCGAACTCGGCTACGAACCGTGGCACGCCGAAATGCACGACCGGGAGATCGAACAGGTCGTCGCGACCAAACAGCCGATTCGCGGCGATGTTCCGTTTAACGGCACGTCCGGTCGGCGGATGTACGACTATATTTTCGTTCCGATCATCGGCGCGGACGGCGAGGTCGAAGCCGTTGCCGGAACGACCCGCGACATCACCGAACGCAACGAAATGGAAGATGCTTTGCGCGAGGCAGACCGCCGCAAGGACGAGTTTTTAGCGACGCTCGCGCACGAGCTTCGCAACCCGCTCGCGCCGATCCGTTCGGGGCTCGAAGTGATCCGTCAGATCCGCGACAATAAAACAAAATTCGACAACACTTTGAACATCATCGAGCGGCAAACCAATCAGATCGTTCATCTGGTCGATGATCTGCTCGACATTTCGCGGATCACGCAGGGCAAGATCAAGCTCCGACGCGAGCGGATCGAACTTAAGACCGCGATCGAAATGGCGCTCGAAACAAGTCAGGAATTGATCGAAAATGCCGAAAATGAATTGACCGTGACACTGCCTTACAAACCGATCTACATCGACGCGGATTTAACACGCATTGCGCAGATTTTCCTCAATATTTTGAACAATGCGGCGAAATACAGCGATGCGGGCGGGCAGATTTCGCTCACCGCGAAAAAAGAAGACGGCGATGCGGTGATCAGTATCAAGGACAGCGGGCTCGGCATCGAACCGGAAATGCTCTCGAAGATATTCGAGATGTTCGGTCAGATCGAAACTCCCGAAGAACAGGCGCGCGGCGGACTCGGCATCGGTCTCAGCGTCGTTAAAAAACTGGTCGAAATGCACGGCGGCAGTATTCAGGCATTCAGCGAAGGACGCGGAACGGGCAGCGAATTCATCGTCCGTCTGCCGCTTGCCGCCGAACAGTCGGAAGCGATGCCCGCAAGCCCAACTTCGGAAACAGATATTCTTCAAACAGCGCAGATGGAAATGCCGGACGGCGCAGAAGAACACACCGATTTAAAATCGCAAAAGAAACCACTGCGCCGGATTTTGGTGGTGGACGATAATCAGGATGCCCTGGAAATGATGGAAACTCTTTTAGGGTTTGAAGGCTACACGACCCGCACTGCATTTGACGGCGAAACGGCGATCGAAACAGCCGAAGATTTTCAGCCGGAAATTTGTTTGTGCGACATCGGTTTGCCGGGAATGAACGGCTACCAGCTTGCCGCCCGTTTGCGCGAACTTCTGCCGCAATCACTGCTGATCTCGGTTTCGGGTTGGGGACAGGAAGAAGATCGTCAGCGTTCGCTCAAAGCCGGATTCGATTATCATCTGGTCAAGCCCGTGCAGTTTGAAGACCTTTTACAGCTGATCGAAAATCAGCCGGCGGAAGAGCCCGAATTATAAAAACTTAATTTGTCGTTAGTAATTTTTACCGGTCTTCGATGACATCCGCCCAAACCTCTTCTTCGTCTTCCGTTTCGAGTTCTTCGTAGATGGCTTCGATCAGGTCGTTTTGTTCGGTGATTTGCGATTCGGTGTCTTTCAAACGATTTGTCAGATATTTGCAATGCTGTTCAAGTTCGTAAATCTTCCGTTTGCGCATGCGGTCAAGGCGTTCGAGATACGCCATATAGAAAAATTGCAGACCCGCGACGCCCGCCAGACTCAGTGAAAGACAAATTAACCCGTATAACAACATTGCTCGATTTTGGATTTTGGATTTTGGATTTCGGATTGTTTGAAGCGCTGTATAACGTGATTGAAAATGAATCAATACGCGGCGCAAACCAATCCCAAATCCCAAATCCAAAATCGTAAATTCAATTATACTCTTGACCTCCGCGCTTGGAAAAGTAAAAATTTAATAAAAACTTAAAAGGGGAGAAAAAAATGTATCAAGATATCAGTGATTCCAATCCGTCAGCACCGCGTTTAGACCGGCGCGAATTCTTTGCAACCTCGATTTTTGCGGCAGGAATGTTCGCCGCCGCCGTCTCGCCGATTCAGGCGCAGACGCGCATTACGACCGACAACAAAGGTTTGATCGAAGGCGAAGTGAAGATCCCCGTTGCGGACGGCGAAATTCCGGCGTACCGCGCAATGCCCGATACAAAGAACAAAAATTTCCCCGTCGTGCTCGTCATTCACGAGATTTTCGGCGTTCACGAATGGATTCAAGACGTCTCCCGGCGTTTTGCCAAGCTCGGCTATATGGCGGTCGCGCCCGCGCTCTATGCGCGGCAGGGCGATGTCAAGACGATCACTCAAATCCAGGAGCTTCAGCGCGATATTTTCTCGAAAATTCCCGATACGCAGGCAATGAGCGATCTGGACGCGACCGTCGCGTGGGCGAAAAAGAACAACGGAAACACGAAAAAACTCTCGATCACGGGTTTTTGCTGGGGCGGACGCATCGTTTGGCTTTATGCGGCGCATAATAAAGATGTCGACGCGGGCGCGGCTTGGTACGGGCGACTTGTGAGCGACCCGAAGGCGCCGAAAAATCCCGTTCAGCCCGGAATGCCGATCGATATTGCGAAGGATCTAAAAGTTCCGGTCATCGGATTTTACGGCGGTCTCGACCAGGGCATTCCGCTCGATTCGGTGCAGAGAATGCAGGACGAATTAAAGAAAGGCAGATCGAAATCCGAAATCGTCGTTTACCCGAACGCTCAACACGGTTTTCACGCCGATTACCGTCCGAGTTTTAATAAGGAATCAAGCGAAGACGCGTGGCAGAAATTGCAGAATTGGTTCAAGAAAAACGGCGCGATTTGAAAAGTAAAAGGTAAAAAGTAAAAAGGCGAAATTATGAAATCCGGTTTGCATTGAGTCTTTTTACAATCAAACAATAAATGCGGATTTGTGCCGTTTGCGGCAAATATTATGACAAACGAAAATTTACAACTGATTTACACGCTCCTGTGCGACGACGTACGGATTGAGATGGGCAATAAAATTTCTCTGATGGGAGTTTTCCAAAATATAATGGTCGAGAAACTGCCGATCTCATTGATCAAATTTGCGGTTGTCAATCACTGGCGCGGCGCGGGCAATCATCACACCGAAGTGCGGATTCTGTCGCCGAACAAAAGCAATCTGGTCGTGACATCACAGCCGACGCAGATCGAACTCGCGCCCGGCGGATTTACCGATAATGTTTCGTTTTTCGTCAATGTCGTCTTTCCGTCGGCGGGAACCTACTGGGTTCAAACGCTGGCGGATGCGCGTCTGCTCGAAGAATTTCCGCTGATCGTCACGGATGTCAACAATGTCGAAGCGATGCAGGCAACGGAGGAAATTTCGGAAACCATTAATTAAAGTGAAAGCGCGAAAAAGCGGAAAAGTGAAAAAGTTTTGTTCGATAAGTTCAACAAAACTTTTTCACTTTTCCGCTTTTCTACTTTTAAACTTTCTTACTTGTCTTCTTCTTTGGGAAGATTGAGCGTTATCGCCAGACGATAAATGCCCGCGCTGTCAACCTCGATCTCTTTTGAATTGCTGATGCCTTTGAGCGAAGCCGTGACGCGGATTTTCGCCGTGCCTTCGGGTTGGCGAAACGTGAATTCACCGCTCACGTTTGTATAACCGCTCCCGACTTTTTTCGTCGAACCGTCGGAACTGATCCGTTCGATCTCGATTTTCGCGCCCGTAATGCTTCGTCCGTCCTGATTGTAAACACTTCCGTTGATCAGGACGAGCGTGCCCTGGTCAACCATCAGAACGAGATTGTCGCCCAGATTGACGGTGCCTTTCTTTTTGATCTCGACGTTGTATTTGACGCCCGCGCCGTAGCCCGATTTTTCAATGACAAAATTGTAAACCCCGGTTTGCAGTCCCGTCATTTCAAAATTTCCCTTGGCGTCGGTCTTAACGGTTTTAATGTCTTTTCCGTCGCGCCGTGCGGTAATCGTCGCGCCGCCGATGCCGTCGCCTTTAACGTTGCGCACCTTTCCTTTTGCGCCGCCGGTTTCTTGTGCGAAAGCCGCGACGCTCAGAAATGTCAATAAAAAAGCGAAAAACGCCGCTTGTTTAAGAATCTTCATAAAATCTATGCGTTTGCAATTTCGGATTTGAATTCCCTGCGAAATTCATTTGCAACATCATTGATGATATTTTCAAGCGTACGGGTTGGCTCAAAGCCGATCAAAAGTTTGGCTTTATCCAGGCAGGGAACGCGCCGCTGCATATCTTCAAAGCCTTCGCCGTAAGCTTCTTCGTACGGAATAAACTGGATCTTACTTTGACTATTCGTCATTTCGATCGCTTTTTCGGCGAGATTTTTGATCGTGATTTCTTCGGCGTTGCCGATATTTGTAACTTGCCCGAAACAGCTCGGAGTTTCAAGCAGTTTCGGCAAAGCCTCAACGACATCGAGAACATGCCCGAAACAGCGCGACTGACTGCCGTCGCCGTGAACGGGAATCGGTTCGTTCTTCAAAGCGGCTTTGATAAAACGCGGCACGACCATTCCGTATTGTCCCGTCTGGCGCGGTCCGACCGTGTTAAAAAGCCGCACGACCGCGACCGGCAGACGCGATTCTTTCCAGTGCGCGAGCGCCAAAAATTCGTCCAACTCTTTCGCGCAGGCATACGCCCAGCGATGTTTGCTCGTCGAGCCTTTCAAAATGTCGTCGTCTTCGCGAAAGGGAACGCTCGTTCCTTTGCCGTAAACTTCCGAGGTCGAAGGAATCAACACGCGTTTGCGGTAACGCGCACAAAATCCGAGAACAATGTCGGTTCCGCGAAAAATCGTTTCGATCGTCTCGACGGGACGTTCCATAATGAGCCGCACGCCGACCGCGCTTGCCATATGAAAAACCCGGTCTGATTCGCGGATCAGTTCTTCCATCAATTTGACGTTCAAAACCGTGTCGATGATCAATCGAAAGCGTTCCTGTCCTTCGAGATGTGCGACGTTTGAATAGCGTCCTGTCGAGAGATTGTCAATAATCGTTATTTCGTGTCCTTCGCCGTGCAGTTTGTCCGCTAAATGCGATCCGACAAAACCTGCACCGCCTGTAATTAAAATTTTCATTCTTTTCCTAAATAAATTAAACTCTTGCAGTATTAAAACTAAACTTTTGCAGTTTTATTGTCTGACGTTTTGATGCGTTCCGCAAAATACGCAACCGTCTTTTTCAAGCCTTCCGCCAACTGAATCGTCGGCGACCAGCCGAGTAATTCCTTTGCCCGCGTAATATTCGGCTGACGCTGTTTCGGGTCGTCCTGCGGCAGCGGAAAATTTGTAATTTTTGTTTCTCTGCCGACCGCTTTGGCGACTTCCTGCGCGAGCTCGTTCATCGTAAATTCGCCCGGATTGCCGATGTTGACGGGCATATGAATGTCTTCGGCTTCCGTGTTCATCAGTCGGATAAAACCTTCGACCAGATCGTCAACATAGCAGAAAGAGCGCGTCTGTTCGCCGGTTCCGTAGATCGTCAAATCCTCGCCGCGCAGCGCTTGCACGATAAAGTTCGAGACGACCCGACCGTCGTTTTCGAGCATTTTCGGTCCGTAAGTATTAAAAATCCGCACGATCCGGATATCAACGTTGTTCTGGCGGTGATAATCCATAAACAATGTTTCGGCGATGCGTTTTCCCTCGTCGTAACACGAGCGAAGCCCGATCGGATTGACGTTTCCCCAGTAATCTTCGGTTTGCGGATGAATTTCAGGGTCGCCGTAAACCTCGCTCGTTGAAGCCTGAAAGATCCGCGCCTTGACACGTTTCGCAAGCCCGAGCATATTGATCGCGCCCATCACGCTTGTTTTAACGGTTTTGACCGGGTTGTATTGATAATGAACCGGGGATGCGGGACACGCGAGATTGTAGATCTGGTCAACTTCGAGAAAGATCGGTTCGGTCACATCGTGCCGGATCAGTTCGAACCGATGGTTGTCCATCAGGTGAAAGATATTTTCCTTTCTGCCCGTGAAAAAATTGTCGAGACAAATTACTTCGTTGCCTTCGTTGAGAAGTCTTTCGCAAAGATGCGAGCCGATAAAGCCCGCACCGCCCGTGATTAAAATTCTTTTCATTTTTTATGCTCTATTTCTTTCCCCTCATATCAGTATCCTAAATTACTGTCAAAACCGCCACCGGTCACATTCGGAATCAGCGCGGCGTGATTCGGTTCGGCGGCGGTTAATGCTTCGGTAATGACCTTTTCCGTAAACTCGCCGCGCGCCCCCTGCAGGATCTGTTCGCATTTCAGCCATTGACTGACCTTGAGCGCGACATCGGTCGAACCGCCTTCGCCCGCCCCGCCGTAATTGTGCAGAATTCCGATTTTCGGCTTGGTCGGAAAACGTTTGCGCAGGTAACGCAGGTAATCGACCGACGCGTTGACCGATATTTGCGGGTCGCTGACAATCATTTCGGGCGTGTATTTCACGCGCTTTTCCGCGTAGAGCGC